>NZ_BAAANJ010000004.1:241779-452137 GCF_039529735.1 Agromyces neolithicus
CGAACGTCACTCCTCGTAGCTGAGCCCGAAGCCGAAGGGGTAGAGCGCCCCGTCGTCGGTCTCGTCGTACCCAGGCGTGTCGCTGTTCTGCTGCAGGATCGCCTCGCGCGTGCCCGCCAGGGCGAACGGCATCTTGCCCTGCGGGTTGAACTCGCCCGAGACGACATCCATGAGCGCCGTGGTGCTGTTGCCGAAGTTGGCGAGGATCGCACCGGCGTCGCGCAGCCCGCTGGCCTCATCGAGCACGAACGGCTGACGGAAGTAGATGTCGAGCACCGTGTTCTCGGCGCCGACCTCGGCCATCACCTGCTGCACCGTGTCGAGCGAGGGAGTGACCTCCCACGACTCGGCGTCGGCCATGCCGGTGAAGTCGAGCGTGCTCGACTCCCACGGGAACGAGCCGCCGAAGCGCAGCCCGTTGTCGGTGCACGCACCGCCGCCGTTCACGACGCACGCGTCGGCCGCCCCGTACGGGCTCTGCCCGTCGAGGCCCTCGATGCCGTCGATGACACTCGGGTTGATGTGCTCGGGGTCGAGCCCGGTTGCCGAGTCATTGCTGACGTAGGTACCGGTGTTCACGTTCCTCGCGGTCATCGAGACGAGTGCGACGTCGGCGTCAGCGGCAGTGCGCTGCTCGGCGGGGTCGTTGCCGTTGATGACGTCGTAACCCGCGGCCGCGACCTCGTCGGCGTCGACGTTGCCGATCACGTACACGGTCTCGCCGCCGTCGAGCGGAAGCACCGAGTCACCGTCGACCTGCTGGTTCTGCAGGAGCACGGTCGACTTGCGCTGCAGGTCGATCGCGGTCGCGCGGTTCTCATCGCTGCCGACCGTGGCCGTGGCGACCGCGGGGTCGACGTACGGGTCCTCGAACAGGCCCATCTCGAACAGTGGGGCGAGCAGGCGCTCGGCGGCGAGGGTCACGCGCTCCTCAGAGACGAGGCCGGCGTCGACCAGGTCGGTGATCGTCGCCACGTCGTGGAAGCCCGAGAGCGTGTCGGTGCCGCCGTTGATGGCCGCCGCCACACGCTCGGGGATCGTCGCGTCTTCGAGGCCCCACGCACGGTCGTTGATGATGCCCGTGTCGGAGTTGACGTAGCCAGCGAAGCCCATCTGGTCGCGCAGCAGGCCGTTGACGATCTGGTCTGAGAACGCCATGCCGACCTCGTCGTAGTCGACGCCCTCATAGGTGACGTCGACGGGCACGCCGTAGTACGGCATGATCGACGAGACGCCGGCCTCGATGGCCGCCTCGAACGGCTTGAGGTGGTAGCCGAACGCATCGCCCGGGTAGACCTGCGCCTTGCCGAAGGCGTAGTGCGGGTCGAGGCCGAGTTCCTGCGGGCCGCCGCCCGGGAAGTGCTTCATCGTGAGCGCGACATCGGTCTCTGCGCTCAGCGAGTTGCCGTCCTTGCCGACCTCGCCCTGCAGCGACTTCACGAGCTGGCCCATGATGTTCGCGCCCAGATCGGCGTCCTCGGTGAACGTCTCGTGCGTGCGATACCAGCGCGGTTCGGTCGACAGGTCGGCCATGTAGCCGTACATGCCGCGCAGGCCGATCGACGACCACTCCTCGCCCATGACCGCGGCGAAATCCTCGACGACCGACATGTCGCCGTCGGTGGCCTCACCGGTGTTCTTCGCCTGCTCGCCGAGGGCTGCGGCGGCAATGCCCGCCTCCTTCGGGAACGCCGAGAACGAGCCGGACGCCTCGTTGATGCCCGCGCGAGCCTGGGGGTCGATGTGGTTGCGCGCATTGGACTTGTACAGCACCGGGATGCCGAGACGAGTCGCTTCGCTCAGCTCCTGGATCGAGTTCATGAACGTCGCCGCTTCGGCCGGGGTGACGCGCACGTTGGTTCCGAAGCCACCGCCGCTGGGCTGGCAGTCTGCGCGGTCGCCGCTGTCGACGACGTTGCGGAAGATGAACCGGTGCATGTACTGGTTGTCGATGTAGTCGACGGCGGTGTCGGGCACGGTGCCGAACTCACCGGTGGCCACGTCGCACGAGGCGTTCACCGTGTCGATGAGCATCAGGCCCGCCTTCTCTTCGAGCGTCATCTGCTCGACGAGGTTCGCCACGCGCTGCTCGACCGGCTTGCGCCAGTCTTCGTAGACGTCGACCGTTCCGTTGGCGTTGAGATCCTTGAACTCGCGGCCGGTGTCTTCGATGATCTGCTTGGCACGCGCCTCGAGTGACGGGGGTTTTCCGTGATTGCCCTGATCGGTTCCCGACGCGGCGGCGGCGCGCTCGTCGGCTGGGGCTTGCGGTGCGGCGGCAACGGCGCCGACGCCTACTGCGAACGTCAGCGGCAAGGCGACGGCGAGGCCCACCAGGCCTCGCCTCCGAATTGCACGCGAATCTGCTCTGGTCAACAGTTCTCCTTCGAACGGATGTCGGAGAGCGCGCCGCAACGGCGCACTCCTCGCACTTGCGCCGACGACTCGTCTGCTCGCCGGCTGCCTGGGCCCATCCCAGATGAGCCCAAGTCTCAGCGCGCCCCCGTCCGAGTGACAAGCGGTTGCCATGGGTTGTCATCGTTCCGGCATACGACGAGAGACGGATGTCCCTGACATCCGTCTCTCGTGCAGCGGGTGCGGTGCGGCTCAGCAGGCCCTTCGACAGTTCAGCTGACGGCCTTGCGAACGAGGTCGGTGACCTTCTGCTCGACCGCCGGCGTCCAGTTGCGCACGGCGAAGCCGATCGACCACAGGTCGCCGTCGTCGAGGTTGGCGCGGTCTTCGAAGCCGATCGTCGCGTAGCGCGTCTTGAACTTCGCTGCCGCCTGGATGAACACGACCATCTTGCCCTCGGCGTTCGCGAAGCCGGGCATACCGTAATACGTCTTGGGAACGAGGTCGGGCGCGACCTCGTTGACGACCTTGTAGAGTCCCTCGGCGAGCACCTTGTCGTCGGGCTCCATCGCGGCGATGGCCTCGAGCACCGCCTTGTCACCGGCGGCGCGGCTCTTGCCCGCCTTCTCCTGCTCGCGGAGCTCTTTGGCGCGCTGCTTGACGGCGTCGCGCTCTTCGGCAGTCAGCCCTCCGGACGTGTCGCTGTTGGCCATCGTGGGTTCTCCTTCTCAGTCTCGCGGCGACGCCAGCGGGCGACGCGTTGCACTCAGGCTATGCGGGTGCGATGGGCGCGTGCTTCTTCGATCCTGCTCGACTCGTGTGCGACATTCCACTCACCCGCTCATCGTGATCGAACTCAGCGCGTACTGCCGAACCCGCACGAACCGGGTCGCGGCGCATGTCGACAGCAGTGGCTCCGAGCAGGTCTCTCCGAGCTCCACGACGATGTCGCCTGCGCCCGCGCCGGCGAGGCGAACCCGCCAGCCGACGTCCGCTGCCTCCTCGGCGATCGGCGCATACGCCTCGATGCGCTCGTCGCCGAACGCCTCGCGCGCGAAGTGCTGGGCGGCCTGCACCGGGTGCGTCAGCGAGCTGCGCCCGCGGTATCGCTGCGGCACGATGCGGCCCGCGTCGAAGGCGTCGGCGATGCGCACGGGGTCGTCGTCGTCGGCATAGCCGTAGTAGAGCCCATGCGGGAACACCACCATGGTTCCGGCGAACCGGTCGCCGCCCAGGTGCGAGCACTCCCACGTCTCGTCGGGGCGGGCTTCGGCGAGCGCCGTGACCACGCGGCGACCGCGCACCGCGCAGCACTGGTCGTGACGGGCGTGGGTGCACACGCAGTAGACGGGCCGCGACGAGGGAATGCCGGTGGACCCGTCGAGGGGCACGTCGAGCAGAGCCGCGGCATGCGTCACCTCGCCCCAGACGACGCTCTCGCGACCTGGACGCGAATCGACGATCGCCCACCGCTGCGACGCGGGCGCGACACGCCGGCCCGTTCGACGGATCGCGAGCGGTCGCATGCCCGCCCCCTCGATGCGCCGAACGAGGGCGCGGCCCAGCGCCCGGTCGAACGGCTCGTCGAGCAGGGCGTTCTGCCCCCAGCTCGCCGCCACTTCGATGAGAAACCAGCGCAGCCCGCGCGAGCCGGTGCCCACGAGCGGATCGCCCCGCTCTCGAGCGCGATCGCTGCACGGTGCCCAGTGCTCGGCGGCGAGGGTCACGCGGGCGCCACCACGAATCCCTCGCGCACGAGTCTGCGCACGACGACGATCGCGCTCTCGGCGTCGAGCCCGGGCAGCTCACCCGCCGTCACGGTGTCGCCCGCAGCGAGTCGGCGCACGGCGTGCTCGGCCTCGACCGGAAGCGACAACGTCTTCGTGTGCGCCACGATGCGCACCCGGTCGTCGACCGTCGTGATCCGCACCGGCAGCGCCTCGCGCCACCGCACCGCGGTCGACACGTCCAGTGTCGCGAGCGCCTCGAGTGTCGCGAGCGGCGAGACCGGTTCTGCACGGGTTTGTGCGGCGAACCGGCTGCTGAGAACGGCGCCCGGCCGCGAGGCATCCGTCTGTTCGAGTGTCTCGACCAGTGCCTGCACCGTCTGCTCGACGATCGGCGCGAGCGCCTCGGTATCGCGCAGGTCGATGCCGAGCGGCAGCGACGCGCGCAGGGCGGCATTGTCGCCGACCTGACGCAGCAGGGCGTCGACGATGTCGGCGCGCGTGTAGGCGGCCATGCCGATGGTCAGGTGCACGGATGTCGCGCCGAGGGCTGTTGCCGAATGGATCCAGCCGCGCGGCAGATACAGCGCGTCGCCCGGCCGCAGCACCGCGTCGATCACGGGCTCGCCCGTCGCCGCTCGGGCGACGGCGGCCCGGTGCTGCTGCCACGGTTGGGTGCTCAGCGGATCGACGTGCACCGGCGCGTGGATGCGCCAGTGCTTCTCGCCCGAGATCTGCAGCACGAAGACGTCGTGGGTGTCGTAGTGCGCGTCGAACCCCTGCGACGACGGTGGGGTGACGTAGGCGTTGACCTGCGCCGGGTGACCGAGGTCGTCGATGAGCTCGCGCGTGAAGTCGATGATCGGCGGCCACAGCCGGTGCAGCCCCTGCAGCACGATCGTCGCGCCGCCGGCGAACTCGGCGAGCACTTTGTCGCTCGAGACCTGATCGGTGATCTCGGCGCCGAAACCACCCGGGCCGGTGTACGCGGATGCCGAGAGCACCGAGCCCTCGTGCGCCATGCGGATGAACGGGGTGCGCACGCCGCGGCGGGTGACGAGCTCGTCGACGACGTCGGCCGAGAAGAGGTAGTCGAAGCCCTGGTCGAGCTCGTCGGACGTCGAGAGCAGGGGCTGGCGACCCCAGTACCTGTCGGCGAACTCGTCGACCGGCACTCGGATGCATCGCGAAAGCGCGGGCCGACTGGTCGACCCGCGCTCGGGGCTCGTCACTACGCCGAACCGTCGGCACCGCCGTCGTGCCCACCAGGATCAGCGCCGCCGTCGGCGGTACCCTCGCCCGCAGCCGCGGATCCGTCGGCGCCACCATCGTGGCCGCCGGGGTTGGCGCCGCCGTCGGCAGTGCCCTCGCCGCCCTCGGTGGCGGATCCGTCGGCGCCACCATCGTGGCCCATGGGGTTCGCCCCGCCGTCGGCGGTGCCTTCGCCCTCGGCGCCCGGCTCGAGGGTGATGTCGTCATCGTTGATCGTCATGAGAATTCCTCTCCTCGCCTGCTCGCTCAGCGTACCGAGCGCGTCCCGCCGGCGGAATGGTTGTTCACGCTTGCCGACGAGCGGCGGCCATGTGATGCTCAACGACCGTGGTCGCACCATCCTCGGCGCGCGCCTCATCGACACGGCGCCGATCCCGACGAGCCGCGAGCGATGACGTGGCTCGATCGATCACGACGCCGACCGTCGCGGCGATGGCGATGCCGAGCAGCGCCGCGAGCAGAGGGTTGCCAGACAGCCAGCGTCCCGCGAACAGCCCGATACCCACGGAGTACACAGCCCAGCTGAGGCCCGCGAGGGCGGAGAGCCCGAAGAAGCGCCGGGGAGCGAGCCCGGTCGCCCCGGCGGTGACATTGATGGCGACGCGCCCGATTGGGATGTAGCGGCCGGTGAGGATCAACACGGTGGCGCGTCGACGCAGCCCCTCGCGTGCCCAGCGGATCGTGCGCTGAGCGGACTCGCGCCGCATCCACCGCCACCGATCGAGGCCCACCCTGCGCCCGATCGCGAACGCGATGTTGTCTCCCACGATCGCCCCCGCAGCCGCCGCGACGACCGCCCCGACGAGCATTCCCCACTCTGCGGTCGCAGCCCCCGCGGCCGCCGCGGCGATGACGATCGTCTCGCTCGGCACTGGCGGGAAGAACCCGTCGATGACGCACACGGCGAAGACGGCCACGTAGACCCATGGCGACTGCACGAGCGAGAGGATGATGTCGGTGAGGAACTCCATGCGCTCGACGCTATGAGCGAGGCGCACGCAGGAGCATCCCTCCACGGTGCCGTCCGAGGCCCTACCGTGGTACGAGCCCGTGTGGGCGATTCCACGGTGACTGACTGGCTCGACAAGCGGGCAGCGGTGGCCGGCGAGGCTAGCGGTGCCCGTCGGGAAACCCGTCGGCCACGCGTTCGGTGAACTCGTCGATCATCTGGCGCATCTGCGCTGCGGCCTCTTCGGGCGTTCCGGATTGCCAGACCGTGGCGACCCGCTCCTCGAGGTCGCGGGACTGGGCGCGCACCTCTTCGAGGTTCCTGACGCGCGCCTCTCTGGCCGCGTTCCGGACGACCTTCACCGCCGTGTCGATGATGCGCCGCTCGAGCAATACGACGACACCGACGAGCAGCAGAGTGGTGCCGATGCCGGCGAGCACGCCACCGACGTAACCGAGGCGATCGGAGGGAGCGGCGAGGAACCACCCGACCGTGATCGCGGTGAGGCCGAGCACGATGCACGTGACGAACCACCCCCACCGGATACGGACCTTCGGGCTGACCGATGCTGCAGCCTCGCCGGTCGGAGTACGCCCGACGGCAGGCGGATCGATCTTCGGCTCGGCGGTCACCGTTCCAGCTTCGCGGGGTGCACGACACTCGTCAACACATCCGCAACGCACCCGCGAGCCTCATGGTCGCCCCTGCTCTGGCGGCGAACCGTGAGCTTCGCGACCCGCGCCCGCGGGTCAGACGAAACCGGCCGTCGGCCGGGTGAAATCGATCCAGGCGAGCGCCTGGTCGACGGCGTCGGCCGGATCGCCCTCGGCGCCCGCCTCGACCCAGCTCGTGAGCGCGGCGAACGTCGCGGCCTGCAGGGCTGCGGCGAGTGCACGGCAGGTCTCGGCAGAGGCACCGGGCAGCCGGCTGCCGAGGAACTCGGCGAGTCTCCCCGTCCAAGCGCGGTCGGCGGCCGCCGCGGAGGCGGCGAGCTCGGGCTCGCTCGCGATTAGACGGAACCAGGCCGCCGCGCTGCGGCGTACGTGGGCGTCGTGCGAGACGGAGGCGACGATCGCGCGACGAACGGCGTCGGAGACCGGCGTCTCGGGGCTCATCTCGGCGATCGATCGCACGAGCCGATCGTTCGCCGACTCGACCTCGGCCCAGGCGATGCGGTCGCGGGTGCCGAAGTGGCGCATGAGGGTGCGCGTGCTCACCCCGGTGGCGTCGGCCAGCTCCTTCCACCCCGTCGCGGTGTAGCCGCGCTCGGACCAGAGAGCGAAGGCCGCCTCGGCGACAGCGTCGACGTCGACGACGCTCGGCCGACCGCGGCCCCGAGTGCCGGCGACTCCGCCCGCGGCGCCTGAGATGGCCTCGATGCCACCGGACTCGGTGCCGCCGGCGGCGGTGCCACCAGTCGGCGAGGTTTCCACAGCCACCTCCGAACCTTATTGGCGTAGTGTGTCAAATATAGTCCTCGTACCGCGAATCGGAAGGAACATCATGACCCGCACCTACGTCGTGACCGGATCAGCCTCGGGTATCGGCGCCGCCACGAAGCGCGCACTCCACGCGCAGGGCGCCCGCGTGATCGGCGTCGATCTCCGCGACGCCGACGTCGAGGCCGACCTGTCGACCACCGAGGGGCGCGACGCGGCGGTCGCACGCGTGCTCGAACTCTCGGGCGGCGTCGTCGACGGCGTCATCGCCTGCGCCGGCATCGCGGCGCCCGCCCCGATCACGGTCGCGGTCAACTTCTTCGGGGTGACGGCCATGCTCGAGGGCTTGCTGCCGGCGCTGCGCGCCTCCTCGGCCCCGCGCGCCGCCGTCGTCTCGTCGATGGCTTCTCTCCAGCCCGTCTCCCCTGCGATCGTCGACGCCGCGCTCGCCGGCGACGAGCCCGGCGCCCTCGCCGCGGCCGCGGCGCTGGCCGAGCAGGGCCCCGAGCTCGGCTACCTGGCGTACCCGTCGTCGAAGCGCGCGCTCTCGCGCTGGGTACGCCGCGAGTCGATCAGCGAGGCCTGGGCGGGCTCGGGCGTCCCGCTCAACGCAGTGGCGCCGGGCACCGTCACCACCCCGATGACGCAGGGCCTGCTCGGCAACCCCGAGGGACTCGCGATGGTCGACGCCGCCGTGCCGATGCCGCTGAACTACCACCAGCCGGCCGAGTCGATCGCGAACCTGCTCGTCTGGCTCACGAGCGTCGAGAACACGCACATGGCCGGGCAGACGATCTACTGCGACGGCGGCGCCGACGCGACGCTTCGGGGTGACGACATCTGGTCGTGGAACGACCCCGCGCCCGCCGCGTAGTCCTCCCGCCAACGAACCCGGGCCCGGCACCTCCTCGTGAGGTGTCGGGCCGGCGTCGTCCGCCCGATTCGACCCGTTCACCCGGTTTCGGCGCGCCCGCCTCGACCGGTTACCCCCGGCGACGGCTCCACCCCGTCAGCCGACCGCATGGTCGCGCCCGCCCGCGCCGCGAAATCGGTCGCCGTCGCCGCGATCGTGCGCTGCATGACCTCGACCGCGGCCGTCGGCGCGACCCCGACCGGCCGGGCGAGACTGATGGTGCGGTCGAGTGCCGCGGCGTAGAGCCGCATCGAGCGCAGGCCCGGCCGGTCGATAAGCACCATCGCCGGCACGATCGCCACCCCGAGCCCACGCTCGACGAACCGCAGCACGGCGTCCATCTCGGCACCCTCGAGCACGACCTCGGGGGCGAGCCCCGCGGCGGCGAAGGCGTGATCGGTCGCCGCGCGCAGGTCGTAGCTCGAGCTGAAGACGATCTGCGGCAATGCGGCGACGTCGCCGAGGGTGATGCGGTCGTGCGTCGTGATCGGCGGTGCCCCGGCCGACGAGATCACGACGAGCTCTTCGACGAGCAGTGGCGTCACGGTGAATCGCTCGGCCGACGAGGCATCCGTCATCGTGATCAACGCGAGGTCGAGCTCGCCGCCGGCGAGCTCGTCGAGCAGTCGACGCGACCCCTGTTCCGAGAGGTGAAGGTCGATGGCCGGATGCTCCGCGTGGAACGCGCTGAGCACCTCGGCGACGAGGCTGATGCAGAGGGTCGGGGTGGCACCGAGCCGCACTCGTCCGCGCTCGAGGCCGGCGAGCTCGGCGAGCTCGCGCCGCACCGATTCGGCGTCGGCGAGCATGCGGCGCGCGAGCGGCAGCAGCGATTCGCCCGCGACCGTGAGCGTGCTGCCGCCGCGGGCGCGGTGGAACAGCTCGGCGCCGAGATCGTGCTCGAGCGCGGCGATCTGGCGGCTCAGCGAGGGCTGGGCGAGGTAGAGCTCTTCGGCGGCGCGGGTGAAGTTGCCGAAGCGGGCCACCTCGACGAAGCTGCGCAGTTGGTCGAGGTTCATGTCGATAGCGTACGCGTATCGTCATGACGCTATATATGCATTGGAGTAATCGGACGACCGTGCCTAGCGTTGAATCCATGAGCACCACGACCGCCTCGTCCCCCACCGCAGAGCGCCAGATCTCCACGACCGTCCTCGTGATCGGCACGGGCGGATCGGGCCTGCGCGCCGCCATCGAGCTCGCCGAGGCGGGCGTCGACGTGTTGGCGCTCGGCAAGCGGCCGAAGTCCGACGCCCACACGTCGCTGGCAGCCGGCGGCATCAACGCAGCCCTCGCGACCATGGACCCGGGCGACAGCTGGCAGCAGCACGCCGCCGACACCCTGAAAGAGAGTTACCTGCTCGCCGACCCGCGCACAGTCGAAACCGTCACGAAGGGCGCGGCACGAGGCATCCAGGATCTCGAGCGCTACGGCATGCCGTTCGCCCGCGAAGACGACGGCCGCATCTCGCAGCGCTTCTTCGGCGCCCACACCTACCGCCGCACCGCGTTCGCGGGCGACTACACCGGACTCGAGATCCAGCGCACGCTGATCAATCGGGCCGCGCAGCTGGCGGTGCCGATCCTCGACACGGTCTACGTCACGCGCATCCTCGTCAATGAGGATGGCGCGGTCTTCGGCGCCTACGGCTTCGACCTCGAAGACGGCACCCGATACCTCGTCCACGCCGACGCGGTCATCCTCGCCGCCGGCGGCCACAACCGCATCTGGCGACGCACCTCGTCGCGGCGCGACGAGAACACGGGCGACTCGTGGCGGCTCGCCGTCGAGGCGGGCGGCCGGCTACGCGACCCCGAGCTCGTGCAGTTCCATCCGTCGGGCATCATCGAACCCGACAACGCGGCCGGCACGCTGATCAGCGAGGCCGCCCGCGGCGAAGGCGGCATCCTCACCAACGGCCTCGGCGAGCGCTTCATGTCGAAGTACGACCCCGAGCGCATGGAACTGTCCACCCGCGACCGCGTCGCCCTCGCCGCGTACACCGAGATCAAAGAGGGCCGCGGAACCCCCAATGGCGGTGTCTGGCTGGATGTCTCGCACCTTCCCCGCGAGACGATCATGCAACGGCTCCCCCGCGTCTACCAGACCATGCTCGAGCTGCAGATGCTCGACATCACGAAGCAGCCGATCGAGATCGCGCCCACCGCGCACTACTCGATGGGCGGCGTGTGGGTGCGTCCCGACGACCACGGCACCGATGTCCCGGGGCTCTACGCCATCGGCGAGGCATCCTCTGGGCTGCACGGGGCAAATCGCCTGGGCGGCAATTCGCTCATCGAACTGCTCGTCTTCGGACGCATCGTCGGCCGGGCCGCCGCCGAGTACTCGCGCTCGCTGCCGGCGCAGCAGCGCTCGGCTGCCGCGGTGCAGGTCGCGCGCGACGAGATCTCCGCCCTGCTCGCCTCCGACGGCACCGAGAACGTGCGCGCCCTGCAGCGCGCCATCCGCGACACGATGACCGAGCACGCCGGCGTCGTGCGCGACGAGCAGGGCCTGCGCGCCGGCCTCGCCGAAGTCGACGCGATCGAGGCGCGCATGACCGACATCGGCGTGCATCCCGACATCGCCGGCTACCAGGACCTGGCGCACGCCTTCGACCTCAAGTCGGCGGTGCTCGCCGCCCGCGCCACCCTCGCGGCCGCGCTCGAGCGCCGCGAGACCCGCGGATGCCACAACCGCAGCGACTACCCCGACACGGATGCCTCGCTGCAGGTGAACCTCGTCTGGTCGCCCTCGACGGGTGTGACCCGCGAAGAGATCTCGCCGATCCCGGAGGAGATCGCGGCCCTCATGCGCGAGGTCTCGACAGTGGGCAAGCTCGTCGAGTAGCGATCGGCTTCATCGACCGGGGGTGGATGCCACGTGGCATCCGCCCCGTACACGGAATATAAGAGTATTCACCAAAAGCGTGGTAACTCTTATACCGGAGGTCTTTTGTCATGGAGATCAGCGAAGCGATCAGCAGACTCCGGGAGGCCGGCGTCAACCTCACACCGACAGGCCCAGACACGCTCCGCGCCGACAACGGGATGCAGATTCTGATCCGCAAGTACGAGAAGGCTCCCGGTCGCCGCACCGTCGAACACGACCTCAGCCGCGCCGAAGATCAACTGGTGCTCTACATTCTGGGCACGACCCCGCGAAAGCTCGACCGCTTCACCTCCGACCCCAGAGTCGCGGTCGTCTCTCCGGGCGCCGTCTGGTACGGGAAAGACTTGACCGAGACGCCGGCCACGACGACGAAGCCCATCGGTCGCGGCCCCCGGCCGTACACGAAGTTCGCGGTCGCCCGGGCGTTGCTCGCACCAGAGCGGCTCCCCCAGACGGTGCTCGCCGCGAGCTTCCACGTTTCCCAACCGGCCGTGTCCAACGCAGTCGCGAAGCTCGCCGACGAGGTTCCCCTCCGCACGACGGGCGACGATCACGGCGCGCTGTTCGACTACGCCCTTACCCGGTACCCCGGCCCCGGCGGCATCACCACCTACTGGTGGCGCGACGACCCACTTGAGCAGCAAGTCACCACAATCCTCGAAGTCGACGCAGACGCCCTGCTCAGCGGAGATCTCGCTGCCCGGCAGATCAGCGCTTGGCGGATGCCGGAACACGCAACCGTGTACACGGTGAACGCGCTGAATCCTGCCGAACTCGGTTTCGCCGCGGCCACTGCCGACGACTACACGCTCAGCATTACTGTCCCCGCAGACACGACCCTCTGGGCAACCTCGAAGCTGCATCACCGTCCGGGTACCGCCGACCCGGTGATCGTCGCCCGCGACATCCTGAACACCGGCACCACCGGCGACCATGACGAGGCCGCGGGCATGATCCGAGCCGCCACACTACGGCTGCTGCCGGAACAGCGATGAGAACCGCACACCTCGTCGCCGTCGGAGCAGAAGACGATGCAGCCATCGAGTCGTTGTCCGACATCGCTCGGATCCTCGCACCATTCGACGATGTCGTCGTCATCGGCGGGCACATGGTGTCGATCCTCACGGCCGCATACCCATCGCCCGGATTCGTCGAACGGCGTACCGGTGACTCCGACGCCGGCATTTCCGTCGAACTCGCGGCCACCGGTCAGGTGCATGACGCGTTGACCGCCGCCGGGTACGTCGCCGAATCGGGCAACCGCTACACGAAGGACGACCGAGGAGACACGCAACCCACGATCGACCTGCTCATCCCCTCCTTGAACGGCGCCTTCCACTCCGAGGAACACGGCGGGCGGGCCTTCGACGCCTCCCCAGGCCTGTCGGTGGCGTTGCACGCCGCCTCCCGAGTCCGTGTGATCGCGACCACCCTGTCGGAAAACGAGGTCGCATTCGAGGTGAACATTCCGACCGTCGAAGCGGCGGTGCTGCTGAAAGCCCATAGCTGGGCGAGCCGCCTGGCCCAGAAGGATGTCATCGACCTCAACAACCTGCTGTCGATCGTCGACCACAATGGCTACGACACCATCGCGCCGTGGCGCCTCAATGAACCCGGACTCATCGGGTCTCGTCGTGATGCTGCACGATACCTGCACCGCCTCGCGGGTCTCGCCGAAGCGAACCGACTCTCCCGGTCGCCGATCGACCCGCGGAGACTCACCGTGCTCATCCGGCGGCATATCAGCGCCGTCTAGACAGTGTGTTCCTCATAAGATTGGCGGATGCCTCTTTTCGACCATCTCGGAATCTCCGTCGATCACCTGCCTCGCTCGATCGAACAGTTCGATCCGGTGATGCAGGCGCTCGGGTGCACGCGGCAAGATGCCGACGAGTCGGTGTCCTGGTACAAGGGCGAGGAGGAGCTGATCCTCTTCCCCGCCCGCGACGCGGGCAGCGGACCGCACCGGCACGGCCGTGTCGGTTGGCAGCACCTCGCATTCGCCGTCGACACGCGTGCCGAGGTCGATCGCCTGCACGAGATCGCCCTCGGCGCAGGCTGGACGGCAGTGCGCGAGCCGAAGGTGTACCCACGGTTCAACGACCGCTACTACGCGTCCTTCGTCGAGGACGACAACGGCATCCGCCTCGAGTTCATGCACAACCCGCCGCGAGAATCGGTCGCGGACTGAATCTCACGGTCGCGCCCGGACGTAGGGTCCTTCTCGCGAGCCGCTGTCGAGGCATTGCGGGCCGCGAGCTCGGCGAACGCCTCGGTGAGCTCGGGCGGGCCGATGACGTCGATCTCGGTGTCGAAGCGATTGACCATCGGGCTCGGTCAGCATCCCCGTGACCTGCCCAGTCGGGTCGGGGCCGACCTCCTACATCACCGTGAAGGCCGTCGCGAGCAACCCGAACGGGTCGGCCGCCGCCTTCTACTGGGGCCTCTGACGCACGCTGCGTCGGAGTCATCCTCGCGCCTGCACAGCGCGAACGGTCTCGGCGGCAACTCGCTCACCCGCGGTTCCGCTACCGCTCGCTGTGCTGATCCGCAGGCAGCTCGACCGTCACCCGCAGGCCGCCGGCGACACGCGGGGTGAGGGTGAGCGTTCCGTCGTGCGCGTGGGTGATGCTCGCGACGATCGCCAGGCCCAGGCCGACGCCCGCGTCGTCGGTGTGCACGCGTTCTGTGCCGCGCTGGAACGGTTCGGTGAGCGTCGCGGCCAATTGCGGTGAGACCTTCTCACCGGTGTTCTCGACGGTGAGCACTGCCTTCGCTCCGTCGACGCCGGTGTTGATCCACACTGTGCCGTCGTGCGCGAGGTTGTGCACGATCGCGTTGTGCACGAGGTTCGTCGTCAGCTGCAGCAGCAGCGCGTGCGAGCCGATCGTCGGCGTGATGCCGCCGGTGTTCTCGATCGTCACGCCACGCTGCTCGGCGAGTGGCAGCAACGTTTCAGTCGCTTCCTCGGCGATGAGCGACAGGTCGACCGGCTCCCGTGTGAACGAGCGCTGGTCGGCACGGCTCAGCATGAGCAGCGCTTCGGTGAGGTTGATCGCCCGCGTGTTGACGGCGTGGAGCCGATCGATGAGCGTGCCGCTGACGCTCGTCGGATCGTTGCGGGCGACCTCGAGCAGGGTCTGCGTGATCGCCAGCGGCGTACGCAGTTCGTGCGAGGCGTTCGCCGCGAATCGCTGCTGCTCGGCGACGTGCGCTTCGAGACGCGCGAGCATGGCGTCGAAGCTGTCGGCGAGCTCGCGGAACTCGTCGTTGCGGCCTTCCAATTCGATGCGATACGCGAGCGATCCGTTCGCGGCCCGGCGCGTAGCATCCGTGATTCGCGTCAGCGGCGCGAGCATGCGGCCGGCCAGAATCCAGCCTCCCAGCAGGCCGAACAGCAGCAGGAAGAACAGTGCCCACGCCGCCGGCGGTACGAACGCGCGAATGAGGTCGGAGCGGCCGGGAATGAATCCTTCGCGCGTCTCGCTCGCGCTGGCGGGCACGTACCGCAGCAGGAACAGCCACACGACCGCGAGCAGCAGGACGCCCGCAACCATGAGGAAGCCCGCGTAGCTGAGGGTGAGCTTGAGGCGAACGCTCAGCCCGGGAGCCCTACTCATGCTCGTCGGCCCCGGCGGCGTTCGGTCGGGCGGCGTTCGGCCCGGCATCGATGCGGTAGCCCACGCCGGGCACGGTGGCGATCACCCACGGTTCGCCGAGCCGCTTTCGCAGGGCCGACACCGTGATGCGTACGGCGTTGGTGAACGGGTCGGCGTTCTCATCCCACGCCCGTTCCAGCAGTTGCTCGGCGCTGACGACGCCGCCTTCGGCAGCGACGAGCACCTCGAGCACCGCGAACTGCTTCCGCGTCAGTGCGACGTAGCGGTCGTCGCGATAGACCTCGCGGCGGAACGGGTCGAGACGCAGGCCCGCGATCTCGCGCACGGGCGGCCGGTTGTGCGCGCGGCGCCGGTCGAGGGCCCGGAGCCTGAGCACGAGCTCTTTCAGCGCGAACGGCTTCGTGAGGTAGTCGTCGGCGCCGAGCTCGAACCCCGAGGCCTTGTCGTCGAGCCGGTCGGCCGCGGTGAGCATGAGGATCGGCATGCCGCTGCCGGAGGCGATGATGCGTTTGGCGACCTCGTCACCCGACGGGCCCGGAATGTCGCGGTCGAGCACGGCGATGTCGTAGGCGTTGATGCTCAGCAGCTCGAGCGCGGTGTCGCCGTCGCCGGCGATGTCGGCCGCGATCGCCTCCAGGCGCAACCCGTCGCGAACGGCTTCAGCCAGGTACGGCTCGTCCTCGACGATCAGCACGCGCATGGAGTTCATGCTACGAACTCGCGCATATCGCCGGTGTATCGAAACCCGCATACGTGCTGGCAACAACGTGCCGATTTGACTGGCAGGATGACTCGAACCCGACCACTGGCACGAACGACGACGCTGCGGATTCGCCGGCTCCTGGTCGTTGGACTTGTCGTCGTCGTCGCGGCGATGACTGCGGCGATCTGGTACCAGCTGCCCAGCTCCTCGTCGGCATCACCGTCATCGTCCTCCGGTGGCACTCCTCCTGCTCCCGGTGGCGAGAACCGTGGTGCGCTCGACGAGAGCGGCCGCGTGCCCGACGGCCTGACGGTGTTCGATGACGAGGCCGCGGCGCTCGCCAACCTCGATCGAGCGCTGCTCGATGCCCTTCGCCGGGCCGCGACCGATGCCGCGGGCGACGGAGTCGAGTTCATCGTCAACAGCGGCTGGCGCTCGCCCGAGTACCAGGACGAGCTCCTGCGCGAGGCGATCTCGGAGTACGGCTCAGAAGAGGAAGCCGCTCGGTGGGTGGCGACCGCGGCGACGTCGCCGCACGTGTCGGGCGAGGCGGTCGACATCGGGGACTTCGATGCGACGTTGTGGCTGTCAGAGCACGGCGCCGGGTATGGGTTGTGCCAGATCTACGACAACGAACCCTGGCACTACGAGCTGCGTCCCGCCACTGTCGAGCTGGGATGCCCCGTTCCGTACACCGACCCGACCGACGACCCGCGGATGCAGCAGTGACCGGCCGTTCGGCGCTCCGCGTGCTGTTCGTGCTCTACCTCGTTCTCCTCGTCTGGCTCGTGCTGTGGAAGCTCGAGATCCCCTACGCCGGCGACGGCGGCCTGCGCCATCTCAAGCTCGTCCCATTCGTGCCGACCGCGGAGCACGGCGCCAGCGCGCCCTCCGAGGTTGTCGCGAACCTGCTGCTCTTCGTCCCGTTCGGCCTCTACCTCGGCATCCTCGTGCCGTCGCGCCCCTGGTGGAAGCTTGCGGCCGTGGTCGCCGCGTCGAGCCTCTTTCTCGAAATCACCCAGTACGTCTTGGCCGTCGGCAGCTCAGACGTCACCGACGTCATCGTCAACACCGCCGGGGGCGTCGCTGGGCTCGGCCTGCTTGCCTTGGCGCGCCGCGGGCTTCAGGACCGAACCCGCACTGTCGTGACGCGGATGTGCTCCATCGGAACAGTGATCGCCCTGATCGCGGTCGGGCTGTTCATCGCCTCCCCCGTGCGCTACGCGCCGGTTCGCGACATCCATATCCCGGTCGTCTCAGGCGCGAGCGAGACATCCGATTAGCGCAAGCGAACCGCTCGCTCGATGAGCGCGCGTACCTCTGGCACGAGTTCGTCAACCGGCCCTTCGACCGGCAGGTCCGGCGCAACGGCCGTGATCGGCAACACGCTGACCGGTGACAACGCGGCACCGAGGTCCCTGCGCCATCCGGTGATCTGCTCCGCCGACGCGACGTACACGATCCGGCCGAGCCCGACCCACGCGTGCGCCGCCGAGCACATCGGGCAGTGCTCCCCAGACGTGTACACCGTGGCATCCGCTCGCTCGTCGACGGTCAGGTTCGCGGCCGCCCAGCGCGCGATTTCGAACTCCGGATGCCTCGTGGGATCACTCGTGCTCACCTCCCGGTTGCGGTCGGCGAATCGTTCGACGCCGCCCCCGTCGACGAGCACCGACCCGAACGGACCATCGCCCGCGGCGAACGCTTCACGCGCGAGCTCGACCGCACGACGCAGATGGACGAGGTCAGCCTCGGAGATCGTCATGGGTTCAAGCTTGGCGCGACGGGACGGTCGAGTCGACCAGTGCCTGAGGCAGCCGACCGCCTTCGGCTTCTGGCCTAGGCGAGCGTGACTGAGAAGAGTGGTGCCACCACGAGCAATGAGTCAGCCCGGTCGAGCAGCCCGCCGAACCCCGGAAGCCACGCCCCGGCATCCTTCACGCCGGCGTGTCGTTTCACCATCGAGGCGATGACATCACCGATCGGGGCACCGACCGCCGCTGCCAGGAGCAACACCCAGCTGAACTGGCCGGTGGCCGCCAAGACGGCCGCGGCGGCGACCGCGCCGCCCAGCAGTCCGGCCACCGTCTTGTTCGGCGACACCGCGAAGGGGCGGACGCGCCCCACCGGGAGCCGTCCGAGGCTCTTTCCGGCTGCCCAGCTGGCCACGTCCGTGAGCGCGACGGTCAGGATCAACAAGGTCAAGTCCTGATGGATGATCACCAGCTGGGCGGGCGCCCAGACCAGCCACAGCATGCCGAACACCGCAGCGGTGGCGCGCGGGAGGGCGGACTCCGGATCCCGGCTGAGCACAGGAAGTACAGCGGCGGCCAGCAACGCGAACGGGAGCCACGCGTTGATCGCGGCCGGATTCGCCGCTGCCAGCACTGGCCCGCCAACCCCAGCCGTGATGAGGACCCAGAGGTCGGCGGTGCGGAGGCCGGCCAGTTTCACGTACTCGACGATGCAGACGACGCTGACCGCAACTGCGACGACGACCGCGCCTGCGACGCCGATCGCCTCCGCTGCGCCGACGATCAATCCGATGACCGCCCAGGTCAGCCACCTGCTTCGAATGGTCGAGTTCCCGAAGAGCAGCACGGGCAGGGCGGTGACCACCAGCACGATGAGTCCGACGGTCGCAGGGGCGCTCAGCCCGAGCCACGTCATACCTGAACCGGCCGGAAGGCGCGATGTGCTGCTCGGGCGCGGGTCGCAGCAGTCAACGTCGAACCGGCGATGACCACAGCCGAGCCGACGGTGATCACCGCGTGCACGGGGAACCAGACGAACGCGACCGACATGAGGAACACGGTGAGGGTGCGTTCCGTCTTCCCGAAGGGCCCGCCATTGATCCGCGGCGCACCGGCAGCGGCTGCAGCCAGTGAGATGAAGGTCGGCCATGACGCCGCGGTCATCGCGACCAGGGCCGCCACCAGCGCGGGTGCGGAGTTGGTCTGCCCGGCGAGGATGCTGAGGGCAGCCAGTGGGAGAAGGTCTGAGGCGCGGTCGCCGATCTCGTTGAGCACGAACCCGAATGGGCGGCTGACCCCCCGGGCTCGAGCTACAGCGCCGTCCAGATTCGCACCGGCGAGCCGTGCGACAAGTCCGAGGAGAACGAGTGGCCACCATCCGACGAGCAGGCCGGCGGCGGCCACAACTGCGAACGCCACACCGACAGCGGTGAAAGCATCAGGCGACCACCCGCGGCTGACCGCAGCAGTCACGAATCTCCCGAGTTGCCGCGTGAACCACGGTTTCGCCGCGTAGAGGCCGCGCATCACGACCACCACCAGATGACGACGCCGAGCCCGATCGGGAACAACGTCAGGCAGACGGCCTGGACGGTGCCGAGGCACGGCTTCAGGTACCGGGCCAGAAGGCCTCCGACGACCCACCCGATGCCGCCGACGACTCCGATACGACCGAGCCTCGGGAGCATCGCGGAGACCACGTCGGCGAAGTCCATTCCAAGTTGGCCGGCGCTGTGGGCGTACACCTTCACGGGGATACCGTTGAACATCTGGTTCGCGAACGCGGCGGCCGGGTCGGTCGTGAGCTGGTCGAGTGCGGATTCATGCATCCGCGCCGTGGTCAACGGGGTGGGTGTGTCCAGACCATGGGACACCAGCCACCAGGTGGTGAGGATTCCGGCAGCGGACGCGATCGCCGTTGCCACGATCAGTAGCGGGCCACGCCAAGACCGTCCAATTGTGCAGACGAGCAGCAGGAGTGGCATCTCCGCGACAAGCGGCCAGAAAATCCCTTCCGCATACGCCCACCCGGTGACCAGTGCCAATCCGGCTGTGGCGAACGCCATGCGGCGCACGCGAGTCCAGACCCGGCCAGGGCGCTGGAGGGCAGGCTCATCGATGAGCCTGTCGATGGCGCGGAATGCCGCTGCGGCAGCTTGCTCTGCATGCCCGGTCGCAACAGTGAACGGTTCACCCCAGCGCACCTCCACTGGCCGGCGACGGATGAGCCTGCGTCCCGCCGGAAGCAGATCGCCGGTGCCGACCAAGCCGACAGGCAGGATCTTCGCCCCTGACGCCGCTGCGAGTTCGAACGCGCCGCGCTTGAATCCGGCGAGTTTCGGTGTGCGGCGGCGGCTGCCCTCCGGAAACACGACCACGATTACTCCCGCTGCGACGGTCGGAGCGGCGGTGAGCAGATCCTTCATGCCGTTCCGGTCACGCCGGATAGGCCAGATGCCGACCAGCCATTTCGCAATGAGCTTGTTCCGCCGCCTGCGGAACCAATAGTCGGCTGCGGCGACGAACTTCACCGGTCGGGACCGACCGACCGTTGCGAGCAGCACGGCCGTGTCGGCATGGGATGAATGGTTGGCGATGACGATGAGCGGCCCGTCCGGAACCGGTGGTCTGCGGGCGAGCGGAACCGGTTCTGCAGCAGCATGCGCGGGGATGGTCGTGACGCCATCGGTGACGATCGAAAGGACCAGGCCCCAGAACTTCGATCGCCAGTACGATGTGAAGCCCAACCGACGAA
This sequence comes from Agromyces neolithicus, assembly GCF_039529735.1. Taxonomy (NCBI): domain Bacteria; kingdom Bacillati; phylum Actinomycetota; class Actinomycetes; order Micrococcales; family Microbacteriaceae; genus Agromyces; species Agromyces neolithicus. The sequence continues at coordinate 262,160 of NZ_BAAANJ010000004.1, forward strand.
CTTGACGTTCGGTCAGCGGTGAGGGGAGACGGAGCGAAGCGGTGTCCAGCACGTGGTGACCCCCTCATGCTTGGTGGTGCATGTATCTGTCGTCGCGCGAGAACCCGACTGCGAAGGCGTTGTGAGGTCGATCGGCGTGATGCCAGCAGCGCCGACGGAGACGCCGAGGACGCCGGGGACGCCGATGACGAAAGATGCCGAAGCGAAGTCGAGTGACGCTCAGGCCGGCAGGCCACCGATCGGCGGCCGCGTCGATCCACTATGGCGGGCGGTGTGCCGCTCACGAGCCCGACCGATGCCGATGATGGCGATACCGAGTAGCACGAACGCGAACAGGATGCCGCCGATGTATGTGAACGCCGATCCGTACCCGGCAGTGTGCGGGTCGAGGAACCCGTAGGGGTACCACCACGGCGTGCTGCCGTCGGGGTTGACCACCCGTTCCCCGCGGAGCATCGTGTAGATCGTCCACACGAGCGGATAACTGACGATGATGGCCAGCGACGACCACGGGAGCCCACGGCGTCTGCCCGCGAACAGCAGATCGATCACGAAATAGATCGGTAGGACGACGTGCAGCGTCTCGGTGGCCCACGAGTCCATGAACGAGACCCAGCCGGGGTCGGTAGCGGCGATCGGGGCCGGATCGCCGCGCAGCAGCACGTTGAACACGATGCCGAGCAGGATCACCGGCCCGGTGACCGCGGCGATAGCCATGGCGATGCCGACCGGCTCAGGCGAAGGGCCGGGGTGCCGATGGATCCATCCCGCCGCGATCGTGAGCGCGACCACACTGAGGATCGCCGACACGATCGTGAACAGGCTGAAGTAGTTCGCCAGCACGTCGCCGCGAACTTGACCCGCGCGCGTCGCGCGATCGATGTTGACCAGAAGCCCGGCGATGACGCCCGAACTCGCGACGATCGCTGCTGCGACCCTGAACCATACCCAACGCATGAGACCCCCCAGTTTCACTGCGACAGTTTCGGGTTGAGGATGTTGTAGTCCATCTCACCACTCGCCTGCTCGAACTCTGGCGCTATTAGTGAGGAAATCTCGATGCGACGCGTTGATCACTGTGGAATAGCTCCAAACCACACAACGTCAGCGGCGGGGCGTCCACCCGGATGGGAGCGGGCCGTCGATCGCAGCGCGATCGCGGTCGGCCTCTGCAGACCATCCCTGCGCGGCATCCGTCGCATCGAAGCCACCCCGCGCGACACGGAACCCGACGTCCTCGTGGTGCATGCGCGGGGCACCGCCCCGCCGGGTCGACGCCCTGACGCTCCACGCATCATCGGCGAAACCGCCGCCGCGGAACACGCGATAATTGTCGTAGCGGGCGGGATCGAGCGGGTCCCAGCACCACTCCCACACGTTGCCGAGGGTGTCGAACAGTCCGTTGAGGTTCGGCAGCTTCGCGCCGATCTCCTGCGGGGTCGTGACTCCGTCGGCGCTCGTCCACGCGATCTGGTCGAGCGGGCCGTAGTGCGGGCCGGTCGACCCGGCCCGGCACGCGAACTCCCACTCCGCCTCGGTCGGCAGACGGTACCCGTCGGTGTCGACGTGCCACGTGACATCCTCGCCGTCGAAGGTGTACACGGGGTCGAGCCCCTCCCATTCGGATGCCGCATTGCAGAACCGGATCGCGCGCAGCCAACTCACGTCTGTCGCCGGTCGGCGCGGATGCGACGCGGTCTCACCGATCATCTCGGCGAGCTGCTCCTGCGTCACCGGGTACACCCCGATCTCGAAGAGCTCGAGGTCGACGCTCCACCGCACCTTGCGGCGCGCGTCGTGCAGCGTAACGGCGCCGGCCGCGATCTGCGCCAACTCGATGTCGGTGGTCATCCGGGCAGTCTCGCCTTCATTCACATTCGCAGCAACTCAGCGGCACGGCGCAGGCTCGGATCGTTCGACTTCGACCACCGCAATTCCGTGCCCTCGGCCCGCAGCTCGCGATCGATGAACTCGGCCGGCGTGGTCATACGATTCGTCCTCATCGCCCGCCGGAGCGGCGCGATGACTCCTCCACCAGATCCCGGGCATGCTCGACCAGCGCCGCAGCCGCCTGCTGTCGCACACCGTTCGTGCCGTATTGGTAGTCACTTTTCTCGGAGAGTAGCGCTCGAAGGTGCCTTCTCGGAGCCGGATCAGGTTGCGTCGCTTCCCAGAGAACCACAAGCGCATCGTCGTGGTTCCCGCTCCTCGAGCACTCACCGAGGACGACGCCGCAGATCACATCCGAAGCCGCGATGCCAGCGTTCACGGCGTTGGAGCCGGCGACCTTCCATGAGGCGACATCTTCCTCGCCGAGATACAGATCTGCCGCATCGAGGAACTTCCGAGCATCCGCGAGGCGAGCTGCAATAGCTACGGCATCCATGGAGTGCCGCTTTCCGACCCGTCTCGACACGGTCACACCACCTCCGGCAGCTGCCCGACGAGTACTTCACTTGCGTGCATCCAGAGATCCACCAGCGGATCATCGCGTTGAGCCGACTCCCGAAGCTCGCTCTCTCTCATCTGGATGACCTGCGCCGAGTTGCCGCTCCAGAGCTCAACGCTCCTCGCCAGCTCGTCGACGAAGTCGCCGCCTACCTCTACAGAAGCGCCATCGGGAAGGATCACCAAGAGGTCGACGTCAGACGCACCTGTCGAGTCGCCGCGTTCGACAGAGCCGTACAGCACGATGGATGCTCCGGCAGGTGCCGACCGGTCAGCGAGGTCTCGGATGCGTCGGCGAAGCAACGGCAGGGAATCCGCAGCCGCCATGACCGCCGGCCAGAGAAGGTGGTCTCGATTTGCTCGGTACAGTGTTTCGGCTTGACGATGGACGGCGAGAACGAGCCCGGTGCGAACCAACCGAGCGAGCGCACCCTGCACGCCTTTAATACTGACCGAGCCCCCGAGAAGCCGCTCGATCTGTCGACCGTTGAGCGATGCGGACCCTCGCGAAAGGGCCGTGAGCACGGCACCATCGACTCGGCCGAAGACGCTCACCAACGGCATGCTGAGTTCCATCACAAGCCTCCAAGAATCCCGTGAAACCGACACCGCAAGGATACAGGTGATTCCCTACAGAATCATGCTTCCAGGAATCTTCCAGATTCGGCCAGCAACGAAACGGGCGGTTGCACGAAAGTCTCCGCCCGCTGGAGCGATCCTCAGTAGTTCTCTGCGATGTATGTCGAGCAGGTGCCGGGCGACGAACAGGCAGACGAGTTCGACGTCGTTCAGCCGCGGTTTCCGGCCGGGAACGCGGTCACGCGACAGCCGAGCGTGGCGAAGACTCGGTCGTCGAGATGGACATACAGTGTGACCAGGAAGGTGTTGAGTTGAGTATTCACACACGCGGTTCAACACCCTCCGCCAGCGATTAACAGCGTCCACGCCGCGAGGCCGTTAGGACTCATTCATCGAGTGTCATTGACGGGACGTCGAACCGGGTGGGAGCAGTTCTCGGCCGCCTCATGTCCAGACGCACCACGGCCCGCGTGCGCACGCACGGCACACGTTCCTGCATTACCAGACCTGGTATGACCTGAAGCCCCCCGGGCTCATGATCGACTCCCAGGCACTCAACCGAGCGATCGAAATCTTCGGCGGTCAACTCACCGAACGTGACGCGAAGATCGACTCGTTCCGGGTCGACGACGGCTGGGACTACCCGCGCTCCACCGCGATGACGAGTCGATGAAGAACCTGACGGGCGAGAACCCGCTGTTTCCGACGACCTCGATCATGAACCACGGTTTCGTGTTCAGCCAGGGCGCATCCAACCCGCATTTCGTTCAGGACACCGACCCGACAAAGCCCGTGGTGCAGGCCGACATCGCCAGCAGCGCGAAGGCGTACTTCGCCCTCGGCCTCGGACTGCAGGAACTGTACGTGAAGCACACGATCGTCGCGCCCGAGGTGAGCCGGTTTGCGCGTCGCCGCTGGATCCCGATCCCGATCCGATCGACCCGAGCGGCTGGACGGCAACCACGACGAGCGAGGAGACGACCGGCGAGAACGGTCGTGCGTCCAACGCGATCGACGGTGACCTCGGCGCCATGTGGCATTCGCAGTACCAGCCGTCGATCGACCAGTTCCCGCACAGCATCACCATCGACACGGGCGAGACAACGACGTGGACATCGTTCGACTACGTCCCGCGCCCGGTCGGCGGAACCGGGAACGGGGTGCCGAGGGGTACGTCCTCGAGGGTGAGCGACGACGGCGAGACCTGGACCGAGGTCGCGTCCGGTGAGTGGACCACGTGGGAGCGGCAGACCGTGACGACTGGGGAACCGGTCACTGCGCGTTACCTCCGGCTGACCGGGACATCGGCGCAGAACGGCGGGCCGTTCGGCGGCGCGGCCGAGCTCGTGCTGTGGGGGCCCCGACGGGCGAGGAGCCCTCGCCGACCGAGCCGCCCGCCGAGATCGTCGACCCCGCTGACCATGAGACCGGCGAACTCGCGCTCGGCATCGACGGCGCGACCGTCACGCCCGGCGAGCAGCTGACCCTCGCCGACATTCCCGTCAACCAGTGGTTCCACGTCGCTCTGCAGCCCGGCGCGACATCGCTCGGCTGGGTGCGGGGCGACGATCAACAGACTGCCGTCGTGACGATCCCCGCCGACACCTCCACCGGGGACGCCCGCGTCGTCGTACAGGACTCGGAAGGCAGACTTGCCGGCGCGGCGGCGATCCACATCAAGCCGCACTCGACGTGTCGGCGACTGCGACGAGCATCTGTCGCGGGCCGCTGGTGTTCTTCGAGGTGGCAGTCGGCAACCACGAGGCCTTTCCGGTGGGCGCAGAGATCACGGCGAAGGCGACAACGCGTTCCATCCAAGCCGTGCAGCCGGGTGCCGAGCAGTCGCGCGTCATCGCGACCCGACTCAGCGCTTTCGAGGGCAGCAACGCCACCGTCACGGCGACCGCCGAGGTCGACGGCCAACCCGTGTCGCGCACCATTTCGGTGTGCCGTTCGGCGCGATCAGCTGCGAGTGACCCGTGCCAGCGGGGCTCGGCCACCTCGGGCCGGGCCCCGCTGGCGGCAAACACTCCAACAGATGATGCCTTCTGCTCTATACATCTGATCTTTAATCCGCAAATATGAGTTCAAGGCGGAGATCTCGCGTAGTCTTGCGACATTTCCGGTCGAGACACCTGATCAATGATGCTCCAGGAGGTTCCTATGCTCGAACGCGAGATTCCGCGCCGTCGCGCGCTGCAGCTCGGCGGACTCGTCGCGCTCGCCCCGCTGTTCCCCCAGTTCCTCGCGGCTCGTCCCGCCACCGCGCTCGAGGGTGGGCGCGCCTCGGCCGTCGCCGCCGGCGCGATCCCCATGCCCGAGCTCTCGCCGAAGGCCCTCTGGTACGGCACGCCTGCTACCGACTGGGAGCGGCAGGCGCTGCCGATCGGCAATGGCCGGCTCGGCGCGAAGCTCTTCGGTAACCCCGATGAGGAGGTCGTGCAGTTCAACGAGCAGAGCCTCTGGGGTGGCGTGAACAATTACGACAACGCGCTCGCCGGCCGACCCGACGGGGCGTACGACACGAGCATGACCGGGTTCGGCTCGTACCGCGACTTCGGCACGGCCACGATCTCGTTCGCCGCGGCCGTCAACGTGACCGCCCCCGGCGGGCCGTATCGGACGTCGGGTTCCGAGAACTTCGAGAAGACGTACGACGGCCGGCCCGGCACCAAATGGTGCATCGACGGCCCGCCGGCGCACGTGCTGTGGCAGGTCGAGCTGCAGGCGCCCGCGGTCGTCTCGTCGTACAGCTTCACGAGCGCCAACGATGTGCCGAACCGTGACCCGCAGGAGTGGACGGTACTCGGCTCGAACGACGGCAGCAGCTGGGCCGCGCTCGACGCACGCTCCGGAGCACCGTTCGAGCAGCGTTTCCAAACCAAGACCTACGACTTCGCGAACACGACCGCCTTTCGCTTCTACCGCATCGACTTCGTGCCGAAGGCGGGCGTGAGCCACTTCCAGGTCTCCGAGATCGGGCTGGGAGGTGTCGATCTGGCACAGGGCGATTCCGTCTACGTGTCCTCGCCGAGCGGGCACGCCGATTCACTCGTCGGCAGCGTCGACGGGGAGGCATCCACCGTCTGGCAGGTCGACGATGCCGGCGCCGGCGCTGTCTGGCAGCTCGAGCTCGGCACCAGCCGCGCCCTCAACGGCTATGTCCTGACGAGCGCCCCCGACGCCCCAGAGACCGACCCGCGCGATTGGATGCTCGCGGCGTCGAACGATGGCCTGAACTGGCAGACCCTCGACACCAAGTCGGGAGTCGCGTTCGCGAACCGAGGCGAAGCGATGCCGTTCTCGTTCGCCAACGGCACGGCGTACAGCCATTACCGGCTCACGTTCAACGCACCCGGGGCGTTCCGCCTCGCGGGTGTCGCCTTCACCGGCAGCGGCTTCGACACGCGCGGGCAGCGCGCGGTGGTCGCGTACCGACGGGCGCTCGACCCGACGATCGGCGTGCATGCGACGCACTTCGCCACGGTCGCCGGCACTGTGCTCCGCGAGGCATTTGCGAGCCGAGAGGCCGATCTCATGGTCCTGCGGTACACGAGCGACACGGCCGGCGCCCTCAACGGCGTGATCACCCTCGTTTCCGGACAGGAGGCATCGCCGACCACGGTCGACGCAGCCACCGCCCGCATCGGGTTCGCGGGCACGATGGGCAACGGTCTCAGCCATGCGGCCACGCTGCGCCTCGCCCACACCGACGGTCAAGTGACCGCCGACGGTAACGCCCTGCGCGTGTCCGGGGCATCCGTCATCACGCTCCTGCTCGACGCACGCACCGACTACAAGCTGAGCGCCGCCGACGAGTGGCGTGGCAACCCGCCACAGCCGGGCATCGACGCGGCACTCGACGCGGCGGCCGCGCGAGGCTTCGATGCCCTCCGTGAGGCGCACGTTGCTCAGGTCTCGGAGGTCATGTCACGTGCCGCGGTCGAGTGGGGGCAGACGGATGCCGCGGTACTCGCGCTGCCCATGACGGCGCGGCTCGCGCGCTACCGCTCAGGCGACGCCGACCCGACTCTCGAGCAGACGATGTACGACTTCGGCCGCTACCTGCTGTTCAGTTCGTCGCGCCCCGGCGGGCTGCCCGCCAACCTGCAGGGCCTCTGGAACAACAGCAACCAACCGCCGTGGGCGAGCGACTATCACACCAACATCAACGTGCAGATGAACTACTGGGGCGCCGAGACGACAGACCTGCCCGAGTCGCACGAAGCCCTCATCGCGTTCGTGCAGCAGGTCGCGGTGCCGAGCCGCATCGCCACCCGCAACGCCTTCGGCGACGTCCGCGGCTGGACGGCCCGCACCTCGCAGTCGATCTTCGGCGGCAACTCGTGGCAGTGGAACACGGTTGCGAGCGCCTGGTACGTGCAGCACCTCTATGAGCACTGGGCGTTCACACACGACAAGACCTATCTGCGCGAGGTCGCCTACCCGATGATCAAGGAGATCTGCGAGTTCTGGCAGGACCGCCTGAAGGAGCTGCCCGACGGCACCCTCGTCTCACCCAACGGCTGGTCGCCCGAGCACGGCCCCCACGAAGACGGCGTGACGTACGACCAGCAGATCATCTGGGACCTCTTCCAGAACTACCTCGACTGCGCCGACGCCCTCGATATCGACCCTGACTACCGGGCCACGATCGCCGACCTGCAGTCGCGGCTGGCCCCCAACAAGATCGGGAGCTGGGGACAACTGCAGGAGTGGCAGACCGACCGTGACAGCCCCACCGACATCCACCGGCACACCTCGCACCTGTTCGCGGTCTACCCCGGCCGGCAGATCACGCCCGAGTCGCCCGACTTCGCGGCGGCCGCGCTCGTATCGCTGAAGGCCCGCTGCGGCGAGAAGGAGGGCGTGCCGTTTACTGCGGCAACCGTCTCGGGCGACAGCCGCCGATCGTGGACCTGGCCGTGGCGCACCGCCCTGTTCGCCCGCCTCGGCGACGCCGAACGCGCTCGCATCATGGTGCGCGGCCTGCTCACCTACAACACGCTGTCGAACCTGTGGTGCGACCACCCGCCGTTCCAGCTCGACGGCAACTTCGGCATCACCGGAGCGATCGCCGAGATGCTGCTGCAGAGCCACGACGGTGTCGTCCGGCTGCTGCCGGCGCTGCCTTCCGACTGGGCAGCCTCGGGCTCGTTCACCGGGCTCCGCGCCCGCGGCGGCTACTCGGTGAGTTGCGAGTGGCGCAATGGCGAAGTCGTTTCGTACGACATCGTCGCCGACCGGACGCCGAACCTGGCCAATGTCACGGTCGTGGTCGGCGGCAAGCGTCGCAAGGTGAGGCCCGCCAACCCGACAGCGGGCAACGCGATGCGCGACCTCGGCCCGGCCTGAGCATCCGCCGCCGAATCGAGTGGACGGAGGTCGTCGTTCCCATGGGAGCGGGGCGACGACGTCCGCCGACGCGGGCTGCCGACCTGCTCGCGGGGCCCGCTGATCGTTCGGCCGGCTTGACGGTATGTAGTGACCCCTTCTGGGTGATGGCGTCGCGGGCGGGGCCTCGCTCACAAGTACTCGTGGGTTACCGGCAGGGGCCGCCTGCCCGGCCTATCCGACAGTTGTGGGAGGCCCCGTGTCTATGAGCGTACGAGCGTTGGGCTCGGTGTGCACGCCCGATCGGTCGCGGCAGCGGCGATCGATGGCGTGACAACCCGGACGGCGCCTCACCCTGCCCACCTGGCAGGAAGGACCTGAATATCAGAAGTCCCAGTCCTCATCCTCAGTAACCACGGCCTTGCCGATCACATACGACGAGCCACTCCCCGAGAAGAAGTCGTGGTTCTCGTCGGCGTTCGGCGAGAGCGCCGAGAGGATCGCCGGGTTCACGTCGGTGACGGTCTTCGGGAACATCGGCTCGTAGCCGAGATTCATGAGGGCCTTGTTGGCGTTGTAGTGCAGGAACTTCTTGACGTCTTCGGTCAGGCCGACGCCGTCGTAGAGGTCTTGCGTGTACTGCACCTCGTTGTCGTACAGCTCGTAGAGCAGCGAGAACGTGTAGTCCTTCAGGTCGTCGCGCTTGGTCTGGTCGACCTGCTCGAGCCCCTTCTGGAACTTGTAGCCGATGTAGTACCCGTGCACCGCCTCGTCGCGAATGATGAGGCGAATCAGGTCGGCGGTGTTGGTGAGCTTCGCCCGCGACGACCAGTACATCGGCAGGTAGAAGCCCGAGTAGAAGAGGAAGCTCTCGAGCAGCGTCGAGGCGACCTTGCGCTTCAGGGGCTCGTCGCCACGGTAGTACTCCATGACGATCGCAGCCTTCTTCTGCAGGTTCTCGTTCTCGACCGACCAGCGGAAGGCGTCGTCGATGTCCTTCGTCGAGCACAGCGTCGAGAAGATCGACGAGTAGCTCTTCGCGTGCACCGACTCCATGAATGCGATGTTCGTGTACACCGCCTCTTCGTGCGGGGTCAGCGAATCGGGGATGAGCGACACCGCACCCACTGTGCCCTGGATCGTGTCGAGCAACGTGAGCCCGGTGAACACGCGCATCGTGAGCGTCTGCTCTTCAGGCGTCAGCGTGTTCCACGACTGCACGTCGTTCGACAGCGGTACCTTCTCGGGCAGCCAGAAGTTGTTGACGAGGCGGTTCCAGACCTCGAGGTCTTTATCGTCTTGGATGCGATTCCAGTTGATCGCGTTGACGTGATCGACGAGCTTCAGCTTTCCGCCCGTGTGCGCCGGATCGTTGCTTGCGGAGTTGACCGGGTCTGTGAGGGTCATGTCGGTTCCTTTGTGAGATCGGATGTCGCGGGCTGATGTCTCGGGCTGGCTGGTCTCGATACGGCGCTGGCGCGCCTACTCGACCGGCGGAATGTGAGACATGCTCACAAAGTGCAGCTGACGCACATATCCAATTCCGTGCCCTCGAGCGCCATCTGCCGCAGGCGGATGTAGTAGATCGTCTTGATCCCCTTCTTCCACGCGTAGATCTGCGCCCGGTTGATGTCGCGCGTCGTCGCCGTGTCTTTGAAGAACAGCGTGAGCGACAGGCCCTGGTCGACGTGCTGCGTCGCCGCGGCATAGGTGTCGATGACCTTCTCGTAGCCGATCTCATACGCGTCCTGGTAGTACTCGAGGTTGTCGTTCGTCATGAACGCCGCCGGGTAGTACACGCGACCGAGCTTGCCCTCTTTGCGGATCTCGATCTTCGACGCGATCGGGTGGATCGACGCCGTCGAGTTGTTGATGTACGAGATCGACCCGGTGGGCGGCACGGCCTGCAGGTTCTGGTTGTAGATGCCGTGCTCTTTGACGGATGCCGCGAGCTCGCGCCAATCCTCTTGTGTCGGGATGTGCACCCCGGCGTCGGCGAAGAGCTGCGTGACCTTCGCGGTCGACGGCACCCACGGGGCATCCGTGTACTTCTCGAAGAATTCGCCGCTCGCGTACTTCGAATCGGCGAAGCCCTCGAACACCTCGCCGCGCTCGATCGAGATGCGGTTCGACGCGCGCAGCGCGTGGAACAGCACCGTGTAGAAGTAGATGTTCGTGAAGTCGATGCCCTCTTCGCTGCCGTAGAAGATGCGCTCGCGGGCGAGGTAGCCGTGCAGGTTCATCTGGCCGAGGCCGATGGCATGCGACTTGTCGTTGCCGTCTTCGATCGAGCGCACCGAGCTGATGTGGCTCTGGTTCGACACCGAGCTGAGGCCGCGGATGGCGGTCTCGACGGTCTTGCCGAAGTCGGGCCCATCCATCGTGAGGGCGATGTTCAGCGAACCGAGGTTGCAGCTGATGTCTTTGCCGATCTGGTCGTACGACAGGTCTTCGTTGTACGTCGTCGGGGTGTTGACCTGCAAGATCTCCGAGCAGAGGTTCGACATGTTGATGCGGCCCTTGATGGGGTTCGCCTTGTTCACCGTGTCTTCGAACACGATGTACGGGTAGCCGCTCTCGAACTGGATCTCGGCGATCGTCTGGAAGAACTCGCGCGCGTTGATCTTGGTCTTCTTGATGCGCGGGTTGTCGACCATCTCGCGGTAGTTCTCGGTGATCGGCACGTCGCCGAACGGCTTGCCGTAGACCTTCTCGACGTCGTACGGCGAGAAGAGGTACATGTCTTCGTTGTTCTTGGCGAGCTCGAACGTGATGTCGGGCACGACCACGCCAAGTGAGAGCGTCTTGATGCGGATCTTCTCGTCGGCGTTCTCGCGCTTGGTGTCGAGGAACCGCATGATGTCGGGGTGGTGTGCGCTGAGGTACACGGCGCCGGCGCCCTGGCGTGCACCGAGCTGGTTGGCGTAGCTGAAGCTGTCTTCGAGCAGCTTCATGACGGGGATGATGCCCGACGACTGGTTCTCGATCTGCTTGATGGGCGCGCCCGACTCGCGGATGTTGCTGAGCAGCAGCGCCACGCCGCCGCCGCGCTTCGAGAGTTGCAGCGACGAGTTGATGCCGCGCGAGATCGACTCCATGTTGTCTTCGATGCGCAGCAGGAAGCAGCTGACGAGCTCGCCGCGCTGCGCCTTGCCCGTGTTGAGGAACGTAGGGGTGGCCGGCTGGAAGCGGCCGCCGATGATCTCTTCGACCAGGTCGGTGGCGAGCTGCTCGTCGCCCTGCGCGAGCCCGAGCGCGGTCATCACGACGCGGTCTTCGAAGCGCTCGAGGTACCGCTTGCCGTCGAAGGTCTTCAGCGTGTAGCTCGTGTAGTACTTGAACGCGCCGAGGAACGTCTCGAAGCGGAACTTCTTCGAGTACGCGAGGTCGTTGAGCTTCTGGATGAAGGCGAAGTCATACTGCGCCAGCACCTCGGGCTCGTAGTACTCCTTCTCGACGAGGTAGTCGAGCCGCTCTTTCAGCGAGTGGAAGAAGACGGTGTTCTGGTTGACGTGCTGCAGGAAGTACTCGCGTGCCGCCTCACGGTCTTTGTCGAACTGGATCTCGCCGTTCTCGCCGTAGAGGTTCAGCATCGCGTTGAGCGAGTGGTAGTCCATGCCGCTGGCCACGCGCGGGGCGTCCATGAGCACTACGCCATCTGTTGCTGCTGCGGTTGTGCCTGTTGTAACCAAAATGCGTCCAATCCATCGTTGACGGCGCGAACGTCGTCTGGGGTTCCGAATACTTCGAAGCGGTAGAGGTGCGGCACGTGGCACTTCGCGGCGATGATGTCGCCGGCGAGGCCGAAGGCCGAACCGAAGTTGGTGTTGCCGGCGCTGATGACGCCGCGGATGTACGAACGATTCTCGGGATCGTTCAGGAAGCGGATGACCTGCTTCGGCACGGCGCCTTTGCCGTCGCCGCCACCGTAGGTCGGGAGCACGAGCACGTACGGCTCGTCCACGTGCAGCCCTTGCTCACGTGCGTACAGCGGGATGCGGGTCGCCGGGCGGCCCAGCTTCTCGATGAAGCGCTGCGTGTTGCCCGAGACGCTCGAGAAGTAGACCAGGTTCGTCATGGTTCGTCCCTCGCCGGTAGAACTCGGTGGTCGAGTAGGCGCGCCGGCGCCGTATCGAGACCCGAAACCCGCTCAGGCCAAGCGCGACGCCAGTTCGTCGATCTTGTCGGGGCGAAAGCCCGACCAGTGACCCTCATCGGTGATGACGACCGGGGCCTGCAGGTAGCCGAGTTCTTTGACCTGCGCGAGTGCGGTCTCGTCGACAGACAGGTCGAGCACTTCGTACTCGATGCCCTTGCTGTCGAGGGCGCGATACGTCGCGTTGCACTGCACGCAAGAAGGCTTGGTGTAGACCGTGACCGTCATGGTTTTCCCCTCGTTCTCTGCCCTTTTCAGGGCCTTCCCCCGGTGTGTGTTTCTGGACTTCTAATACTACATCTAGTGTTCGCTGAACTCGACTGCCACAACATGATGTAGTTACATTCGTGTAGTTATCCACCGAGTTCTCCACCGGTTGTGAACAACGGATGTCGCGTGGATCGGCCTGTTTGCGCGGAAGCCGCTCGAGTTATCCACACCCGAGAAGAACCGGATCTCTTCGCCTGTGGAGTACCGCCGGGCGTGTCGCGGCGTGTCGCGGCCACGAGCCCTCGGGCCTCGAAACCGCCCGACCCCTATATGTGGTGTTGTACCTCTCACGATGCCACCACCCACTGACATCGCCCGCACCCCGCCGGTCGAGTAGGCGCGCCAGCGCCGTATCGAGACCCGCACCCCGCTCGCCGGTCGAGTAGGCGCGCCAGCGCCGTATCGAGACCCGCACCCCGCTCGCCGGTCGAGTAGGCGCGCCAGCGCCGTATCGAGACCCGCACCCCGCCGGTCGAGTAGGCGCGCCAGCGCCGTATCGAGACCACTCACGTCGATCTCGATACCCGTCACGCTCCGCGCGGCGCTACTCGATCGGCGAGGGTGGAGGACGTCGGCGGGGCGGCGTAGCCTGACGAGCACGCGCGGAAGGGAGCAAGGGGGCCACATGACCGAGTACGTGACGTCTGCCGACGGCACGCGCATCGCCTACGACCGGCAGGGATCCGGTCCGCCGGTGATCCTCATCGCGGCCGCCATGCAGTTCCGCGCGTTCGACCCGACGACCGTCGAGATGGCGGCCCTGCTCGCGAGCCACGGGTTCGACGTCGTCAACTTCGATCGGCGCGGCCGCGGCGAGAGCCCTGCCGAGGCGCCGATCACGCTCGCGCAGACCATCGCCGATGTGCGTGCACTCACCGATGTCGTGCTCGACGGCACTGACGACGCGATCGCGCTGTTCGGCAGTTCTTCGGGCGCGTCGATCGCGCTCGCGGCCGCGGCCGCCGGCCTGCCCGTGTCGAAGCTCGCGCTCTTCGAGGTGCCCCTCGACCCCGAGGGCGGCACCGAGGGCGCGGTGTTCCTTGCCGAGCTGCGCGAGCGCATCGCGGCCGGCGATCGGGTGGGAACGCTCGAGACCTATATGGCCGACATGCCGCCCGAGTGGCTCGAGGGCGCAAAGCAGAGTCCGGCGTGGCCGGCGATGCTCGAGGTCGCGCCGAGCCTCGAGCCCGACGCCGAGTCGCTCGCGTGGACGCAGTCGGCTCCGCGCGCCGAGCTCTGGCGCGGCATCACCGCGCCGACCCTCGTGATGGTGGGCGAGCAGACGCTGCCGATCATGACCTCGGCAGCGGCATCCGTCGTCGCGTCGATGCCGAACGCACAGTCACGGGTGGTCCCCGGGGAGAACCACGCGTTCGAGCCGCACTCGATGGCCCTCGCGATCGCGGAATTCCTCGTCGGCTGAGCTCCGCGAGCGCCTGCCGCGCCACGGGCTCCTCCTCGCGACCCCTGCAAGTGCAGGAAGAACCGTCTTCCGGGCGGCGTGTCGCGCTGGCGAGGGCGGCGTGTCGCGCAGAAGTTCCTACGTTGCGGGACCGAGCCGGCCGCCGGCAGCCGGGGGCCCCCAGACCGAGGTCACGGGCCGAACTGGCTCAGGCCTTGGCCGATTTGGCGGCGGCCTTCGCCGCCTGCTTCGTGGCGCGCACCTTGGCGAGCGACTCGGGATCGGTGATGTCGGCGACCGAGCGGTGGCTGCCGTCTTCTCCGTACGATCCGGATGCCTCACGCCAGCCCTGCGCCTCGACGCCGAGCTGCTTGCCGAGCAGGGCCAGGAAGATCTTCGCCTTCTGCTCGCCGAACCCCGGCAGGGCCTTGAGCCGCTTCAGCACCTCGGCGCCGTCGGGATCGCCCTGCTGCCAGATCGCGGCGGCGTCGCCGCCCCACTCGTCGACGACCGCCTGCGCGAGCGCCTGCACCCGACCCGCCATGGAGCCCGGGAAGCGGTGCACCGCCGGGGTCTGCTTGAACAGCTCGGCGAAGTGCTCGGGATCGTCGCCAGCGACGGCCTCGGGGTCGATCGCGCCGAGGCGCTGCTTGATCTTGAGTGGTCCGGCGAACGCGGTCTCCATTGCGACCTGCTGGTCGAGCAGCATGCCGGTGAGCAGGGCGAACGCGTCGGTGCTGAGCAGCTCGTCGGCGGCGGAGTCTCCGGTGATGTGCAGTGCCATGGGCTCTATCCTTCCACCGCGCCGCCCGAGAGTGCACCCCGCGTCCTGGTAGGGGCGACGACTGCACTCGCGGCGAAAGCACGCGCCGGGTCATCCGATCGCCGACGTCGACCGCTCGACCGAAGCGGACAGGAACTGGCCGCATGCTTGGCCAGACTGGGCGCAGGCGCTTCGATGAGACGAGCCGCCACGACCCTACCGAGGAGCAGACCCATGGACTGGAAGATCGAACTCATCTTCGTGCCCGTCACCGACGTCGACCGCGCGAAGGAGTTCTACGTCGACAAGCTCGGCTTCAACGCCGACCACGACCAGCGCGTGCACGAGGGCCTGCGGTTCGTGCAGTTGACCCCTCCGGGGTCGGCGTGCTCGATCGCCATCGGCGAGGAGCTCGGCGGCGGCCTGAAGCCCGGCCAGCAGGACTCGATCCAGGTCGTCATCGCCGACGCCGACGCGGTGCTCGCCGACCTGCACGCGAAGGGCGTCGAAGCCCAGGGCGTCGACGAGCAGGCGTGGGGGCGGTTCATCACGCTGCAGGATCCCGACGGGAATCGCTGGACCCTGCAGCAGTTGCCCGCCTGGTCGGCCGGGGCGAACGCCTGATTTTGACGCGTGGCGCCGCAATCGCGCGTCGCGGCGCGCACCACGACGTCGGGGCCCGCACCGAGAGGTACCGGCGCCGGGGGTTCTGAACACGACGACGGATGCCTCGGGGTCGACGACCCCGAGGCATCCGCGTCAACCTGTGATCACCCGACCGAGCTGCACACCTCGCCGTTCAGCGAGAACGTCGCGGGAGCCTCATTCCCGTCGCCGTTGAGGCGGCCGTTGAAGCCGATCTCGATGCTCGACCTCGGCTCGATCCGACCGTTCCACGGCAGGTTCGTCGCGGTCACCGACGCGCCGTCCTGCGACCAGAACGCGTCGCGGCCGTTGCGAACGGTCTGCGAGCCGTCGAACTCGAACCCGAGCTCCCATCCTGCGATCGGCTCGTCGCCAGTGTTCGAGATGGTGAGCGTGGCGTCGAACGCTTTCGTCGAATTGCCCTCGACGACGTAGTCGACCTCGCACGTCGGCACGTGCTCGGAGAGCGAGAGGAACGTGATCGAGTACGCCGGGAAGTCGTAGGTGAACTCGTTCGCGCCGCCGTTCCACTCGCGGTCGACCGGAACGAGGTGTTCGGGTTCGGCCTTGGTGTTCACGTCTCCCGGCGCCCCGACCATCTCGGTCACCGCGACGTCGACGTCGACGACCATGCCGCCGGTCACCGACACCGCCGTGCGCGCGGTGGCGCCGGTCGGGTTGACGACCTTCAACACCGTGTCACCCGTCTCCTCGTCGTGCGTGACGACCTGGTAGAGGCCCTTCGCGCTCGGCTCGGTGTAGGTGAGCTGCAGCTCGCCGTCCAGGTACAGCGAGATGGTCGAGCCATCCACGACCACCTTCACCTTGTAGTCGCGACCGGTCTGGATGGACCGGTTCTCGACCGCCGCGACCTCGTTGGCCGATCCGCCAGAGGCGTGCTGGAGGGCCATCCGAGTGTTGTTCCAGCCGCCGAGGTTCCACCAGTAGTAGTCGTTCGCACCGCCGGCCGCGAAGCCGATGAGGAAGCCCTCGGACCCGGCGAGCTTGCGCGCGTCGAGCTCGAGCGTGTAGTTCGACCAATCCTGCGCGTACGCGTCGGGCGCGAGCGCGCGGGCGTCCTCGACTGAGGTCGACGACTGCACGTACTCACCGCCCTGTACCCCCCACGCACCCGTCACCGGCGACCAGTCGGTGCCCGCCTCGAACGTCTGGGAATGCAGCACGTCACCGGTGGCGTTCGAGGTGACCGTCACGTCGTCGTAGGCCGCGCTCGTGCGCCACGTCGACAGGAACACGCCGCCGTCGAGTTCGTTCGCGGGCCGCGACTCGGTGTGGGTCGACGGCACCACCTCGTCGCCGACGTTCGTCATGAACATCTGCTGCGTGTAGTAGTTCACCGACCCCCACGACTGGTCGTTGTCGAACCACATCATGTCGGGCGCCCACTGCACGTGGTCCTCGTTGGCGAACATCGGCGCGTACGAGGCGAGTTCGACGAGGTCGGAGTTGCGCTCCAGGCCAGTCATGTACGCCGCCTCGGCGAGCGCGTTGCCGAACGTGTTGCCGCGCGAGGCGTACTCGCCGAGGAACACGTGCGGGCCCTCGCGGTCGTACGAGTCGTACCGCTCCGAGTTCTGGAGGAACCAGGTCGGGTCGTTGTAGTAGTGCTCGTCGACCATGTCGACACCCTGCGCCCGGTTGAACTCCCACAGCTCGTCGAAGCGCGCGCCCGTGTCATCCGGCCCCGAGTTCGAGATGATCGTGATCTCGGGGTAAGCGGCTGCGATCGCGTCACGGAACTTCGGGAAGTTCGCCTGGAACGTGTCGGTGTTCTCCTCATTGCCGAGGCCGATATAGCGCAAGTCGAACGGCTCCGGGTGGCCGAGCTCGGCGCGCTTCGCACCCCACTCGGTCGTCGCGTCGCCGGTCGCGAACTCGATGAGGTCGACCGTGTCCTGCACCCAGCGGGCGATGCGCGCGTCATCCGTCATCTCGGGAATACGGCTGCCGCAACCGTTGGCGCCGACCGACACGACCGGCAGCGGCGTCGCGCCGAGGTCCTCGGCCCACATGAGGTACTCGAGGTACCCGATGCCGTACGACTGGTTGTAGCCCCAGAAGTTGAAGTTCGTCGGCCGCTCTTCGACCGGTCCGATGGTCTCCTTCCACTGGTAGGTGCGCTGACGGTCCCGACCGTCGGACTCGAGGTAGGTGTCGAACGTGCCGACGTTGGTGACGCAGCCGCCGGGGAACCGGAGGAAGCTCGGGTCGAGCTCGGCCACCTTCTCGGCGAGGTCCTTGCGGAGGACGCTCGTGCCGTTCACCGGCCCGACCCATGTGTCGACTGGGAAGAGCGAGACCATGTCGAGCTGCACCGACCCGGCCGCACCCGTGAGCACGACCAGCCGACCGGCGTCGGTCGTCGCGTTCGCGGTGAGCCGCACCTCAGCCTGACGCCAGGTGTCGTCGCCTGCGATCGAAACGGTGCCAATCGCATATCGGTTCGTGCCGTCGGCGCTCTCGACCGCGACCGTGAGGTCCTGCGCGGTCGCCGATCGCGTCCACACCGAGAAGTCGTAGCTCTCGCCCTCCTCGACCGCGATGCCGCGGTTGAACCCGATGTTGCGCACGCCGACCCCGGCCGCGCCGGCCGTGATCGTGAGCGACGCCCGGTTCGAGTCGTTCAGCCAGCGGGCGCGGTCGGTGCCGACCGCGATCGTGCCGGTGCCGCCGCGCTCGACCTTCTGCCATGCCGTGAGCGCGTTGAACGAGCCGTTGTCGGCGGTCGAGAACTCGAACGAGCGGTTGCGCACGAGTTCGGCGTACAGCCCGCCGTCCGCGGCGTAGTTGATGTCCTCGTAGAAGATGCCGTAGAGGTCGTCGCTCATGTCGGTGCGCTCGGCCGCAGTGTCGATCGCGATGGAGTGCTCGGCGATCTCGACGGGAACGACCGCGAGCCGCGCAGCATCCGCCTCGTCACCGACCACCAGACGGCCCTCGGCGTCGGCACCGACGTACGCGTCGCCGGTCGCCGTGCGCAGCGCGACCTTGCCGCCGCCGACGTCTGTCAGGCGAAACGCCGTCGGCTCATCGGCGTCGCCGCCGAAGCCGACCTGGCCGTCGCGAACGACCACCGGGCGGTCGCCACCCTGCTCGCGCAGGGCGACGGGGCGAGCGGATGCCTCGCCCGCGAGCTCCTCGGCCGTGAGCGCGAGTTCGGCGAACGGGCGCTCCTCGACGAAGCCGATGGACCCGTCGTCCCCGACCTCGGCCAGGTGCGACGCGTCGCCGTCGCGCGTGAGCGTGAACGCGCCATCGGGAACCTGGTCGGCACCCTCGGGCTCGACGAGCGCGAGGTAGTCGAACTGCACCTCGTGGCTCGGCGCGCCGCCGGCGGCGAGCGCGTACAGGCCGATGCGGGTCACGTCGAAGCCGACGGCCGCGCGGGCCGCCTCGGCCCACTCGAAGCCGGTCCAGTAGCTGGTGACGATCTCGTCGCCGGTGCGCTGCACGCGCAAGTACTCGTGCGTCGACCCCGGGCGTGCAGTGAACGTCGAGCGGTAGACCGCGTTCTCCTCGACGCCGTTCTCGATGACGGTGGGGCCGCCGGGCGCGAAGCTGACGTTGGTCAGGCCAGCACGCAGGTAGTCGTCGAGGTCGGCCATCGCGATGAGGCCGGCGCCTTGGAAGTTCGTCGAGACGGCACCCGTCACCGACGTGTACGCCGTGAAGTCGCCCGTGGGCACGTCGACCAGGAACACGTTGTCGGCCGTGTTGTCACCTTGGAACGTGTCGCCCGGCTGCGAGTGCAGCGTGAGTGAGCCCGGGTTCTCGGTGAGCGACCACGCACTCGGGATCTCGGAGACGATGCCCCAGCGATCGCTGAGCGCGTCCGCGTCGAACTCGTCGACCCACGCGTCGCCGGGGAGCTCGGGTGCGACCGGCGATGCGACGGTGATCGCCGCCTGCCCGGACGTGCCTCGGGTGGAGGCCGCCGTGATGGTCGCGACGCCGTCGGCGACCGCAGTCACGAGACCGTTCGCGTCGACCGTCGCGACCGACTCGTCGCTCGAGCTCCAGGTCACGCTGCGGTCTTCGGCGGTGACAGGCGTGACGGATGCCGCGAGTTGCCGCGTCGCGCCCGGCGCGAGCGAGGTCTCGGCCGGTGCGACCGTGACCGCCTCCTCGAGCGCGTCGGGCTGGTAGGCCTCGAGCAGGCGCTGGTACTCGCTCGCCGTGACGGGGATCACGGTGCCGTGACGCGGGCTCGCCGGGAGCTTGGCGCTGGGCACGGCCGTCCACTCGGCGCTCGCGAGATCGCTGGTCTCGAAGAGCATGTAGCCCTCGCCGCCGTGGTACGACGGCTGGTCCTGCAGCAGGTACCACGTGTCATCCGTGTTGCTCTGGAAGACCGACGGACCCTCGCCGCCCGTGAACGTGCCGCCCCAGGGATTGGGCTGGCCGAAGCCGATGCGCTCGGCCATGAGCTCCCAGCCGTCGCCCTCGCTGACGCCCTGCGTGCGGCGCAGGTCGGTCGAGCGCTCCTGGCGCATGCCCATGTACGACTCGTCCTTGGTGAGGCGGTAGTACGCGCCGTCCTGGCGGGCGACCGTGGAATCGATCATCCCCCGGCCGGCGCCCTGCGGCTCGTCGATCCAGACCTGCGGCTCCGAGAACGTGACGAAGTCGCGGGTCGTGGCGTACATCATGCGCTCGTAGCTCGTGGAGATGTCACGCTGCTCGGGCGGCAGGTCGGCCGGGTAGAGCGCCGATGCCCAGTACACGACGTACTCCCCTGCAGCGTCATCCCAGTACGCCTCGGGCGCCCAGGTGTTCCCCGCGTTCTCGGGGGCGACGACGACCTCGCGCTGCTCGGACCAGTTCACGAGGTCGGTCGATTCCCAGACCATGATCGAGCGACTGCCGGTCTCCTGCGCGGTGCCGAAGTCGCCGCCGCCGAAGATCTTCAGGTCGGTCGCGATGAGGAAGAAGCGGTCGCCCTCGGGCGAGCGGATGATGAACGGATCGCGCAGGCCCTGCTCACCGAGCGTCGACGCGAGCACCGACTCGCCGTCGTTGAGGGTCATCCACTCCTCGGGATCGTTGCCGACGCTCGCGGCGAAGGTGATCTCCTCGCCGTCGTCGGTCGACTCGCCGACGAAGTGGGGGAAGAAGTAGGCGGCATAGGGCTCGGCGGCGGGGAGCGGATCGACCGTCGCGGAGTACTCATGGGTTGCGGACTCGCCGTCGACCGTCGCGGTCGCCGTCAGGGTCACCTGCGCTGCGTCCGCCCCGGTGGGCGGACGAGTGACGATTCCTTCGTTCGTGATCACATCCGGCTCGCTGGAGGCCCAGCTCAGCGCGGCGCCGTCGAGTCCCGCGCTCGGCAGGGTGATGTTGCCGCGGACGTCTTCCAGGTGCGGGATGACCACGGCCGCCGCAGCTTCAGCAGCGGGGCCCTCCGCGGCCGCCGCCGTGGTCGCTGCGCCGAGCGGCGCGATCAGTGCGATCGCGAGCACGCCGGCGAGCGGCAGGCTCCTGGATCGCGTTGGGATGCGCCGCGCGTCGGGCGCCCCTGGGTGGCGCCGCGGATGCGTGCGCGCGGTTGCTCTGGTCGTCATCGACCGTCCTCGCTCTCTTCGTCGGGAGTGGGTGGGTGAAGCATGGTACGTGAGTTTTGTGAGCGCTCACAATTGTGAACGCTAACAGATGAATGGGATGACGCACCAGATGCAATTCGGTCGCGGCCGGACGCCCCCTCACTCGTCGAGTGTCTCCGTTCGCGTTGCGTGCGACCGTTCGGGCGGCGACCCTCGGCGCGAACGGAACCGCTGGGCAGTGCGGGTGGTCGCGGTCGTGCGGGTGGCCCGCGAGGCGACGGCCTCACCGCGTCGAGTGGGGTCGCTCGAGCGGCCGCGGAGGCCGGCTCAGGAGGTGACGGCGGTCCGCTCG
Organism: Agromyces neolithicus; assembly: GCF_039529735.1. Classification (NCBI taxonomy): domain Bacteria; kingdom Bacillati; phylum Actinomycetota; class Actinomycetes; order Micrococcales; family Microbacteriaceae; genus Agromyces; species Agromyces neolithicus. Next base: position 283,670 of record NZ_BAAANJ010000004.1, read on the forward strand.
CGACTCGGCGCGGCGGTGCTCGTGCGCACGACGAGATCGGGCACGCGCGGGGCCGGCGCGCGGTCGTCGTCGCCGAGCACCGCGAGCACGCTCGCCATGGCATCCCGGCCGAGCCCGACGAAATCCTGGCGCAGCGTCGTGAGCGGCGGCGCGAAGAAGGCCGCCTCGGGGATGTCGTCGAAGCCGACGATGCTGACATCACCCGGCACCGACAGCCCAGCCTCGGCGAACGCGTGCAGGACGCCGAGCGCCATCTGGTCGTTCGAGACGAACACCGACGTCATCTCGGAGTCGGCCGCGAGCGTTCGGCCGTGCATGTAGCCGCTGCCCGGCGACCAGTCGCCGACCAGTGGCTCGCGCGCCGGCAATCCGTGCTCGCCGAGCGCCGCAGCCCAGCCGCGCACGCGCTCCGCGGCATCCATCGCGTTCGACGGACCCGCGATATGCCGGATCTCGCCGTGACCGAGGCCGATGAGGTGCTCGACGGCGAGGCGCGCCCCGGCGTACTGGTCGAGCCACACCCGGTGCAGCGCGCCGCGCTCCTCGGATGCGACCGCGACGACGGGCACGCCGAGCTCGATGCCGTCGAGCGCGTCGATCGCCGCGCGCTCCGCGGCGATGAGCACGATCGCCTCGACGTTCTGGCGCACGAGGAGCTCGGCCGTGGAACGCATGCTCGCGGCATCGGTCTCGCGCATGCTCGCCGTGATGACCGTGTACCGGGCGTCACGGGCGGCCTCGTTGAAGTACAGCGCCGTCGACGACGGGCCGTAGTCGGGCGCGCCGGTCACGATGAGCCCCAGCGTGCGGGTGCGGCGCGTCACGAGCGCACGGGCGGCCGGCGACGGAACGTACCGGAGCTGCTTGATCGCCTGCTCGACGCGGGCCCGCGTGGCCGGACGCACATTCGGCAGGTCGTTGAGCACGCGTGAGACCGTCTGGTGCGACACGCCGGCGAGCCGGGCCACGTCGAAGATGGTCGCGGCTCGCGCCTTGTCGTCGTGATCGCCCACTCGCTGCCTGGCTCCCTGCCCCGCGCCCGCGGCGCGTCATCATGTCGATTATCCCGCCCGATCCGACCGGGAACGGGAGGCGGAGGGCCCAGTCCGGAAACCAGCCCTCCGCCATCGCTCGCGCGTCACCTGCGCCGCGACGTCAGCACCTTCTGCAGAATGATGAACACGAGCAGGAGCGCGCCGATGAAGATCTTCGTCCACCACGAACTCAGCGTGCCCTCGAACGTGATGATCGTCTGGATGACGCCGAGCACCAGCACGCCGAGCACGGAGCCGAGCACGAACCCGTACCCGCCGGTCAGCAGCGTGCCGCCGATCACGACCGCGGCGATCGCGTCGAGCTCGGTGCCGACCGCGGTGAGCGGGTAGCCCGAGAGCGTGTAGAAGGTGAAGAGCACGCCGGCCAGTCCCGAGCAGAAGCCCGAGATCACGTAGACGAGCACCTTGGTGCGCGCGACCGGGAGGCCCATGAGGAGGCCCGACGTCTCGCCGCCGCCGATCGCGTACACCGTACGGCCGAAGCGCGTGGCATGCAGCACCCAGACGGCGAGCGCCACGACGACGAGCGCGATGATGACGCTCGGCGTGACCGACAGGCCACCGCCCAGCGGGATGCGCGAGACCGCGAGCTGCACGAACGTGGGCTCGACGATCGAGATCGAGCTCTGGCTGATCACGTAGCAGAGGCCGCGCGCCAGGAACATCGCCGCGAGTGTCGCGATGAACGGCTGCACCTTGAAGACGTGGATCATGAGGCCGACGAGCAGGCCGAGCACGCTCGTCAGCACCAGGATCAGCGGGATCACGACGGCCGGCGACCAGCCGGTCTGCAGCAGGCTCGCCGCGATCATGCCCGAGAGCGCCACGACCGCCCCGACCGACAGGTCGATGCCGCCGGTGAGGATCACGAACGTCATGCCCACCGCGAGCACGATGAGGTACGCGTTGTCGACGAAGAGGTTGAGGAACACCTGACCCGAGAAGAAGCCACGGTAACGGATGCCGCCGACCACGAACACGGCGACGAACAGGACGGCGGTGACGGTCACCGGCCCGTACTTCGGGCTGGTGAGCAGGGCGAGCGCCGCACGGCCGAGCCGGGCGAGCGGATTGCCGGGCGAACCAGTGAAGCCGGGCCGGTCCCGCCGGGCCCGGCGGGACCGTGGGGCGGGCGCGGCGCGTGACGATCGGCGCGGCCCGGGGCGTCGAGAAGGTCGGTCATGATGCGGCGACCCCCTTTCCTGCTCGGACGGCGAGCCTTCGGCGGAATCCATTGATCGCCTCGGCCGTGGTCGGTGACTGGAGCAGGCACACGATCGTGACGACCGCGGCCTTGAACACCATGGTCGCGATCGGCGGGATGCCGACCGTGTAGACGGTGGTGACGAGTGTCTGGATGACGAGTGCGCCGACGAGCGTGCCGAACAGCGTGTACCGGCCACCGGCGAGCGACGTACCGCCGATCACCACCGCGAGGATCGCATCGAGCTCGATGAACAGGCCCGTGTTGTTGGCATCCGCCGCGGCGGTGTTCGCGGTGAGGATGAGCCCGGCGATCGCCGCGCACAGTGCGCAGAACGTGTACACCGCGAACAGCAGTCCGCGCGCCCGCACGCCTGCCTGGCGGCTCGCCTCGGGATTGATGCCGACCGACTCGATGAACATGCCGAGCGCGGTGCGACGGGTCACGAGCGCGGCGATGCCGAACACCACCGCCGCGATCACCACCGCGACCGGCACCCCGAACCAGAAGCCCGAGCCGAGGAACTTGAACGGTGGGCTGTTCACCGTCAGGATCTGCCCCTCGGTGATGAGCATCGCGACGCCGCGCCCCGCCGTCATGAGGATGAGGGTGGCGATGATCGGCTGGATGCCGAGCACCGCGACGAGGAATCCGTTCCAGACGCCGAGGACGAGCGAGATGAGCAGGGCAACGGCCACGGCGACGGCGACCGTCGCGAGATTGCCGGGCTCGGGCGAGCCGAGGATGATCGAGCACGCGACCGCGCCCGAGATAGCCGCGACCGCCCCGACCGAGAGGTCGATGCCGCGCGTGGCGATGACGAGCGTCATGCCGACGGCGATGATCAACGTAGGTGCGCCGTTGCGAAGAATGTCGATCAGGCTGCCGAACAGCTGTCCGTCGCGCACGGTGATCGTGAAGAAGCCGGGGAACGCGACGAGGTTGATCGCGAAGAGCACGAGAAGCATCACGATCGGCCAGAACAGCCGATGCGACACGACCTTGGCGAGCCCGCTCATCGGGTGCCTCCTTGGGTGACGTGGGTGGGGTCGGGGTCGGCGAGCGCCTCGTCGTCGGATGCGACGCGCCCGTCGGCGATGAGGGTCAGCAGCGAGTCGACCGAGAGCCCGTCGTTCTCGAGGTCGGCGACGACGTGCCGGTCGCGGAGCACCACGACGCGATGGCTGAGCCGCAGCACCTCCTCGAGCTCGGCCGAGATGAACAGCACGCTCATGCCGTTCTCGGCGAGGTTGAACACGAGCTTCTGGATCTCGGCCTTCGCCCCGATGTCGATACCGCGCGTCGGCTCGTCGAGGATCAGCAACCGGGGCGCGATCGCGAGCCAGCGGGCGAGCAGCACCTTCTGCTGGTTGCCGCCCGAGAGGTTGCGCACGAGCGCGTCGGGATTGCCGGGACGGATGTTGAGCGCCTGGATGTAGCTCTGCGCGAGCTCGTCCTGCTTCTTTTTCGGGATCGGGCGTAACCAGCCGCGGTCGGCCTGCAACGCGAGCACGATGTTGTCGCGCACCGTGAGATCGCCGACGATGCCTTCGTCGCGACGGTTCTCGGACGAGAACGCGATGCGCCTGGCGATCGCCTGCCGCGGGGTGCGCAGCTTCACGGTCTCGCCCCGGATCGTCAGCTCGCCCGTGTCGGCGCGGTCGATGCCGCCGAGCAGGCGGGCGAATTCGGTGCGGCCCGAGCCGAGCAGACCGGCGAGGCCCACGACCTCGCCGGCGGCGATCGGGAGGTCGGCCGGGTTGATCGCGCCGCGACGGCCGAGCTTCGACGCCGAGACGAAGGTCGCGGCATCCGATTCGTCGACGACCACCGCGTGGGCGCGCTGCTCGAGATCGTCGAGCGTGGTGAGTTCCTTGCCGATCATCTTCTGCACGAGGTCGATGCGCAGGAGCTCCTCGACGAGGTACTCCCCCACGAGCGTGCCGTTGCGCAGCACCGTGAGCCGATCGCAGATCTCGTACACCTGGTCGAGGAAGTGCGAGACGAACAGGATGGCGACACCTTGGTCTCTGAGCGAGCGGATGACGCGGAACAGCTCGGCGACCTCGTCGGCGTCGAGCGACGACGTGGGTTCGTCGAGGATCAGGACCTTGGCGTTCACGTCGATCGCGCGAGCGATCGCGATGAGCTGCTGCACCGCGAGCGAGTGGTCGCCGAGCAGTGAGCCCGGGTCGATGTCGAGGCCCAGGCCGGCGAGCAGCTCGGCTGACCGGCGACGCATCGCGCGCCAGCCGATGCCGCCGAACCGGCGCGGTTCGCGGCCGAGCATGATGTTCTCGGCCACTGAGAGGTTCGGCAGGAGGTTCACCTCCTGGTACACGGTGGAGATTCCCGCGGCCTGCGCCTGCGCCGGCCCGCTGAATGAGACCTGCGCGCCCGCGAGCGTGATCGTGCCGGCGTCGATGCCGTACACGCCCGTCAGCGCCTTGATGAGCGTCGACTTGCCGGCGCCGTTCTCGCCCATGAGCGAGTGCACCTCGCCGGGGAACATGCGGAAATCGACGCCGTCGAGCGCCTTCACGCCCGGGAAGCCGATCGAGATGCCACGCATCTCGACGACGGGCGCCGGCGGTGCGGCCGTGTTCTCTGAGGTCACGTTGCTCACGGGGCTCTCCATCGAGTCGGCGGGCGGATGCGACATCCGCTCGCTGTGCGCCGGGGACGGCGCGAGTGGGACGGGTGGAACGAGGGTATGGGTGCGCGGTACGAACGACCGCGAACCCGCCGGACGGCGGGCGTCTCGGGACGCCCGCCGTCGGTGGATCAGTACTGGCGGTCGGGCAGCGCCTCGATCGCCTGCTCCTGCGTGAAGGTGGTCTCTTCGGTGACGATGCGCTTCTCGGGCGTCTCGCCGTCGTTGATCTGCTTGATGATGTCGATGAGCTGAGCGCCGAGCAGGGGCGAGCACTCGACGATGAAGTTGATCTTGCCGTCGGCGAGGGCCTGCATGCCGTCCTTGACCGCGTCGACCGTGACGATCTTGATGTCCTCGCCGGGCACGAGGCCCGCCGCCTCGATCGCCTCGATCGCGCCGAGACCCATGTCGTCGTTGTGGGCGTAGATCAGGTCGACACCGGGGTTGGACTTCAGCAGCGCCTCGGTGACCTGCTTGCCGCCCGCACGGGTGAAGTCACCGGTCTGGCTGGCGACGACCTCGAGGGTCGGGTTCTCGGCGATGACCTCGGCGAAGCCCTCGGCGCGGTCGATCGCCGGCGCGGCGCCGGTCGTACCCTCGAGCTGGATGATCTCGACCGGCTCGGTCGTGTCTGCGAACTCGTCGAGCACCCACTGGCCGGCCTTCTCGCCCTCGAGGACGAAATCCGAGCCGAGGAACGACACGTAGAGCGACTCGTCCTTCGAGTCGACCGCACGGTCGGTGAGCACGACGGGGATGCCAGCGGCCTTCGCTTCGTTGAGCACGGCGTCCCAGCCGGTCTCGACGACGGGCGAGAACGCGATTACGTCGACCTGCTGTTGGATGTAGGAGCGGATGGCCTTGATCTGGTTCTCCTGCTTCTGCTGTGCGTCGGAGAACTTGAGCTCGATGCCCGCCTCCTCGAAGGCGGCCTGGATGTCTTTGGTGTTGGCGGTGCGCCAACCCGACTCGGCGCCGACCTGGGCGAACCCGACGACGAGTTCGTCGAGGGGCTTGGGGCCGTCTGCCGAGGCGCTGCCGCCGTCAGCGCCGGCGCAACCAGAGAGTGCGAGGAGCATGGCTCCGGCAGCCGCGATTCCGATGAGCTTCTTCATCAGGGTGAACCTCCTTGTTCGTCTGCCGGCGGTGAACGTGCTGCGCTCCTGGTGCGCCGGACGGCGAGATCCATTCGCGCCGCACTCGTGATGATAGCCCCCAATTGTGAGCGCTCACAAGTGGCAGTTTCATCACGAAATGATCACGAGACTCCCAGTCTCTCGTGGATCCGTCTCGCTGTCAGCCCCGGTGTGGCGGCGGAAATGTGAGCGCTCAAATGCCTACGGACGTTGCGGCAGGCGGATCGTCGGGTCGGCCGCGGGTGGGCACCCTGCACCTTGCACCGCGCGCCCACGCAGTTCAGGCGCGGGGCGTTGCGGTGGTGGCGCGAACGATGAGCTCGGGCACACGGGTCGTGCGCTCAGGCGCCAGGTGCTTCCCGCCATTCATGCCAGGCGCGCCGCCGTCGCCGGACGCGCCCCGGTCGCCAGGCGCGCCCAGCACGTCGAGCACGGTCGACATGACGTCGCGGCCGAGCGCGTCGAAGTCCTGTCGCATCGTCGTCAGCGCGGGGGTGAAGTATGCCGCCTCGGGTATGTCATCGAAGCCCATCACGCTGAGGTCGCCGGGCACCTGCACCCCCGCCGCATGGCAGGCGTGCAGCACCCCGAGCGCCATCTGGTCGTTGGCAACGAACACGGCCGTCGCGTCGGGGTCGGCGACGAGCGCCTGCCCGGCCGCATGGCCCGACGACGCGAGCCAGTCGCCTGCGATCGGCTCGCGAACATCGAGCCCGTGCTCGGCCATGGCGTCGACCCAACCGCGTCGGCGCTCGGCGGCGTCCATCGAGTCCGGCGGCCCGGTGACATGCCGGATGACGCGATGCCCGAGCCCGATGAGGTGCTCGGTCGCGAGTCGGGCGCCGGCGTACTGGTCGATCGCTACACGGTGCGGCCCGGGACGGCCCTCGGGCGCCGGCTCCGACGCAACCGCGATGATCGGCACGCCGGCGTCGATGCCCGACACGACCGCGACCCCGTCGCGCTCCCCCGAGATGAGCACGATCGCCTCGACCCGCTGCAGCACGAGCCGGTGCACCGCCTGTGCGAGCGCGTCGGCGTCGAGCGACCGCATGCTCGCCTGGCTCACCGTATAGCCCGAATCGCGCGCGGCCTCGTTGAATCCGAGTGCCGCGTTCGACGGCCCGTAATCGGGTCGTCCGGCGAGGATCAGCCCGATCGAGCCCGATCGCCGTTTCGCCATGGCGCGTGCCGCGGGCGAGGGCGTGTAGTTCAGGTCGGCGATCGCCTGCTCGACGCGCATCTTCGTCGACGCGGCGACTCCCGTGAGTCCGTTGAGCACGCGGGAAACCGTCTGATGCGACACACCGGCTCGGCGCGCCACGTCGAACATCGTCGGCACGCCGGTGGGCTCGGCCGGGACATCCGCCTCAGCCGGCTCGCCTGCCTGCCTGCTCACCCGCGCTCCGATCAGAGGCCCTGCGCCAGTCGGAAGTAGGCCTGGTTCCAGCGTACTTCGCGCTGGAAGTCGGGCAGCGTCGTCTGCTCGTCGATGACGAGCAGCTCGGCCCTCGCCATTTCGGCGAAGTCGCGGAACACCTCGACGCCGACCGCGGTCGACATCACCGTATGGTGCGCGGCGCCCGCGGTGAGCCAGGCCGCGGCCGACGTGTGGAAGTCGGGGGCCGGCTTCCACACGGCGCGGCCCACGGGCAGCTTCGGCAGCGGATGCCGCAGCTCGACGTTCTCGACCACGTTGGCCGTGAGGCGGAACCGGTCGCGCATGTCGCTCAACGCGACCACGACCGCGGGGCCCGGGTCGGCAGTGAACACGAGGCGCACGGGGTCGTCCTTTCCGCCGATGCCGAGTGGGTGGATCTCGAGGGTCGGCTTCGTCGTGGTGAGGGAGGGCGACACCTCGAGCATGTGCGCCCCGAGGATGAGCTCGTCGCCGGGCCAGAGGTCGTACGTGTAGTCCTCCATGAGGGAGGCGCCGCCGGGGAGCCCCGCACCCATGACGTTCGCGACGCGCACGAGCACGGCGGTCTTCCAGTCGCCCTCGGCGCCGAAGCCGTAGCCCTCGGCCATGAGGCGCTGCACCGCGAGGCCCGGCAGCTGCTTCAGGGCGCCGAGGTCTTCGAAGCTCGTGGTGAACGCGCCGAAGCCGCCCTCTTCGAGGAACGAGCGCAGGCCGAGCTCGATCGCGGCGCCATCGCGCAGCGACTGGTGACGGTCGCCGCCCGCGCGGAGCGACGGAACCACGTCGTACAGCTCCTCGTACTCGGCGACGAGCGCGTCGACGTCGGACTCGGATGCCGCAGCGACCGCCTCGGCGAGCTCGTTGACGCCCCACGTGTTCACCTGCACGCCGAACCGCAGCTCTGCCTCGGTCTTGTCGCCCTCGGTCACCGCGACGAAGCGCATGTTGTCGCCGAAGCGGGCGAGCTTCAGGCTGCGGGATGCCGCGAGGCCGGCCGCCGCGCGCTGCCACGTGCCGAGCTCCGCCTGCACGCGCGGGTCGCTCGCGTGGCCGACGATCGTCTTGCGCGGCACCCCGAGGCGGGTCTGGATGTACCCGAACTCGCGGTCGCCGTGCGCGGCCTGGTTGAGGTTCATGAAGTCGAAGTCGATCTCGCCCCACGGCAGCTCGACGTTCGCCTGCGTGTGCAGGTGCGCGAGCGGCTTCTGCAGCGCGTCGAGGCCGGCGATCCACATCTTCGCGGGGCTGAACGTGTGCATCCACGCGACGAGACCGATGACATCGTCGGCCGCGTTCGCCTCGAGGGCGGTGCGGCGGATCGCATCGGAGTCGGTGAGCACCGGCTTCCAGACGACCTTCACCGGCACGTCGGATGCCGCGTCGAGCGTCTCTGCGACCTGTCGCGACTGGTCAGCGACCTGCTTCAGGGTCTCGGGCCCGTAGAGGTGCTGGCTGCCGGTGAGGAACCAGACCTCGTACGCGTCGAGCGAGGTGGCGAGCGGGGTGCGGGTCATTCGTGTCTCCCAGTGCGGTGTTCGGTGTAGTCGTTCGGTGATGCGGTTCGATGAAGGGGGCGCTCGGCGCTCGGTCAGAGCGCCTCGACGGCGACCGCTTCGACAGCGAGGCCGGCCCGGTAGCGGTCGAGGAACGCCGAGAATCCGGCGACATCCTCGGCGCCGGGGTCGACGGTGTCGAACCCGGCGTTCGCGAAGACGCGCTCGCCCAGGTACGCGCCGAGGTCGAGCTCGTCGGCGGAGCCCAAGTACGACGCCAGCACGGCGATGCCCCACGCTCCGCCCTCCGAGGCGGTCTCGCCGACGGCGACCGGGGCGTCGAGCGCTCCGGCGAGCAGGCGCTGGGCGACGCCGGCCGTGCGGAAGATGCCGCCGTGCGCGTACATGCGGTCGAGTTCGACGCCTTCATCGGCGAGCACTCGCATTCCGAGCGCCAGTGTGCCGTAGACGCTGTACAGCTGTGCGCGCATGAAGTTCGCGAGGGTGAGCCGGCTGTCGGGCGTCCGCACGATCAGGGGTCGCCCCTCGGCGAGACCCGCGATCGGCTCCCCCGCGAGGTGGTTGTAGGCCAGCAGCCCGCCCGCGTCGGCCTCGCCTTCGAGCGCCTCCCGGAAGAGGGCTTCGAAAACGGCGTCGGTGTCGACCTCGAGGCCTGCGATGGCCGCGAACCGCCCGAACACGCCCGCCCATGCGGCGAGCTCGCTCGCGCCGTTGTTACAGTGCACCATCGCCACGGGATCGCCCGCGGGCGTCGTGACGAGGTCGAGTTCGTGGTGGGCCTGCTCGAGCGGGCGCTCGAGCACCACCATCGCGAAGATGCTCGTTCCGGCGCTGACGTTGCCGGTGCGGGGCGCCACCGAGTTCGTCGCGACCATGCCGGTGCCGGCGTCGCCTTCGGGCGGGCACAGCGGCGTACCCCGCTGGAGCGCGCCCGTCGGGTCGAGGAGCGCGGCACCCTCGGCGGTCAGCTCGCCCGCCTGCCGACCGGCAGGCAGCACCTCGGGGAGCAGCTCGGAGACGTGCAGCCCGGGCGCGCGCTCGGCGACGAGCCCGTCGAACACCTCGATGAGCCGAGCGTCGTAGTCGTTCGTCGTCGAGTCGATCGGGAACATCCCCGAGGCGTCGCCGACACCGAGCACCTTGCGGCCCGTGAGCCGCCAGTGCACGTAGCCGGCGAGCGTGGTGAAGAAGCGGATGTCGCGCACGTGCGGCTCATCGTCGAGGATCGCCTGGTGCAGGTGTGCGATCGACCATCGCAGCGGGATGTTGAGACCGAACCGCTCGCTGAGCTCGGCGGCGGCCGGCCCAGTCGACGTGTTGCGCCAGGTGCGGAACGGCGCGAGCAGCTCGTCGTTCGCGTCGAACGCGAGGTAGCCGTGCATCATCGCCGAGACGCCGATCGCGCCGAACCTCTGCGGTTGCACGTCGTAGCGGCGTCGCACGTCGGCCACCAGGTCGGCGTACGCCGCCTGCAATCCCGACCACACGTCGTCGAGCGAGTAGGTCCAGACGCGGTCGACGAACAGGTTCTCCCACTCGTGACTGCCGACGGCGAGCACCTCGGTCGCGTCTTCACCGACCAGGCACGCCTTGATGCGCGTCGAACCGAGTTCGATGCCGAGCGACGTGCGTCCCTCGACGATCGCCATGCGCACGCGATCGTGGGCGTCGACCGGGGTCTGCGGCGTCGTGGAGTCGGTCATCAGCGTGCCTCCCCACTCCGGTCGGCTGCGCCTCCTCGACGGGCATCCTCCGCCTGCCCGGACGTGTTCTGGTATCGGTCGTAGAGGGCGTCGATCGCCTCTTGGGGAATCGGAATGAGCGGCCCGGCCTCGCGGGCGAGGTGCACGCTGCGGGCGACGTCTTCGACCATCACGGCGGCCTTGACCGCGTCCTTCGGGGATGCACCGATCGTGAACGGGCCGTGGTTCTGCATGAGCACCGCGCGCGAGCGGTGGCCGGTGAGGGTATCGACGATGCCGCGGCCGATCGAGTCGTCTCCGATGATCGCGAACGGGCCGACCGGGATCGGCCCGCCGAACTCGTCGGCCATGGCCGTGATCACGCACGGGATCTCTTCGCCCCGTGCCGCCCACGCCACGGCGAAGGTCGAGTGGGTGTGCACCACGCCGCCGACCTCGGGCATGTTCCGGTACACGTAGGCGTGCGCCGCGGTGTCGCTCGAGGGGCTGCGCTCGGAGCCGGGCGTGCCCGGGATCACATTGCCGTCGAGGTCGCACAAGATCATGTTCTCGGCCGCCAGCTCTCCGTACGAGACACCCGACGGCTTGATCACGAACAGGTCGGCACCGGGCACCCGGCCAGAGACGTTGCCGCCCGTCCAGACGACGAGGCCATAGCGCACCAGTTCGCCGTGCAGCTTCGCGACGTCTTCGCGCACCTGCGCGATCGCCGCCTCGACCTCGGGTGCGAGCGCGGGCGCCGCGCCGTCGTCGGTGCCCGTGACATACGGCTCGTCGGCTGGGCTGTTCGTCACGAGGGCTCCTTCGGCAGTGGTGCGTTAGCGCTAACGAAGATCGATGTTAGCGCTAACGGACGGCCGCTGCAAGGGACATCCGTCGCTTCAGATCTCGCCAATGCAGGAACTTCCGATCCCATTTGCGGCGTGCCGCCGCCGGCCGCCCGGCGTGTCGGCCGGTTCGTCCTGCATTCGCATCGGCGAACACGGCGACGGGCCCCGCCAGAGGCGGGAGCCCGTCGTCAGTCGCGCGGAGTGGCGGCTCAGTTGCCGCCCGAGCGGCGCTTGTTGTACACGTCGAACGCGACCGCGAGCAGCAGCACGAGGCCCTTGACGGCCTGCTGCCACTCGATGCCGATGCCCATGATCGACATGCCGTTGTTCAGCACGCCGATGATGAGGCCACCGATGATCGCGCCGCCGATCGTGCCGACACCGCCCTGCACCGCCGCACCGCCGATGAAGGCCGCCGAGATCGCCTCGAGCTCGAACCCGTCACCCGCCTTCGGGCCGGCGAGGTTCAGGCGCGCCGTGAAGATGAGGCCGGCGAGCGCGGCGAGCACACCCATGTTGACGAACAGCCAGAAGTCGACGCGACGCGTCTTGATGCCCGACAGCTCGGCCGCGTGACGGTTGCCGCCGATGGCGTAGATGTGGCGGCCGAACACGGTGCGGTTCATGACGATGCCGTAGACCAGCACGAGCACCGCGAGGATGATGAGCGTGATCGGGATGCCCTTGTACGAGGCGAGCGAGTAGGCGAAGAACCCGATCGCGACCGACACGAGCACGAGCTTGGTGATGAACCACGCCATGGGCTCGACCTCTTGGCCGTACTTCTGGCGGCCCCGGCGCGTGCGCACCTGTTGCACGATGAGGATGACGATCGCGAGTGCGCCGATGCCCAGCGTCAGTGGATCGACTTCGAACTCACCGAACACGTCGGTGAGGAACCCGTTGCCGAGCGCGCGGTACTCGGCGGGGAACGAGCCGATGTTCTGGTTGCCCAGCACCACGAGCGCGAGGCCGCGGAAGATGAGCATGCCCGCCAGCGTCACGATGAAGGCGGGGATTCCGACGTACGCGATCCAGAAACCCTGCCAGACGCCGACGAGGGCGCCGATGCCGAGCGACAGGATGACGGCGAGCCACCATGGCAGTCCCCACGACACCGCGAAGACCCCCGAGCAGGCGCCGACGAAGGCCGCGACCGAGCCGACCGAGAGGTCGATGTGGCCGGCGATGATGACCATCACCATGCCGATCGCGAGCACGAGGATGTAGCCGTTCTGCACGATCAGGTTCGAGATGTTCTGCGGCCGCAGCAGGATGCCGTCGGTGAGAATGGCGAACAGCACGACGACCGCGATGAGCGCGATGAAGATGCCGTTCTTTCCGAGGTCGGCCAGGATGTGGCTCAAGCGGTCGGTGAGCTTGTTCTCGGTGGGGTTGACGTTGCCCCCGCCGACGCGCGCTTCCTCGATGGTGGGGGGATTCGGGTTCGACATGGTGTCTCCTGGGGTTTCCGCGAGCGCCGGCTAGCGGGGCTTTTCCATGGTCATGAGCTTGAGCATCGCCTCGGGGTTCGCGTCGGCGATGGGGAGTTCGCCGGTGATGCGACCCTCTGAGAGGGCGTACACGCGGTCGGAGATGCCAAGAAGCTCGGGCAGCTCCGACGAGATGACGATGATGCCTTTGCCCTGGGCGGCGAGCCGGTTGATGATGGAGTAGATCTCATATTTCGCACCCACGTCGATGCCGCGGGTGGGCTCATCGAGGATGAGCACCTCGGGATCCGAGTAGATCCACTTCGACAGCACGACCTTCTGCTGGTTGCCGCCCGACAGCTTGCCGGTCTTCACGAGCACGTTCGGCGCCTTGATGTTCATCGAGGTGCGGTACTCGTTCGCGACCTTGTACTCCTCGTTGTCGTGCACGAGTCCGTATTTCTCGAGCTTCTTCAGCGAGGCCATCGAGATGTTGCGCTTGATGTCCTCGATGAGGTTGAGGCCGTAGGTCTTGCGATCTTCAGTGGCGTAGGCGATGCCGTGCTCGATCGCCTCGGCGACCGTGCGCGTCTTGATCTCCTTGCCGCGCAGGAACACGCGGCCCGAGATCCTCGATCCGTACGACTGGCCGAACAGGCTCATCGCGAACTCGGTGCGCCCCGCGCCCATGAGTCCGGCGATGCCGACGATCTCGCCGGCCCGCACGTTCAGGTTCACGTGGTCGACCACCACGCGCGACGTGTCTTGGGGGTGGTGTGCGGTCCAGTCCTCGACGCGCAGCAGCTCGTCACCGATGTGGGGCGTGTGGTCGGGGTAGCGGTGCTCGAGGTCGCGACCGACCATGTCCTTGATGATGCGGTCTTCGGTGACCTCGGTCTTCGCGATGGTCTCGATGGTCTTGCCGTCACGGATGACGGTGACCGAGTCTGCGACCTTCTTGATCTCGTTCAGCTTGTGGCTGATGATGATCGACGTGATGCCCTGCCCCTTGAGGTGCAGGATCAGGTTGAGCAGGTGATCGGAGTCCTCGTCATTGAGGGCGGCGGTCGGCTCATCGAGAATGAGCAGCTTCACCTCTTTCGAGAGCGCCTTCGCGATCTCGACGAGCTGCTGCTTGCCGACGCCGATGTCCATGATCCTGGTGGTCGGGTTCTCGCGCAGGCCGACCCGGGCCAGCAGCTTCGACGCCTCGAAGTTGGTCTTGTTCCAGTCGATGAGGCCGCCGCGGCCCTTCAGTTCGTTATTGAGGAAGATGTTCTCGGCGATCGAGAGGTAGGGGCTGAGTGCCAGCTCCTGGTGGATGATGACGATGCCCTTGGCCTCACTGTCGGTGAGGTCCTTGAACTCGACCGTCTCGTTCTCGAAGACGATGTCGCCGGTGTAGGTGCCGTGCGGGTACACGCCCGAGAGCACCTTCATGAGGGTCGATTTGCCGGCGCCGTTCTCGCCGCAGATCGCGTGCACTTCGCCGCGCGCGACCGAGAGGTTGACGTTCGCGAGGGCCTTCACGCCCGGGAATGTCTTCGTGATGCCGCGCATCTCGAGAATGTCAGTGGTCATCGTTGCTCCTGCTTCGTTGCCGAGTGACGGGGCCTGCCGGTGGGGAGAGCGTAGTCCCCCCACCGGCCGGTCACGATGGTCGACCTACTAGCCGTTGATCTCTTCTTCGGTCCAGTAGCCGGTGTCGACGAGGGTCTCGGTGATGTTGTCCTTGACGACGATCTGCGACTCGAGCAGGTACGACGGAACGGTCTTCACGCCGTTGTCGTAGTCCTTCGTGTTGTTGACCTCGGGCTCTTCGCCGTTCAGGATCGCCGAGGCCATGTCGACCGCAACGGCCGCGAGTTCACGCGTGTCCTTGAAGATGGTGGCGAACTGCTCGCCCGAGTTGATCGCCTTGACCGAGTCGAGCTCGGCGTCCTGGCCCGAGATGATCGGCCAGCCCTCGCCGACCGAGTAGCCCGCGTCGGTGAGCGCCGAGATGATGCCGCGCGACAGGCCGTCGTAGGGCGAGAGCACCGCGTTGACCGTCGAGCCGTCGGAGTACGTCGAGGTGAGGATGTTCTCCATGCGCTCCTGCGCGACCTCGCCGTCCCAGCGCAGGATGGCGGCCTGCTCGAAGTCGGTCTGACCCGACTTCACGACGAGGGTGCCCGCGTCGATGTACGGCTGCAGCGTGTCGATCGCACCGTTCCAGAAGAACGTGGCGTTGTTGTCGTCGGGCGAACCGGCGAACAGCTCGATGTTGAACGGCCCGGCGGGAGCGTCGGCCGCTTCCGCACCCTCGAGGTCGGTCAGGCCGAGGCCGTAGAGCAGCGAGGTCGCCTGCTGCACGCCGACGACGTAGTTGTCGAACGACGCGTAGTAGTCGACGTTCTCGGAGTCGCGGATGAGGCGGTCGTACGCGATCACGGGGATGTCGGCGTCGGCCGCGTCCTGCAGCACCTGCGTGAGCGTGGTGCCGTCGATCGACGCGATGATGAGCGCCTCGGCGCCCTTCGTGATCATGTTCTCGATCTGCGAGACCTGGGTGGGAATGTCGTCCTCGGCATACTGCAGGTCGACCTTGAAGCCCTGCTCCTCGAGCTGCTCCTTGACGGCGTCGCCGTCCTGGATCCAGCGCTCCGAGCTCTTGGTCGGCATCGCGACGCCGATGAGGCCGCCGTCGCTGCCTCCCTCGCCACCGGCGGCGTTGCCCGAGCACGCGGCGAGCGCGAGCATCGAGCCGGCCGCGAGTGTCGCGAGAAGCACCTTCTTCGTATTCTTCACGGTGTTTCCTTTCACTGTGTCAATCGATTGGACGTCGTTGTCTTGGTGACCGTCGGAGCCGGCTGCGTCCATGCCAGCCGCCTCCCCTCGCCGACCGCTCTCGCGATCGCAAGCCTCATCTGGATCTCTTGTTCATCGTCGGGACGGCCACGGCGGCCTGCCCGTAGACGTTCTGGTAGCGCTGGTGGAGGGCATCGATCGCCTCTTGCGGGATCGGCACCAGCGGGCCGGCCTCGCGAGCGAGATGCACCGTGCGGGCGACGTCTTCGACCATGACTGCGGCCTTGACCGCGTCCTTCGGGGATGCGCCGATCGTGAACGGGCCGTGGTTCTGCATGAGCACCGCCCGCGAGCGGTGCCCGGTGAGCGTCTCGACGATGCCGCGGCCGATCGAGTCGTCGCCGATGATCGCGAACGGGCCGACCGGGATCGGCCCGCCGAACTCGTCGGCCATCGCTGTGATCACGCACGGGATCTCTTCGCCTCGTGCCGCCCACGCGGTCGCGTAGGTCGAATGAGTGTGTACGACGCCGCCGACCTCGGGCATGTTCCGGTACACGTAGGCGTGCGCGGCGGTGTCTGACGAGGGGCTGAGCACGGCGCCCGGGGTGCCCTCGATGACGTTGCCGTCGAGGTCGCACAGGATCATGTTCTCGGGCGCGAGCTCGTCGTACGACACGCCAGACGGCTTGATCACGAACAGGTCGGCACCGGGAACGCGACCCGATACATTGCCGCCCGTCCAGACGACGAGGCCGTAGCGCGTCAGCTCGGCGTGCAGTCGTGCCACCTCGGCACGCACTCGCGCCACGGCGACCTCGACCTGCGGTCCGAAGGTGCTCATGCGGCAACCGCCCCGGCAACGAGACCCGCTCCTCGACCGGCGCACTGGTGATCGTGCGGCAGCGGTGCAGCGGTGGTCGGCACGTGGGACTCCTTCGTCGAGGGGCGGTATCGCGCCTGTTCCGGGTCTCAATGTGACCGTTCACATGGCGAGCACCATGTTAGCCACAGGGCGGAACCGGATGTCAACCCGAGAAGGTAACGGAACGGTAACGGGACGTCGCGGAGAGATGACGAGCCGGCCGAGGGCCGTCTGACGAAGGCCGCCGGCAGACGTCGCCGGGCAGACCTCGCCCGGCGAAACCCCGCCGGTCAGAACGCGGGCCGTCCGGTCGATCCGCGAACGATGAGCTCGGGCGCGATCGTGCTGTGGTGTTCGATCGCCGCCGGGTCGATGTCGCCGAGCAGCAGCGCCACACAGCGGCGGCCGAGTTCGGCGAAGTCCTGACGCACCGTCGTGAGCGGCGGCCAGAAGTGCGCGGCCTCGGGGATGTCGTCGAAGCCGATGATCGACACGTCGCGAGGCACGTCGAGGCCCGCGTCACGGACCGCGTGCATGACGCCGAGCGCCATCTGGTCGTTCGAGGCGAAGATCGCCGTGAAGTCACGTACGGTCAGCAGTTCGCGGCCGGCGTGATATCCGAAGTCGGCCGTCCAGTCGCCGAGGATCGGTGCCGTCGTCGGCACGTCCTGTTCGCTCATCTCATCGAGGAATCCGCGCATCCTCGCTTCGGCCTCGATCCAGTCCTGTGGCCCGGTCAGGTGGTAGATCGCCCGATGCCCCTGCTCGATCAGGTGCCGGGTGGCCATGCGGGCGCCCGCGATCTGGTCGACCGACAGCGCGCGCACCGGATCGTCGCCCGTGGACTGCAGGGTGACGATCGGCACGTCGATCGACATCTCAGCGAGCGTCTCGAGCACCCGCACCTGGGGGGCGATCACGACGAGACCCTCGATGCGCTGCGCCGCGAGGTGGGCGAGCGCGTCGGCGATCGACGCGGCATCGGTCGATTCGAGACTCGCCGTGCTGATCCAGTACCCCGAGGCCCGCGCCGCCGTCTCGATCGCGGCGATGCTCGATGCAGGGCCGTACTGCTCGCTCGACGCCGAGAGGATTCCGATGATGCGCGAGCGGCTCGTGACCAGGGCACGCGCCGCCCGGTTGGGCTTGTACTGCAGCTCGGCCATCACATCGAGCACACGCTGCTTCGTCTCGGGTCGAATGCTCGGATGATGGTTCAACACCCGCGACACCGTCTGGTGCGAGACACCCGCGAGGCGGGCGACGTCGCGAATGCTCGGCGCGCGCGTGCGCTGCGTTTCCCCCGGCACTGTCACTGGCGACCTTCGATCACGGTTTCGGCATGTTCACGGTCACACACGCCGGCGACTCCATTATGCACAGCACGCGAGGGAATGTGACAGTCACACATGTGACGGTCACATCGAGTGAACGGGCAGCGGATGTCTCGTGGTCGGACCCGTCGCGGTATCGTGCTGCCATCGCACCGCCCGGTGCCACAGCGTCAACCTCGAAAGGCCACGATGGCCGACTTCATGCACGAACTCCCGCTCAGCTGGCGCCCCCGGCGCGACGAATCCGACGTCACGGGCGACTGGCGCGACGCCGTGGCCGAGGTCATCGACGTCGCGGCGACGCAACTCGACGCGGCCGAGGTGGGCGCCGCCACGCGCGAGTGGCTCGCGACCGACTTCTTGCGCGCCGCAAGCTCGCGGCGGCTGATGTTCGCCAAGGCGGACGCCGAACCCGTTGCCGACACCGAGCCCGAAGCCGGCGCCGCGGCCGACGCACCCCCTGCGAGCCCGGCCGATCGCCTTCGCGCCGCAGCGGTCACGGCGCACACCGCCCGAACCGTGCCGGTTCGGGTGCTCTCACGCGCGGTCGCCGCCTACCTGACCCTCGCACGGGAGATCGGGGCGACGCCGACGCTGGCGCCGCGCACGAGCGGCGCGGTCGCCCTGTACCTGGCCGCGAAGGCGCCGACGCCGATTCGCGCCGTCATCAGTGGGCATACCCTGCGCGCCCCCGACGCCGACTGGGACTTCGGCCGCGGCCCCGTACTCGAGGCCGACGCGGTGCCGATGCTCGAGTTCCTGCTCGGGCGCAGCGTCACGGCACCGCGGCCCGCACCGCCGGCGAGCGCCACGTAGAGCGCCTCGCCACGAGGCATCCGGGATTCAGACACCGGAGGAAGCGTCGGCACGCGGCCGCACGCGCGGCGCGAGCACCACTGCGACGAATGCGATCACGACGGTCACCGCGAAGTCGGCGGTGAACGCGCCCCCGACGACAGCGCTCGACACGAGCGCGGTGACCGCGAGCGCGACCGCCGCGCCGAGCGACTCACCGATCGAGAGGGCCGCACTGTTGAATCCCTGTGCCGACACGGCCGAGAGGCCGAGCACCGCGACCGAGAACCGCGGGTACATGAACCCCATCGCGGCGCCCGCGAGCGTCCACGCGACGAACGCGATGATCGGATTGAGCGTGAAGGCCGCCACTGCGAGCACGACGACGAGCGACGCGGCGAGCAGACCGGCACCGATCTGCACGGCTTGCGTGTTCGAGACGCGGTCGCCGAGCCGCCCCTGCAACCACGATGCGACGGCCCACGAGACGCCCGCACCCGTGAGCACCGCCCCCGCGAGGCTCGGCGAGAACTCGTAGCGCTCGATGAACAGGTAGGGCAGGTAGATCTCGCTGCCGAAGAACGCGCCGGCGACGATGAGCCGCAGCAGCACCGTGGCCGGCAGGCCGCGCGCGGCGCGAAGGGTGCCCGCGGGCATGAGCGGCCGCGCCGCCACGACGACGAGCGCGATCGATACACCGGCGATGATCCACCGCCACGGTTCGGCGAACTCCTTCGACAGCGAGAGCGAAAGCGCGGCGGCGGCCGTGAGCACCGACCAGCCGACCCGGCCGGGACTCCACTGCACCGCCCCGTCGCCCTGCACCTGGTCGCGCACCCGCATGATCGGCGGCAGCATCATGCCGGCCGCGGGCACGAGCAGCCCGATGACGCCGAGGAACACCCAGTGCCAGCTGAACGTCTCGGCGACGACGCCGGCGAGCGCAGGCCCGATGATCGACGGAATGACCCATGCCGCCGCGAATCCCGCGAATACGCGGGCGCGCAACTGCTCGGGGTAGACCCGCGCGACGATGACGTACAGCGGCACGATCACCGCCGCGCCCGAGAGACCGTGCACGAATCGGCCGACGATGAACACGACCATGTCGGTCGCGGTGCCCGCGATCACGAGCCCGATGACGAAGAGCACCGCCGAGGTGATGAGCGACGGCAAGGGCCCGGCGCGGTCGGTCCAGTTGCCGGCGATGACCATGCCGATGATGCCCGCGGCGAGCGGCACCGCGAACGCGAGCGCGAAGGCCGCTTCGCCGTCGAGGTCGTCGGCGACGAGGGGCATGATCGTGGTCACCGCCATCGCCTCGAAGGCGGCGAGGAAGATGATCGAGAACATGCCGATCGAGAGCCATCGGTAGGGCAGCGAGAGCACGCCCTTCGCGTGCGGCGGCGCGACGAGATCCGGCCGTGCGACTGGCATCGTCAGAACTCCTCGTGCGTGTCGGGGTCGCCGCCCCACAACCGCCCGCGCGCGAGCGCAGAGATCGCGTCGACCTCTTCGACCGGGAGCGTGAAGCCGAACACGTCGAAGTTCGAGCGCCGGCGCGCGGCGTCAGACGACTTCGGAATCGGCACCGCACCGAGGTCGACGTGCCAGCGCAGCACCACCTGCGCCGGCGTGACGCCATGGGCGGCGGCGAGCTCGACGATCACCGGCTCCTGCAGCAGGTCGCTGCGCTTGGCCAGCGGGCTCCAGCTCATCGTGCGGATCTCGTGTTCGTCGTGGAATGCCCGCAGCTGCGCCTGCGGGAAGTACGGATGCAGCTCGACCTGGTTGACCACCGGCACGACACTCGTCTCGTCGACGAGCCTCGTGAGCATCTCGGCGGTGAAGTTCGACACCCCGATCGAGCGCACCAGGCCCTTCTCGCGCAGCGAGATCATCGCGCGCCAGCTGTCGACGTACTTGTCGACGCGCGGCAGCGGCCAGTGGATGAGGTACAGGTCGACCCAGTCGAGGTCGAGGTTCTTGCGCGACTGCTCGAAGCTCGCGATGGTCTCGTCGAAGCCGTGGTGGCGCCCGGGCAGTTTCGTGGTGATGAACAGGTCGCTGCGGTCGACGTCGGTGCGCCGGATGGCCTCGCCGACCGCTTCTTCGTTGCCGTAGTTGAACGCGGTGTCGAGCAGCCGATACCCGTCGGCGATCGAGGTGGTGATCGCATCGATGCCCGCCTGGTCGTCGAGCCCGTACGTGCCGAGTCCGATCGCCGGAATCGAGTTGCCGTCACGGAGCGCATAGGCGGGAGTGGTCATCTGTCCATCCTCACGTACGAGGCCGACGGATGCCACACCCCCACTCACGACGGCGGCAGCCGCGCGAAGGCCCGCACGGGGAACGTTCCGAACCCGGCGACGCGCGGCGGCACTGCCGTGAACCGCGCCCCGCGCACCGGAACCCGGTCGAGGGCGGTCAGGTGCTCGACGACGTGGATGCCCGCGGCGAGCAGGATCGAGTGCGCGGGCCTGGTGCCGCCCGACTCGGTGTCGTCGATGTTGAGCGAGTCGATGCCGACGATCGCGACACCCGCGTCGGCGAGGTGCTGCGCGCCCGCCTCGGTGAGGAACGGCGAGCCGTGCGCATACTCGGGCCGGCCGAAGTGGCCGCTCCAGCCGGTGTGCAACAGCACAGCGGTGCCTGCGAGGTCGCGGTCGAGGAACACCTCGGCGGGAATGCCGCGCCCCGCGGCATCCGTCAATCGGAACACCTCGGCGGGCACGTCGACGAGCGTCTCGAGCGGAAGGCTCGCGAGGTCGCCGCCATCGGCGTAGCGGTGGAACGGACTGTCGAGGTAGGTGCCCGTGTTTCCCGCCATGGTGATGATGTCGATTTCGAACTCGGTTCCCTGCGCGTAGTGCTCGCGCGACGCCTCGCGCGTGAGGTGCGGGCTGATCGTCGGCGCGGGAATGCCCGGGTAGGTCACCAGCCCCGCCGCGATCTCGTGGCTGAGATCGACCAGTTCGCCGCGCGGCGGGCGGGCGTCGGATGCCCCGGCGAGGCTGTCGGTCGCATCGATCACGCCGCGCGAGCCGCGGTGCAGTTCTTCGACGATCTCGAGATTCGACAGCGTGACGCTGCCGACGAGGGCCAGCCCGAGGTGCCGCACGAGGAGCTCGCCGATCTCGCCCTCGGTCAGCTCGTCCGACGGCAGGTCGAGACGGAACGCCTCGGCATGAAGAGCTCCTCCGTTCACGAAGGCGATCTCGGCGTCGAAGTGGGCCCGGTGTTCGGTCATTCGGGTGCTCCTGTGGTTCGTCGGGACCGGATGCGCCGAACCACCGTGACCGTGACCGCGGCGGCGGCGAGCACGAGGGGAACGACGAGGTTCGCCCAGGCGAGCACGAGCAGCCCGGCTGTGAGCACCGTCGCGACGACGGCGAGCCACCACCCGAAGCTGAAGCGGCGCAGCAGCAACGTCGCCGCGAGCATGCCGACGGCGTAGATCGCGACCATGTTGCTCGTGTGAATGAGGATGAAGCCGGTGAGATCGAGGTCGTTCAGCAGCATGAGCCCGAAATAGACGAGCACGAGCACCCCGGTGAGCGCGAGCGCCCGGCGCGGCACCTCGCCGTCGGCCGCGCCCTTGGAGAAGAACCGGGGCAGGTCGCCGTCGCGTCCGAGCGCGGCCCCGAGCTTGCCGAAGGCAGGCAGGTAGGCGTTCATCACGCCGAGCGTGACGATCGCGGCGATGATCGCGACGAACACCGGCCCGATCCCGGGCGCGGTGGTCTCGACGAGATCGAGCAGCGGCACCTGCCCCTCGCCCGCCCGATCGCCGAGCACCGCGACGGTGACGAACTGCAGTGCCAGGTAGCCGGCGCCGACGACCACGACCGCGATCGCTGTCGCGAGCGGAATGGTGCGTCGCGGGTTGCGGAACTCGCCGGCGATGTGGGTGCCCACCTCCCATCCGGCGAATGCCCACACGAACAGGCTGATCGCGACCCCGACTCCCGCCCAGCCGTTCGGCAGGAACGGCTCGAAGTTCGACGCCTCGACCGCCGGGAACGTCACCGCGACCACGGTCACGACCACGGTGATGAGCAGGCCGGTGAGCACGAACTGCACCCAGCCGGCGACGCGAACGCCGAACCAGTTGGCGATGAACGGCGGCACGAAGACCGCGAAGCCGATGATGGGCACCGCCGCGCGGTCGACGCCGAGCACCGCGACCACGTACTCGCCGCCGAGCACCGCGAGCACGGGAGCCCCGACGCAGACCCCGAAGTAGAACCAGTAGCCGGCCATGCGGGCGGCCGTGCCGCCGAGCGCGCGGCGCACGTAGCTCGCGACCCCGCCCGCGTCGGGGTAGCGCGCGGCAAGGGCCGCGAACGTGCCGGCGAGCGGGATCGAGAGCACGAGCACCGCGGCCACCGCGACGATCGACGCCGGCCCTGCGGCCGCTGCCGCGAGCCCGGGAAGCACGAGGATGCCGGTGCCGAGCACGCTCGCGATATAGAGCGCGGTTCCCTGCCCGAGTCCGAGCGTGCCATGGTGCACGCCGTCGGCGGTCGTCGCCGCCACGTCGGCTGTGGCGGTGGTGGGCGCTGGCCTGGTCGAAGTCACTCGCTCATTCTGCGGCATCCCACCAGCGTGCGCGGTTGGCAGCAGTGACTCTATTCATCAAGATCCTGCCAGTTTCGCCCCTCCGCGCCGCGGGCGCGCTCCCCCACCCAGGCCTCAGGTCGCGCGGGAGCAAGGTTCACCGGCGGGAGCAACCACCGGAGGTTGCTCCCGCCGCACAAAGTTGCTCCCACGGGCGCGGCGGGCGGGCGCGGCGGGCGGGCGCGGCGGGCAAAGCAGACGGGCGCGCGACGAGAGCGCGCGGGAGGAGCGGCGAGGGGCGAAACGAGCGGATGCCGCTACAGGCGCTCGAGGGTCTGATCGATGTCGGCCAGCAGGTCGTCGACGTCTTCGATGCCGACCGAGAGCCGTACGATCGACTCCGGCACCTCGGCCTCGGTTCCCTTCACCGACGCGTGGGTCATCTCGGACGGGTAGTTGACGAGCGACTCGACCCCGCCGAGCGACTCGGCGAGCTGGAACAGCTCGGTCGACTCCGCGAACCGGCGTGCCGCCGCGGCCCCGCCTGCGAGCGCGATCGACAGCATGCCGCCGAAGCCCGACATCTGCCGGCCGGCGAGCTCGTGGCCGGGGTGCGACTCGAGGCCGGGGTAGTAGACGCGTTCGATGCCGTCGTGCTCTTCGAGGCGACGGGCGATCGCGAGTGCATTCTGGCTGTGTCGCTGCATGCGGATGCCGAGCGTCTTGATGCCCCGCGACGTGAGGAACGCGTCGAACGGCCCTGACACCGCGCCCGCCGCGAACTGGGTGAATTTCACCCGCTCGGCAACCTCGGCATGCTCATCGCCGGCGCCGAACACGAGGGCGCCGCCGACGACGTCGGAGTGCCCGCCGAGGTACTTCGTCGTCGAGTGCACGACGACGTCGGCGCCGAGCTCGAGCGGCTGCTGCAGGGCGGGCGACGCGAACGTGTTGTCGACCACCACGAGGGCCCCGGCCTCGTTGCCGAGTTCGGCGAGCGCGGCGATGTCGCTGATCTTCATGAGCGGGTTCGACGGCGTCTCGACCCACAGCACCTTGGTGGTGCCGAGTTCGATCGCCGCGCGCACCGCGTCGAGGTCGCTCGTGTCGACCGTCGAATGCCGCACGCCCCAATCGCCGAAGATGCGGCGGATCAGCCGATGCGTTCCGCCGTAGACGTCGTTGCCGATGACGACGTGGTCGCCCGGCACCAGCACGGTGCGCAGCAGTGCGTCTTCAGCGGCGAGGCCCGAGGCGAAGGAGAGCGCCGAGGCTCCGCCCTCGAGTGCGGCGAGTTGCGTCTCGAGCGCCGTGCGGGTGGGGTTGCCGCCGCGGGAGTACTCGTACCCGCCGCGCAGGCCCCCGATGCCGTCCTGCACGTAGGTCGAGGTCGCGTAGATCGGCGGGATGACCGCGCCGGTCGTGGGGTCGAACTGCTGCCCGGCGTGGATCGCGCGGGTGTCGAATCGTGCGTCGCTGTTCATGGTCTCGTTCTCTTCCGGGTGCGTCGGGCTGGGCCGTGCGTCAGGCCGACAGGTAGGTCAGCAGGTCGGTGCGGGTGATGACGCCGAGCGCCTTGCCGCCGTCGGTGACGAGCATCGCGGGCGCGTCGGCGAACGCGGTGCGAGCGGATGCCACGGGCTCGGTCACCCCGATGAGCGGCAGCGATTCGCCGACCACGCCGGCGACCTCGTCGGTGAGCTTGACCTGCCCCGAGAACACCAGCTCGAGCAGCTGCTCTTCATGCAGGGCCCCCACGACCTCGCCGAGCACGACCGGCGGCTCGGCCGAGAGCACGAGCAACTGCGACACGCCGGTTTCGGTCATGCGGTCGATCGCCTCGCGCACGGTGTCGTTCGGATGCACGAAGACGAGCGGCTCGGTGCGGCCGGCCTTGGCCGAGAGGATGTCGGCGATCGTGTGCCCGGCGGGCGCATTGCCGAAACCGTAGGCGCGCATCCACTTGTCGTTGAAGATCTTGCCCAGGTAGCCGCGGCCGCCGTCGGGTAGCAGCACGACGAACACGTCGTCGGGGCCGGCGGATGCCGCAGCCTTGAGTGCGGCCACGACGGCCATGCCGCTCGACCCGCCGACGAGAATGCCCTCTTCGCGGGCGAGCCGGCGCGTCATCGCGAACGACTCGGCGTCGCTGACCTCGATGATCTCGTGCGGCACCGCGGGGTCGTAGGCGCCAGGCCAGAAGTCTTCGCCGACGCCCTCGACGAAGTAGGGGCGGCCCGTGCCGCCCGAGTAGACCGAGCCCTCGGGGTCGGCACCGATGATGCGCACGGTGTCGCCCGAGACCTCACGCAGGTAGCGGCCGGTGCCCGTGATGGTGCCGCCCGTGCCGACGCCCGCCACGAAATGCGTGACCTTGCCCTCGGTGTCGCGCCAGATCTCGGGTCCGGTGGTCTCGTAGTGCGAGCGCGGGCCGTTGGGGTTCTCGTACTGGTTCGGCTTGAAGGCGCCGGGGATCTCGCGGGCGAGCCGGTCGGAGACGCCGTAGTACGACTCGGGGCTGTCGGGCGCCACCGCGGTGGGCGTCACGACGACCTCGGCGCCGTACGCGGTGAGCACGTTGCGCTTGTCTTCGCCGACCTTGTCGGGGCACACGAAGATGCAGCGGTAGCCGCGCTGCAGCGCCACCAGCGCGAGGCCCACGCCCGTGTTGCCCGACGTCGGCTCGACGATCGTGCCGCCCGGCTTGAGCAGCCCATCGCGCTCGGCGGCGTCGATGATGCGCCCGGCGATGCGGTCTTTCGACGAGCCGCCCGGGTTCAGGTATTCGAGCTTCACCAGCACCGTGGCATCTGTCACACCCTCGGTCACTCGATTGAGCTTGACCAGCGGGGTGTTGCCGACGAGATCGACGATATTCTCTGCGTACTTCATGCCGTGTTCATTCCTTGTGTCAGTGCGTCTGCTGCGCCGGATGCGATGCGCGACGCTGTAGAGGGGGTCGTCTGTCTCAGCGACGACAACACAGCAGCGAGGAGTTCACGCGCCCAGCCTAGCCGGAACGCGCACCGCGCTGCGGGGCGGTTACGGGCACCGGATCGGGGCCGAGGGTATCGACAACTCCGTTCGTGACGCAGAATCGTAGGAGCGGAATGCGGGCACGCGACTGAGCGTTCTCCCAGCTGCATACGTTCGTATTGAACATGACGTCGTTCGATCGACCCCGTCCACCGAAAGAGGCCCACGCGTGAGCGCGACCCCGCCCGTACCCCCCACCAAGGCGAAGAAGCCGACCGTCAAAGAGCAGCGCGCCGCCGAGCGCCAGCGCAAGCTCGAGGAGTTCCGCCGCCGCGAGGCGAAGTCGCGGCGCAACCGGCGCATCGCGATCTGGGGCGGTGCGGTGGCCGCGGCCGTCGTCGTCGGCCTGCTCATCACGTCGATCGTGCTCACGCCGCAGGCGGCCAAGTACACCGCGGGCGGCGAGGGCGCAACGGTCGAGGGCGTCGAGACGTTCGAGAATGGTGCCGGCCACGTCGAGGGCGTCGTCGATTACGCGCAGACCCCGCCCGCCGGCGGCGAGCACAACCCCGCGTGGCTCAATTGCGGCGTCTACGACCAGCCGGTGCCCAACGAGAACGCGGTGCACTCGCTCGAGCACGGGGCAGTCTGGGTCACCTACGACCCGAGCCTCAGCGACGCCGACCTCGAGACCTTGAAGTCGAAGCTGCCCTCGACGTACATCGTGCTCTCGCCGTTCGACGACCTGCCCTCGCCGATCGTGCTCAGCGCCTGGAACTCGCAACTGCAGGTCGACGCGGCCGACGACCCGCGCATCCCCGAGTTCCTCGAGGAGTACTGGCAGAGCCAGAACGTGCCCGAGCCCGGCGCGCTCTGCACGGGCGCGGTCGACGCGCCCGGCAAGATCTCGTGACCGACGGGCGCGAGTACGACCCTGCCGGTGATACAACCGACGCCCGCGCGATGAGCGACGAGCACCACGAAGCGCACGGGCACCACCGCATGAGCCGCGGCGCCCGCATCGCGGTCATCGTCGCGGCGGCCGTGGCCGTCGTGCTCGTCGCGGTCGCTGCGTTCTCGATCGGCCGACTGTCGACGCTCGCCGAACCCACTCCCACCACCACGAGCGCCGAGGCGGGATTCGCCCGCGACATGCAGGTGCACCACCAGCAGGGGGTCGAGCTCGCGATGATCATCCGCGACCTCACCGACGACCCCGACGTGCGACTGCTCGGGTACGACATCGCGACGACGCAAGCGCAGCAGGCCGGGCAGATGTACGGATGGCTCGCCGAGTGGAACCTCTTGCAGGCGGGCTCCGAGCCGTCGATGACCTGGATGACCCGCCCCGCCGAGCCCGGTGCCGGCCATGCCACGCACGACGGCGACAGCGACGGCTCGCACACGACGCACACACCCGGTGAACCGATGCCGGGGCTTGCGACATCCGAGCAGATCGAAGAGCTGAGGGGTCTCGAGGGCACGGCCGCCGAGGTGATGTTCCTCGAGTTGATGATCGCGCACCACCAGGGCGCGGTCGAGATGGCTGAAGCGGCGCTCGAGCGCTCGTCGAACGACGTGGTCGTCGACCTCTCGAACTCGATCGTCGCGAGCCAGCAGGCCGAGATCGACCTCATGAACGACATGCTCGTCGAGCGCGGCGCCTCGCGGGTCGAGTAGCCCACCGGTCGAGTAGCGAGCGCAGCCCACCACCGGTCGAGTAGCGAGCGCAGCCCACCGCCGGTCGAGGAGCGATCGCAGCCCACCGCCGGTCGAGTAGCGAGCGCAGCCCACCGCCGGTCGAGTAGCGAGCGCAGCGAACGTATCGAGACCCCGTGGTCTCGATACGGCCCCGGCGGGCCTACTCGACCGACGGATCGGCGGGCCTACTCGACAGACGGGAGCTCGAGCACCGGGCGTTGCTCCTGCTGGCGATAGAGCGAGGCGTACACGCCTTCGGCGCCGACGAGCTCGGCGTGCGTGCCCTGCTCGACGACGCGGCCCGCGACGATGACGAAGATCACGTCGGCCGCGACCACCGTCGACAGCCGATGCGCGATCGCGATCGTCGTGCGGCCGCGTGCGGCGTCGTCGAGCGCCTCTTGCACCACCCGCTCTGAGATCGTGTCGAGCGCGCTCGTGGCCTCGTCGAGCACGAGCACCGCCGGGTCTTTCAGCAGCACCCGCGCGATCGCGATGCGCTGCTTCTCGCCACCCGAGAGCCGGTAGCCGCGCTCACCGACGACCGTGGCGTACCCCTCGGGGAACGACGCGACCGTCTCGTGGATGTTCGCCGCCCGCGCCGCCGCCTCGAGTTCGGCATCGGTCGCGTCGGGGCGGGCGTAGCGCAGGTTCTCGGCGATCGTCGCGTGGAAGAGGTAGGTCTCTTGACTGACGATGCCGATGTGCGACATGAGCGACTCCTGGCTGAGCTCGCGCACATCGTCGCCGGCGAAGCGCACCTCGCCCGATGACGCCTCGTAGAGGCGCGGCACGAGGTACGAGACCGTGGTCTTGCCGGCCCCGCTGGGGCCGACGAAGGCCGCGAACTGACCTGGCTCGATCGTGAAGCTCACGTCGTCGAGGGTCGGACGCGAATCGCCGTCGGCGTCGGGGTACCGGAATGACACCCGATCGAATTCCACCCGCCCGAGAGTGCCGTCGGTGGGCACCTGGCGCGCGCCCGGGGCATCCGATATCGCGGGCTTCAGGTCGAGGTACTCGAAGATCCGCGCGAACAGCGCGCTCGAGGTCTGCAGGTCGAGCGCCACGCGCATGAGTCCCATGAGCGGGAACAGCAGGCGCGCCTGCACGGTGGTGAACGCGACGATGGTTCCGGCGGTGACATCCGCAGATCCGCCTGCGATCAGCCAGCCGGCGACCAGGTAGACGATCGCGGGGATCGACGACATGAAGATGTTCACCATCGCGAAGAACCACTGGCCGGTCATCTGCTGGCGCACCTGCAGGCCGATCTGGTTCTGGTTCTCATCGGCGTAGCGCTCGATCTCGCTGCGCTGCCGAGTGAAGCTCTTCGACAGCAGAATGCCCGACACGCTCAGCGTCTCCTGCGTGATCGCCGTCATCTCGGACAGCGACTCTTGCGTCTTGCCCGCGATGCGCGCACGCACCTGCCCCACGCGTCGCTGCGCGATGACCATGAACGGCATCAGCACGAGCGCGATGATCGTGAGCTGCCAGTTGAGCAGCAGCATCGCGATGAACGCCGAGATCACCGTGACCGTGTTGCCGAGCACGCTCGACACCGTGTTCGTGAGCACGCTCGCGACGCCGCCGACGTCGTTCTGCAGGCGCGACTGGATCACGCCCGTCTTCGTGCGGGTGAAGAAGCTGAGCTCCATGGCCTGAAGGTGCGTGAAGAGCCGCACGCGCAGCGTGCCCATGACCTTGTTGCCGATGTTCGCCGTGAGCCACGTCTGCCACACGCCGAGCAGCGCCGACACGATGAACACGCCGATCATCGCGAGCACGAGCGTCGTCAGCACCGGAAGGTTCGGGCCGGATGTCGCTCCACTCGCATCGACCGGGAAGAGCCCGTCGTCGAACGCCCGCTGCGTGAGCAGCGGCGGGATGATGGCGAGCGCAGCGCCCACGAGTACGAGCACGACCGTGGTGATGAGTGCGAGCTTGTGCGCCGCGAACAGCTCGGCGATGCGGGCCAGCAGGTGCGGAATCTTCGGTGCCTCGGCGTTCTCGGCGCGCTGCGCGGCTTCGTCGGCCGACGCGATGCGGGTGCGCCCCTTGCCGTATCGGCCCGCCTGCCCGCCCGGCGCGCCCCCGTGCATGCTCATGGGTTTCAGCCTAGGCCGGTCCTCTGGCGCCGCGGCCGGGCCGCGCTTCGCAACTGCCCCGTGCGCAATTCAGGTGCGGAGGTGTGTCGCCGCCACTCCAGCCGGCGTGTCGCCGCGACACGCCGCCTCCGCACCTGAATTGCGCACGGGGGCGGGGGGGGGTGGCGCTGGGGGTGGGGCGGCGACTCGTCCTCGACAGCTTGCGTGCGGCCTCGATGCCCCACATCGCGATCGTCAACGGGCATCGGATGTCCCGGGAGCGACTATCCCGGAGGGGTGGCCCTGCTCATCCCCGTACTCCGTCGACTCGATGGCGTCGCCGAGACGCGCGAACTCCGTGCCCGCGGCATCCGGTCAACCCAATTGGCAGCCGCAGTCGCCGGAGGCGACGTGCTGCGAGTGCGTCGCGGGTGGTATGCCCTTCCGACGACACCTGACGACCTCGTCGAAGCCGTTCGCGTAGGCGGGCGACTGGCTTGCGTCTCGGCCGCCGCCCACTACGGTTGGGCCACGCCCGAACGCCACGGAGTCCACGTGTGCGTCGCCGAGAATGCCGCCCGCCTGCGCAGGCCGCAGGTCGACCCCGAGTTCGCCGGTCTGCGTGGAGGAACGGTCGTGCACTGGGGGTCACCCGAACCTCGGCCGAGGCGACCCCGACTCATCACCTCGAGGTTCGAAACCGTCGTGCATTCGGTCGGCTGCCTGGACCCCGAGCACGCCGTCGCCATGCTCGACTCGTTCCTGCACACCGAGCCCAGACTCTCGATCGAGCTCGAGGAGTGGCTCACGGCGCTGCCGGCCCACATCCTCGATCGCCTCGCCTCACGGTCGGAGCTGTGCGAGAGCTTTCTCGAGACCATCGGGCGCATCCGCCTCGAGCGTGCCGGCATCGTCGGAACCCATCAAGTCGAGATCGAGGGTGTCGGACGAGTCGACCTCGTCATCGACGGCCGGATCGTCATCGAATGGGACGGCAAGCAGCACGAGAAGACGCGGGAAGAGGACTCCCGTCGCGACGCTCTCCTCACCGCCATGGGGTATCACGTGTTGAGGTTCACGTATCGACTCGTGATGGACGAGTGGCACATCGTCATCGCCGCAGTCCGCGCTGCCCTCGCCTGAGCCGGCGGAGCCTCTGCTTTCGGGCGACGCGGCGCCGCGTCATCCGTTCGCAATTCAGGTGCGCGCACGGCGTGTCGCCGCGACACGCCGCCCCCTGCGGGCGCGACACACCTCCGCACCTGAATTGCGTACGAGAGCCTGCGCGAGGACACGGGCGCCGGGCGTGGGACGAGAGGCCCGCCGGGCTAACCCTTCGTGGCGCCCGCCAGCAGCCCGCGCACGAAGTACCGCTGCAGGGCGAAGAACACGATGAGCGGGATGATGATCGAGATGAAGGCCGCGGCGGTCAGCAACTGCCAGTCCTGGCCCCTCGTGCCGACCAACTCGGCCAGGCGCTGGGTGATCGGCGCGACGTCTTGCGTGCCGCCCGAGAAGATGAGCGCGACGAGCAGGTCGTTCCACACCCAGATGAACTGGAAGATCGCGAACGACGCGAGCGCCGGGGTCGCGAGTGGCAGCACGATCCGGAAGAAGATCTGCCCGTGCGTCGCCCCGTCGACCTTCGCCGCTTCGATGACATCGGCCGGGATGTCGGAGATGAAGTTGTGCAGCAGGAAGATCGCGAGCGGCAGTCCGAACATCGTGTGTGCGAGCCAGAGCGGCAGGTAGTTCTGCTCGGGGATGATCGGCACGATGTCGTGCAACCACGCCTGCATCGGCCGGAGCCAGGTCGAGAAGATCTGCAGCACCGGCACGAGCGACATCTGCAGGGGAACGATCTGCAGGGCGAACACGAAGATGAACAGCCAGTTCACCCACTTGAACTTGATCCACGCGAATGCATAGGCCGCCATCGCCGCGAAGGTCAACGTGATCAAGGTGGCCAACAGGGTGATCGCGACCGAGTTCACGATGTAGGCGCCGAGTTGCGGTGACGACCTCGACGTCGAGAAGAGCACGCTGGCGTAGTTGTCGAGCGTGAAGCCGGGGTTCTGGAAGATCGTCCACCAGCCGGTCGTGCGAATGAGCTCGGCAGGGCGGAACGACGAGACGAGCAGGCCGAACGTGGGGATCGTCCAGACCACGGCGATGACGAGCGCCGCGATTGTCGCCGTGCGCGAAGTGAGGCGTTTCTTGACGCGCCCGACCTTGGTGCCGGGCTCACGCTCGGCGATCTCGGCGGCCTCGCCATCGGCGAGCTCCTTGCCGATCGGGAGGTCGGCGGGGGCGACGCTGCTCATCGGATCTCCCTCTGCTTGCGAAGCACATTGACGTTGTAGATGATGATCGGCAGGACCATCACGAACAGGATCAGCGCAAGGGCTGACCCCCGCCCCACCTCACTGGCGCGGAAGGCCTGGGTGTACATCTCGTTCGCGACGACGCTGGTCTCGAAGTTGCCCGCCGTCATCGTTCGCACGATGTCGAACACCTTCAGCGTGGCGATCGAGATCGTCGTGAATACCACGACGAGCGCCCCCCGGATGCCCGGGACCGTCACATTCCTGAAGCGTTGCCACCCGTTCGTTCCGTCGAGCTGCGCGGCCTCGATCTGCTCGGTGGGAATGCCCTTGATGGCGGCGCTGAGCAGCACCATCGCGAATCCGGTCTGCACCCAGATCATGATGACGATCAACAGGATCGTGTTGATCGGATCGGTCTGCATCCACTGCACCGGTTCACCGCCGAAAGCGACGACGATCGCGTTCAGCAGGCCGATCTGCTCGCGATCGCCCGAGCGATACTCGTAGACGAAGCGCCAGATGACACTCGCGCCGACGAACGAGATCGCGATCGGCATGAACACGAGCACCTTGTAGTACTTCTCACCGCGCGACCGGTCGATGAACACGGCGTAGGCGAGCCCGATCACCGTCGAGACGATCGGCGCGATCGCCACCCAGATGACCGTGTTGATGAGCGTGCGGATGGCCGAGGGCTGCGTGAACATCCAGATGAAGTTGTCGAGGCTCCAGGCGCCCGAGCGGTCTTGGAACGCGAGGAGGCTCGTGCGAATGGCGGGATAGACCAGGCCGACCACGACGAACAGCATCGCAGGGAGCAGGAACAGCGCGAGCTGCCAGTAGTCGCGGCCCTTCTTCGGCGCCTTGTCGATGAAGAAGACGAGCAGGCCGACGACCGCGGCGAACACGGCCAGGCCCATCACCACCTGAAGGATCTTGCCGAGGAGATCGGCCGTGGTCATCGTGCCTCCCGATGTTCTTCATTGAAACAGGGCCGTCGGTGAATCCGGGGTGACAAGGGGCGGGGTTTGGAAGCCCCGCCCCTCGATCATGCCCCGTGATGGGGGCGCGTCGCACGCGGCGCGCGGAGCGCTAGCTGGCCGGCCAGCTGGCCTCGATCGTGTCGAGCACCTGCGGGGTGCTCTGACCGCCGACCCAGGAGACGATGCCCTTCCAGAAGGAATCGGCGCCTACGGCACCGGGCATCAAGTCGGAGCCGTCGAACCGGAACGTGGTCTCGGGATCTTGCAGGATCTCGATGGACTGCACGAGCAGCTCGCTCGACGCAACCTCGGGGTCGACGCCCTTGTTCGCGCTGATGACTCCGCCGAGGCCCACCCGGTTGTTCGCCCAGGTGTCGCTCGACAGGTAGTGGCGGAACGCCTCGACCTCTTCGGCCTCGCGGAACGCGACCACGATCTCGCCGCCGCCGGTCACCGACAGCGGGTCGTCGGCGTTCTCGGGCGGGAGCAGGAAGCCGAACACCGTTCCGTCGGAGGCCACGGTGTTCGCGTCGCCACCCTCGGGGTTCCAGAACGTCTCGTAGAACGACGCCTGGTGGTGCAGCGAGCACTCGCCGTCGAGGATCGGCAGACCGCCGGTCTGGAAGGCCTCGGTGACGAGCGTCGACACATCGCCGATGCCGCCGTTGACCATCTCTTCGTTCTTCAGGTACTCGCCGACGGCGTCGAACGCCTCAGCGACCTGCGGGTCGTTGAACGGGATCTCGTGAGCCACCCACTGGTCGTACACATCGGCGCCGTGCAGGCGCAGCATGTAGTCCTCGACCCAGTCGGTGCCCGGCCAGCCGGTGGCGTCACCGGACTCGAGGCCGACGCACCACGGTTTGTGGTCGCCCTCGGCCGCGATGGTCTCGGACAGCTCCGTGAGTTCGTCGAGCGTCTTCGGGATCTCGTAGCCCTTCTCTTCGAACTCGGCCGGCGAGTACCAGACGTAGCCCTTGATGCTCGCCATGAGCGGAGCACCGTAGAACACGCCGTCGGCGGTGCCGGTGCCGTACGTCTTCCAGTCTTCAGACCAGAACTCGTCGGTGTTCGCCTCGACGGGCTCGGAAGCCGGGATCAGCCAGCCACCTGCGGCGAGGCGGTTCATCAGGCCCGGCTGCGGGACGATGCCGACGTCGGGCGCGTTGCCGCCCTCGGCGAGCACCGCGATCTGCGCCTCGAACTCGCTCGAGCCCTGGTAGTCGACGGTGATGCCCGTGCACGTCTCGAAGTCGGCCCACGACTCGACGAGCCGATCGGCCTCGAGGTCGAGGATGGTGCCGCCGACCGTGACCTCGGCACCGTCGAAGGTGCCGTACTCCTCGTAGGGGCCGCAGTCGACGTCGCCGGCTTCTTCGTTCGCGATGTCTCCCGTACAGGCGGTGAGTGCCAGGCCGACGGCCGCGGCCACCGCCGCGGGAGCCAGCCAACGGCGATGCCGTGTGAGTCTCATGTCATCTCCTCGTTGAGGTTGAGTGTGGTGCAGGAGGAAAGCCGGGAACCGGTTCCAGCACCCACGCTAGGACAGGTGCACGGGCGACCACAAGGGAACGCAGATCACGAAACGGGAACCATGAGCGGATGCCTCTTCTACGGGTGGAGAGCGCTCCCATGGCGGGAGACGCCCGGTGGGGGGCATCCGATTCACATACTGGAATCGGTTCCATCTCGGTGGTCGCAGCCACTATGCTCAGCACCGGAACTGCCCGATGGAGGGAGTTGCTGATGGCCGCGATCGGCGACGTGGCACGGCTGGCCGGGGTCTCGAAGGCCACGGCGTCGCGCGCCCTCTCGGGTCGCGGGCACGTCGCCGACGCCACCCGCCGCCGCGTCGAGGCCGCGGCCGCCGAGATCGGCTACATCGCATCGCCCGCCGCCGCGAGCCTCGTCACGGGACGCACCATGAACGTCGGCGTCGTGATCCCATTCGTCAACCGCTGGTTCTTCGGCGAGGTGCTCGAGGGCATCGAGCAGGCGCTGCTCGCGGCGGGCTACGACCTGACGCTCTACAACGTGGGCTCGGCGGGCCTGGACCGCGACCGGGTCTTCGACTTCTTCCTCGCCCGCAAGCGGGTCGACGCGGTGATCGCGGTCGGCGTCGATCTCACTGAGCGCGAGACGGCCTCGCTCGACCGCCGCGAGAAGCCGCTCGTGAGCCTCGGGGGCAGCGGAACCGGCGGCGCGCTGCTCTCGATCGACGATCGCGCGGTCGGTGCCCTTGCGACCGAGCACCTGCTGCACCTCGGTCACACCCGCATCGCGCACCTCGCCGGTGAGGGCGCGTCGACGCACCCGGAGAGCGTGCACGGATGCCGCCGCGAGGGGTACCTCGAGGCGATGGCCGCCGCGGGCCTCGCGTCCGAGGCCGATGCGCACATCGTCGAGACCGCGATGAGCATGCCCGGCGGGTACACCGGCGCCCTGCAGTTGCTCGGGCACCCCGGGCGACGGCCGTCGGCCGTGTTCGCTGCCTCCGACGAAATGGCGTTCGGCGCCATCCGTGCGGCCGAGCGACTCGGTCTCGCGGTGCCCGGCGACCTGTCGGTCATCGGCGTCGACGGACACGAGTACGCCGAGATGTTCGGCCTCACGACGATCGAGCAGTACCCCGGTGAACAGGGGCGTCTCGCGGTCGACGTCGTGCTGCACCTGCTCGGGGAAGACGTCGTTGCAGATCCTCTGCCCGACTCGGGCGCGCCGCTGCCCACGCGCCTGGTGGTGCGCTCGACGACGGCCGCGCTGCGCTGAAGCACTCTGGCGCCGAGCGGCGGTGCCCCGCTGAGAACGACGGATGCCCCGTGGCTCGAGACGAGCCACGGGGCATCCGTGTATTCAGGTGACGCAGGTCACCTCAAGCTGCACGCGCCCGAACGAGCGCCGGCGACTACTTGAGGGTGACGGTTGCGCCGGCCTCGACGAGCGCGGCCTGAGCCTTCTCGGCGGTCTCCTTGTTCGCGCCCTCGAGCACGGCCTTGGGAGCACCGTCGACGACGGCCTTGGCCTCGCCGAGGCCGAGCGAGGTGAGCTCGCGCACGACCTTGATGACCTGGATCTTCTTGTCGCCGGCAGCCTCGAGGACGACGTCGAAGGAGTCCTTCTCTTCGGCCTCTTCAGCAGCAGCGCCGCCGCCCGCGGCAGCGGGGCCGGCAACGGCGACGGGGGCGGCCGCGGTGACCTCGAAGGTCTCCTCGAACGCCTTGACGAACTCCGAGAGCTCGATGAGGGTCAGGCCCTTGAACTGCTCGAGCAGCTCTTCAGTTGACAGCTTTGCCATTGTTTCTTCTCCTTGGTTAGTTACTCACCGCTTGAGAGGCTCGCGCCTACGCAGCGGACTCCTGCTTCTCACGCAGCGCGTCGACCGTGCGAACGGCCTTCGACAGCGGTGCGTTGAACAGATATGCGGCTCCGAACAGCGAGGCCTTGAAGGCACCGGCGAGCTTCGCCAGCAGCACTTCGCGGGACTCGAGGTCGGCGAGCTTGCCTACCTCTGCTGCGGTCAGGGGCTTGCCATCGAAATAGCCGCCCTTGACCACGAGGAGAGGGTTCGCCTTGGCGAAGTCACGCAGCGCCTTCGCGACGGCGACCGGGTCACCGTGCACGAACGCGATCGCCGACGGCCCCTTGAGGTCGTCGTCGAACGAGCTGATCCCGACATTGTTGGCCGCGATCTTGGTCAGCGTGTTCTTCACCACGGCGTAGCTCGCGTCCCCACTGATGGACTTGCGCAGCGTCTTGAGCTGGGCAACAGTGAGGCCGCGGTATTCGGTCAGCAGAACGGCGGTCGAGCTCTCGAACAGGTTCGTGAGTTCGGCAACCGAGGCTTCCTTGTTCGCCATGGCCACTCCTTGTGTCTTCAACGCGCATCGCGGAAGCGATGCACGGCCTGGGAGCGCTGGAACGTTCGTGGGAAAGAAAAAAGCTCCGGCGCAGTTGCGCGGAGCTCGGCCCGATTGCTCGGAAGTCTTCGTCACACCTGCGCGGGCCCTTGCTTTCGCAAGATTTCGGTCGGCATCGGCTCGCTTTCACAAGGCGCGCACGACAACCAGCGGTCTTCGGCTCCGTCAAGACTAACGGATGCCTCTCCCAACGGCCAAATCGCTGTCGCTGAGGCCGATCGTCGGTGGTTGACGATAGACCGGAGGCATGGAGATCACACACCTCAACCCCAGCACGCTCCACACGAATCCGGCGTTCAGCCAGGGAGTGATCGTGCGCGGCGCCCATGACACGCTGCATGTCGGCGGCCAGAACGGAACAGATGCCTCGGGCGCGATCGTGCCCGGCGGCCTCGGCGCCCAGACCGAGCAGGCGATCCGCAACGTGCTCGCCGTGCTCGCCGAGGTCGGCGCCGACCAGACGAACGTGGTGCGCATGGCCGTGTACGTCGCCGCCGGCGAATCGGTCGACGAGGGCTTCGCCGCGTCGATGCGGGTCTGGGGTCAGCACCCGACGGCCCTCACGGTGCTGTTCGTGGCCGCCCTCGGTCGCCCCGACGCACTCGTCGAGATCGAGGTGACTGCGGTGATGTAGCACTCTCGCTCGGGCCGCGACGGTCACATGCGGAGTCCGCGCGACCCCGGTGCCAAGTTGAGGGTGATGTCGGCGAGAACGAGTCGATTCCTGTCACGGTCGGGATTCAGCCATTCGAGGTCTTCCATGGTGATGCCGAATCGCGCCATGATCCCGGCCGATGTGTCGCCCCGTGCGACGCGGTAGCCGATGGGGGCACCGTCGGCGGCGAGCGTGGCCTGCCCGGCCGCGCCGTCGGCGGCACCATGGTCGACGACCTCGAGACCCGGGTTCATATCGGGAAGGTCCCAGGTCAGCGGCGCTGTCGAGACCACGTTGTCGAAGCCGAAATCGCTTCCGGCTGCGGGCGCCCAGATCACCGCGGTTCGCATGTAGCTCGGGTCGTTCGATTCGAAGCCGCCGTACCCCGGGCTCGGCACCCGGAACGTCTGGTCGGACACCTGCGCCAGTGAGTCGTATCGGTAGTAACTGAAGCCCGACTTCAACTCGGCGTCACTCGAGTCCGGTGGCAGGGAGTTGAGCTCGAGCGTCATGCCAGCGGCGGGTGCCGGCGAGATTCCGGCCAGGGTGACATCGAAGCCCGAGGCCGCGCCGTTCGCCCTGATCTCGATCCGACCTGTAGTGCCGCGATCGTCGAACGCGCCGGTGGCGATCAGGGTGCCAGGGGCCAGATCCGACAGACGTGGAGCCTGCTCTGGCAGGGCAGGATCGGGAGCCACCGTTTCGGTGGAGGCCAGGCCCGGAGCATCCGTGGAAACAGAACCGGCCGGGGCGCCCACACAGCCGGCCATCGTGACCGCAATGAGCGCCGTGACACCGATCGATCGGCCCCATCGTCGCGTCTGAGTTCGCGTCATCGCCGCACTCCATCCCAGCGCAGGCTTCACGAGACGGCCTGGAGTGCCGCGAGTCACGCGCCGCCGATGTAACCGAACGAGATCCCGCCACCCTCCATCTGCACCGGCCCACCCGGTCCCATCGGGTGTCGCCCATCCGTTCCCGCCGGCACTCCGCCGACGAGCAACTTGCGGGTGAGATCAGAGCGGTCCGACAGCAGCGTTTCGAGCGTGCTCGAGAGGTCGTCGTCGACGGCCGGTCGAGACGCCACCGCGGCGGTGAGCACAGCGCGGCGCATGAGCTCCTTCGCGAAGGAACCAGTGGTGCCCTCCGCTCGGTCGGCTGCAGCCTCGAGCGCGCGCTCCGAGAACGGCAGACCTCGACCGTACAGCCGGAAGAGTCGGCGTCGCGCGGTCTGATCCGGCAACGGGATCTCCGCGGCGAGGTCGATGCGGCCGGGGCGGTCGGCCAGCGCCCGCTCCAGCACCTCGACCCGGTTCGTCGTCAAGATGAACGTCACATCGGCGTCGCCCTCCAAGCCGTCGAGCGCGTCGAGGATGGTGAAGAGCACGCTGTTGCCGCGCACAGCGATCGAGCGGTCGTTCGCCACGAGGTCCACGTCCTCGAGCACCACGATGGCGGGCTGCATGGCTCGAGCAATCTCCGCCGCCATGGAGATGAACCCGATGCTCGGTCCGTTGAGCAGAACCGCCGTGGTGCCAGGCGTTCGGCTGAGCAGGTGCCGAACGGTGAGGGTCTTGCCCGTCCCGGGCGGGCCATAGAGCAACAGCCCCCGCTTCAGGTGCAGGCCCAATCCTCGGAGCACATTCCGCTGGTCGCCGAGGTCGACCACATGGCGCACCACCGACTCGAGCGTCTCGGGCTCCAGCACAAGCTGATCCTCTGCGACCTCAGGTCGTTCCACGAAGGTCGTCATGCCCATCGCGCGACCGAACTGGGTGCCTCCGATCGTGACCACCTTTCCCCGCAGCACGCTGAGTTCGAGCATGAGTCGTCGGAGATCGGCGAGGAACGTGTCTGCGACCGATGGGGTCGAGGCGATGATCTCCAACCTGGCGTCGTCACGGCCGTGTTCGGGAGCGCTCCCTCGCTGGAGCACCGCCACCGGCGAACCATCGTGCACCAGCAATCGCACCCCGAACGCCACTGACCGACGCTCTGTGGAGGGGCCCGTCGCGGTCGTGACGTAATCGACAGGACCGGGTGAGAAGGCCTGATGCGGGTTCACCAAGAGGTCGATGAACGCCATGTGGCCGCGGGCCTGCCCTCCATCCACACCGAGAAGTCGACCCGAGCCCGACGCCGACATGGCGTCGAGCGCGAGGTCGGCATCAGCCAGTCGATGCGGGGGCATCGACTCGGTGATCACCGGGAGCCCTCGGAAGTCCTCGCCGAGGTGCTCCATGACCAGCGCCCCCAGCGGTGTCGACTCGGCCGGCGATGCGCGGGGCCGGTTGACGACCTCGGCGAGGAAGCGGCGGAACAGGTCGACGAACTCGACGATCTCGTCGTCGCCCGACTCATCGGACGGTGCAGGTGCGCTGGGCGCGCTCGTGTTGCTGTTCATCGGGGTCATGGGCACATGCTGACGAAGCACGACGTCGGGGTCAAGCTCGCCCCGCCGTTCCAGCCAATAGTTGACCACCAGCAATAGTTGACATGAATCATCTAATTGATTAGAGTTGATCGAAGTCAACTACTTTCTGGAGCCCTCACCGCATGTCACGTCCCTCCTCGGCGCCCGCAGCCGATGCACTCACCGAGGGAGGCATGACGCACCGCCAGGTGCTCACCGCCCTCTCAGGCCTCCTGCTCGGCATGTTCGTCTCGATGATCGCCTCGACCGTCGTCGGCACGTCGCTGCCGCTGATCATCGCCGACCTCGACGGCGACCAGAGCGCGTTCACGTGGGTCGTCACCGCAACCCTGCTCGCGACCACCGTCTCGACCCCGATCTGGGGCAAGCTCGCCGACCTCTTCAACCGCAAGCTGCTGCTGCAGCTCGCCCTTGTCATCTTCGTCGTGTCATCGGCGATCGCGGGCTTCGCGCAAGACCCGGCGATGCTCATCACCATGCGCGTGTTCCAGGGCCTCGGCGCCGGCGGACTCGCGGCGCTCAGCCAGATCGTCA
This sequence comes from Agromyces neolithicus, assembly GCF_039529735.1. Taxonomy (NCBI): domain Bacteria; kingdom Bacillati; phylum Actinomycetota; class Actinomycetes; order Micrococcales; family Microbacteriaceae; genus Agromyces; species Agromyces neolithicus. Next base: position 324,582 of record NZ_BAAANJ010000004.1, read on the forward strand.
TGGCCGACATCCTCAGCCCGCGCGAGCGCGGCCGCTACGCCGGCCTCTTCGGCGCGGTCATGGCCGTGGCCACCATCGGCGGTCCGCTGCTGGGAGGCGTCATCACCGACACCCTCGGCTGGCGCTGGAACTTCTTCGTCGGCCTGCCGATCGCCGTCGTCGCACTCGTGCTGCTGCAGCGCACACTGCACCTGCCGAAGCTCACCAAGAAGAAGGTGTCGATCGACTACTTCGGCATCATCCTCATCTCGGCCGGCGTCTCGCTGCTGCTCATCTGGGTGTCGCTCGGCGGCAGCCAGTTCGAGTGGAACTCACTCGAGTCGTGGCTCATGATCGGCGGCGCCGTGGTGCTGCTCGCGATCGCCGTGGTCGTCGAACTGCGCTCGAAAGAGCCGCTCATCCCCCTCGGGCTCTTCAAGAACCGCACGTTCACGCTCTCGGTCGTCGCGAGCCTCAGCGTCGGCGTCGCCATGTTCGGCACCGCGGTGTTCCTCAGCCAGTACATGCAGCTCGCCCGGGGCGCGACCCCCACCGAATCGGGGCTGCTCACCATCCCGATGATGGCCGGCGTGCTCATCTCGTCGACCATCGTGGGCGGGCTCATCTCGCGCCACGGCAAGTGGAAGGCGTTCGTCATCACCGGCGCCGCGCTCGCCGTCGCCGGAACCGTGCTGCTCAGTCGACTCGAGTACGACACCGACTTCACCTACGTCGGCTTCTCGATGTTCGTGCTCGGCGCGGGCATCGGCATGGTCATGCAGAACATGGTGCTCGTCGTGCAGAACACGACCGAGGTGAAGAACCTGGGCGTCGCCACCAGTGCGGTCACGTTCTTCCGCAGCCTCGGCGGCACCGCCGGCGTCGCCGTCATGGGCTCGATCCTCGGCACCGTCGTCGCCGACCACATCAAGAGCGGCATGTCGGGCCTCCAGCCCGAGCAGCAGGCCGTGGCGGCGCAGACGCTCGGCGGCGGCAGCATTCCGCACATCGCCGAACTGCCGGATTACCTGCGGGTCGTCGTCGAGTCGGCGTACGGCCTCGGTGTGGGCAGCGTGTTCCTCGCGGCCGTGCCGCTCACCGTGATCACGCTCATCGCCGTGATCTTCCTGCCCAACGTGCAGCTCGGCACCCTCACCGCCGTGCAGCGCACGAAGCTCGAGACGACCTCAGACGACTCGGCCGACGAATCGCTCGAGGCCGAACTCGAACAGGTCGGCGAAGAGCTGCTCGAGGTCGCCGAGGCCTCGGTCGGGGTGCCCGTGACGGCATCGGTCGCCGCAATCGGCACCACGACACCCCGCGAAGGCGGGCGAGCATAAGATGTCGCCTGTGACCACCGAACCCGACCTCGAGGCGTCGATCGCGGCCGTCGAAGACGAGTTCGGCCGGCTCTTCCACCGCGCTCGCACCCAGTGGCGGCTCGCTGCGGCCCGGGTTCATCCCGACCTGCAGCCGACCGGCTACAAGGTCATCGCGACCCTCGTGACGAGGGGCCCCGCGCACGCGGGCTCCCTTGCCGAAGAGCTGCAGATCGACAAGAGCCTGCTGAGCCGTCAGTTGCGCCAGCTCGAGGAGCTCGGGCTCACCGAGTCCCGGGTCGACGAGCACGACGCCCGCTCGAGGGTGATCGCCGCCACTCCCCTCGCGATCAAGCAGGTCGGCGAGGTGAAGGCCGAGAACCGGGCCGCGATGCGCGAGCGCCTGCATGAGTGGGAGCCGGGCGAGATCGCGCTGTTCGCCAAGCTGCTCGGCCGCCTGCTCTGAGGTGCGGGGCGACGGGTCTCGAGACGCTCGCTGCGCTCGCTGCTCGACCAACGAGAAGGACGCTCGCTATACGACCGTCGGCTTGGACACCGGTAGCTCGACCGTGAACACCGTCGAGCCGGGCTCGCTCTCGACCCCGACCGAGCCGTGGTGCGCCTCGACGACCGCACGTACGATCGCGAGCCCCAGGCCTGTGCTTCCGGCGCGGCGCGAGCGCGAGGCATCCCCTCGCTCGAATCGCTCGAACAGCGTGTCGCGCACCTGAGGGTCGATTCCCGGGCCGTCGTCGGCGACCGTGAGGATCGCCCGGTCACCCGCTCGCGCGAGCTGCACGCGCACCGAAGTTCCGGCGGGCGTGTGCAGGCGAGCGTTCGCGAGCAGGTTCGCGATCACCTGATGCAGTCGGGCAGGGTCGCCCGACACCTCGACGGCCTCGTCGGCGAGGTCGACCGACCAGTCATGTTCAGGACCGGCCACCTGAGCGTCGCCGAGCGCATCGGCCACGAGCGCGCTGAGGTCGACAGTCGTGTGCACGAGCTCTCGCCCCTCGTCGAGCCGCGCGAGCAGCAGCAGGTCTTCGACGAGCTCGGTCATGCGCACCGACTCCGACTCGATGCGCCCGATCGCGTGCGTCACGTCGTCGGGCAGCCGGCCGCCGTGCATGCGCGTGAGCTCGGCGTAGCCGCGGATCGACGCGAGGGGGGTGCGCAGTTCGTGCGATGCGTCGGCGACGAAGCGGCGCACCTTCTGCTCGCTCTGCTCACGAGCAGAGAGCGCGGATGCCACGTGCCCCAGCATGCGGTTGAACGCGGTGCCGAGGCGCCCGACCTCGGTGCGCTCGTCGTCGACCACGACCCGCTCGGTCAGGGCGACGTCACCGCGGTCGAGCGGCAGCTGCGACACCTCGAGCGCAGTCGCGGTCATTCGCGAGAGCGGCGACAGCGCCCGGCGCACGATGAGCGAGCCGAAGCCGATGGCGAGAATGAGCGCGGCGAGGGCCACAACCGCGATCGTCACGGCGAGCTCGGTCGTCGAACGTTCGACGTCGGCGAGCGGCAGGGCGAGCACGACACGGGTGTCGGGCACGTTCTCTTTGCGTTCGGCGAGCGCGCGGAACGAGCCGAACGGGGAGCCGGCGTCGATCGTGTGCACCTCGCCATCGGCGGGGACCGCGGCGAGCGCCCGCGTGGGTTCGGTGCCGAGGCCGACGATGCCCTCGGCGTCCTCCGAGATGTAGGCGGCACTCGGCGCGCCCTCGTCCGGCACGACCGCGGCGAGGGTGCCGGCCGACTGGCCGGCGACGTCGAGCAGCACGCTCGGCCCGGCGGCTCCTCCCGGCAGCGGGATCGGCCCGCGGATGTTCAGTTCGGCGCGGGTCATCGCCGACCGCAGTTCGGCGTCGACCGATGCGACCGATGAGGTGTGGAACACAGTGACGCTCGCGATGCCGACGATGAGGCTCACTGCTGCGACGAGCCCGGCGAGCACCACGAGCAGGCGGCGCTCGAGGCTCCATTGCGCGCGGTGGTCAGGCTCAGGGGAGAGCGCCGGTTCGGGGGGCGAAGCCACTGTCGCACTGGCGCGAGCGGCCGCGGCGTATCCGGGATCGCCGGGGTGGGTCATCCGGCGGCCTTCAGCATGTAACCTGCGCCGCGCACCGTGTGGATCATCGGCTCACGGCCGGCGTCGATCTTCTTGCGCAGGTACGAGATGTAGAGCTCGACGACCGACTCCTTGCCGCCGAAGTCGTACGACCAGACGCGGTCGAGGATCTGCGCCTTCGACAGCACGCGGCGCGGGTTGCGCATGAGGAAGCGCAGCAGCTCGAACTCGGTCGCGGTCAGCTCGACCGGCGTGCCCCCGCGCGCGACCTCGTAGGAGTCCTCGTCGAGGGTGACGTCGCCGACGGTGAGCACCGGGTCCTTCGCCTGCGCGAGCGTCAGGGTGGAGCGCCGAATGAGCCCGCGCAGGCGCGCCACCACCTCTTCGAGGCTGAACGGCTTCGTGACGTAGTCGTCGCCGCCCGCGGTGAGGCCGGCGATGCGGTCGTCGAGCGAGTCCTTCGCGGTGAGGAAGAGCACGGGCGTCTCGGTGCCCTCGGCGCGCACCCGGGCCAGCACCTCGAGCCCGTCGATGTCGGGCAGCATGATGTCGAGCACGATCGCGTCGGGCCGGAACTCGCGGGCGACCTTGACGGCGCTGAAGCCGTCGGCGGCGGTGCGCACGTCCCACCCCTCGTACTTGAGGGCCATCTTCAGCAGCTCGGTGAGCGAGTGCTCGTCATCGACCACGAGCACGCGCACCATCGAGCCGTCGCCCTTCGCGATGGCGGGGGCGCGGTGGGGCGTGGTGGCAGGCGTCGTGCTCATGCTTCCAGTATCCGCGCCGACCTATGCGCTTGCTATGCGTTCGATGAGCGGATGCCCCGTGCCCCGCCATCACCGAGCGCGCGCAGAGTGCGCAATTCAGGTTCGGAGGTGTGTCGCGGCCGCGGCATCGTGGCGCGTCGCGCGACACGCCCACTCCGCACCTGAATTGCACACCCGTGCGGGTGCTGTCGGGCGCTGTCGGGCGCTCAGCCGATGCGGTAGAAGCGCCAGAACGGGTTCGCGATGTCGAGCACGTCGACCCGGCCGAAACCTGCTTCGGCCGCCCAGCGTCGCAGCGTCGGCGCCCGCAGCACCGTGCCGTTGGCGACGTCGCCCGATTCGGCGGTCGTCGCGGGCAGGCAGTGCAGCACGCTCATCGCGTAGAGCATGCGCTCGACCGGTTCGGCGCCGGCGTGGAACACGTCGGCCACGCGCTCGTCGGCGACGAGCAGCGCGCCGCCCGTGCGCAGCAGCGCCCGGAACCAGGCGAGTGCGTCGACCGGCCTGCCCATGTCGTGCAGCGCCTCGAACACCGTGACGAGATCGAATCCGGATGCCTCGACGCCAGTGTCTCCCGTCGCCTCGGTTCTGCCGGTGTTCGCGACCGCGGCCGCCGCGCGAATCGTCGCCTTGTCGCCGGCATTGCCGTGCACGAACGCGATACGGTCGGCAACCCCGGCATCGCGGGCGTTGCGCCTCGCCTCGATGATCGACGCCTTGTCGAGGTCGAGGCCGACGATGCGGGCGTTCGGGAACGCCTTCGCGAGCGCGATGGTCGACCAGCCGACACCGCAGCCCGCATCGAGCACGGCACCGCCGGCGTCGAGTGCGGCGGCCCGGTCGGGCAGCGTTTCGACCCAGCCGCGCAGTTCGTGCGTGAAGCCCGGGCGGTTCAGCGAGCCGAGTCCGCCGCGCAGCTCTGCGCCGTACTCGCCGAACGCGACACCGCGACCTTGGCGGAAGTCGGCGACCAGTTCGGGGTACGCGAGGGCGACGCCTGCGAACAGGCTCGCCGCGGGAGCGGTGTGCGCGGGATGAGTCTCGTCGACGAGCACTGGGGCGTGCAGTTCGGGCAGTACGAAGCGGCGCTCGTGCCCGAACGCACCCGGCTCGACGACGTCGAGGTAGCCGGCGGCCGCCTGCTGTTCGAGCCACTCGCGCGCGTAACGCGGGGCGACACGGGTGGCGTCGGCGAACGCTGTGGCGGTCATCGGGCCGGCCTCGTGCAGGGTGCGGTAAAGGCCGAAGCGGCGGCCGAGCTCGATCGTGAGCAGCTCGGTGGCGGCCCCGAGCATGCCGACGAGCTGCTCGGCGAGGGCTCCGACCTGCTCGGCCGCATGCTCTTCTGCAGATGCGACGACCTCTGTGGTCGTGGTGGCTGTGGTGGTGAGGGTCTCGGACATCAGGTTCCTTGCGTGGTGTTTCCAGCCGGCGGATGCGCGGCACGATGGCAGTCAACGCCGAAGCCGCGATCGGTGAATCGCCTGATCGGGCCAACCTGCCGTGGCCGGAATCGGCCACCACGGGACATCCGTTCGCCGCCGTTCACCGACAGTGCTGTCGCCGCCCTCACGAGGGGCGCGGAGTGCACGTTCGGGGAGCGGCGGGCGCTCTGAGCGCGTGGGCGGCCGACGCCCGCGACGCAGCTAGATAAGCTGGTTGCGCAATGCCCAGGCGGCCGCGGCGGTGCGCGACGGCACGCCGAGCTTCGTGCGGATGTTCGCGATGTGACGGTGCACGGTGTGCGCCGACAGCACGAGGTGCGCCGCGATCTCGGCGTCGGTCTCGCCGCGCGCGACGAGGCGCAGCACCTCGCGCTCGCGGTCGGTGAGGCTCACCGCGGCTCGGGACGTGCTCGAAATGCCCGACGCGACCGCGACCGACGAAGCGGTGGATGCGGTCATCGACACCGGGGCGCCGAGGAACGCGAGCGTCTCGCGCACGACCGCATCGGCGTCACCCCGCCACGGGAAGTGGTCATCGCCTTCGAGTGCCACGAAGCGGGCGTTGCGGATGCGCGCCGCGAGATCCTTGCCGAGCGCGAACGGGATCGCCCGGTCGTCGCGACGATGCAGCACCAGCGTGGGTGCGAGCACGTCACCGAGATGACCCGTGGCGTCGAAGTCGTACACGGCGCGCAGCGACGCGAGCGCGACCTCGCGCGAGGCCGAGCGCCGCTGCAACTCGGCGAACTCCGCACGCTCGTCGGCGGTCGCGTCGGGCAGGAAGATGTCGGCGAGCACGCGGGAGCCGAGCCCCCAGTGCTGCTCGACGATCGAGAGCATCGTCTCGCGGGCCGCGGGCGGGGCGAGGTCGATGCCGCGTGCGTACGCTCCGTAGAGCACGAGCCGTTCGACCCGCTCGGGGTGACGGGCCGCATACAGCGAGGCGACCCCGCCGCCGGATGACGCACCGAACAGCGAGAGTGTGCCGGGCACCGCCTCGTCGATGAGGGCCTCGAGGGTCGCGAGCTCTTCGTCGAGCGTGCGCGCGGGCATCGCCCCGCGGTCGGAGACCCCGGAGCTGGGACGGTCATAGCGGATGACCGTGCGGTACTCGGCGATTGCCGCCACGAATCGGCGGAACTTCGGACTGCGCCAGTCGAGGTCGAGGTGGCTCGACCACCATCCGCCGATGACGAGCGGCGGCCCCTGCCCGACCGCCGACCACGCGATCGAGGCGCCGTCGTGCTCCACGTAATGGACGACCTGGTCCTCGGGTTGCACGCCCCAAGTCTAGGAACGCGGGGGGCGGCCTGACTACAGTTCTCGCAGTCCGGCGAGCGCCGGTGGCAACTGGTCGCGATGCGCGTCGAGCATCGCGCGGGCTCCATCGAGCTCGGGTGCGTCGGGCTCGCCATCGTCGCCGAGCAGGATCGGCACGTATTCGCCGGGGAGCAGCAGCTCCTCGCGCTCCCCATCAGGCGAGGCGACGACGCGCAGCACACCCGCGGCGAGCTGTTCATCGAGCCAGGACCGCGCAAGGCGCTCGGTCACGCCCGCGAGCTCGGCGAAGGTCGCGGCGTCGACCGGGCCCGCATCGAACAGGAGGCGGAAGTAGCCGCGCTTGCGGCCGAAGGCGATCGAGGCGCGGGCGATCCGCTCAGCGGCGGCCGCGTCGACGACCGGCTCGGTAGTGGGGATGGTGGTGGCGGTGGTGGTGGTGGTGAACATGTCGACTCCTCGGGGTGCGATGCAACTGGTGACGACCCCGATTCCACTCCGAAGCTCGGCGAACCTCATCGCGTGTTCGGGCCACGCTCGAGTGGCCCGAACCGGCCATGCCGGGTGCGCAGTTCAGGTCGGGAGGTGTGTCGGGGCCCCGACACTCCGACCGCGCCCCCGACACGCCGCCTCCGCACCTGAATTGCGCACTCCCCCCGCCTGGGCTCCCCGCGACACCCTTTGCACGAGACCTGCCCGATGACCGCGGCGGCGAGTACGCTCGATGCCGTGCCCGATACCCCGTTCGCCCTCTTCGACCTCGAGGGCGCATGGTCGGCAGCTCCCACCGAGCCGCGGCCGAGGCATCCGCATGAGACCCGGGTGGTCGCCGACTCCGGCGACCGCGTCGCCTGGTTGCGGGCGCGATCGCGCGGCGTCACCGCGACCGATGCCGCGAAGCTCGCGACCCGCGGGTCGGTGCGCACCGCGGCATACGAGAAACTCCACGGCACCCGCACGAGTTTCGGCGGCAGCCGCTTCACCGACCACGGCCGCGAGCGTGAGCCCGTCATCGCCGAGTGGGCGCGCCGTACGCACGGCATCGACCCGTCGACGCTGCTCTTCCACGCCGAGTTCGAGCGACGCCACCTCGCGACCCCCGATGGCCTGCGCATCGCACCGAACGGTGCGCTCGAGCTGTGCGAGATCAAGACCACGTCGAAGCCGTGGCGCGGCATCCCGCGCGGCTACCTGCGACAGGTCTGGTGGCAGCAATACGTGCTCGGCGCCGAGCGCACCCTCGTCGTCTGGGAGCAGCACGACGACTTCGTCCCCGTCGCCGACGAGCCCCGATGCCGGTGGGTCGACCGCGACGACGACCAGATCGCGATCCTCGTGGGACTCGCCGACGAACTGCTCGCCGCGATCCTGCCGACGGCCCCCGTCGAAGACCCGCGCGCCGTGTATCGCCCGGGTGCGCTGGCGTGACGACGCTGCTGCTGCACGGTCTCGGTGCCGACCGCCGACAGCCCATCGACCTGCTCAGTTCCCCGGTGCGCGCATCGTGCGGTGACGACGAGCTCATCATCGCGCCCGATGTGCGCGCCCACGGCGGGTTTCTCGAGGTCGGCACCCCGGCCGACTTCGAGATCGACCGCCTGGCCGCCGAGATCGCGGCCACCGTGCGCGATCAGGTGACGGATGCCACGGGCGGGGCCCCCGACGCGTCGAACCCGTTGACCGTCATCGGCATCTCGATGGGTTCGGCACTCGCGCTTCGGCTGATCCTCGACGACCTGCTGCCGATCGAGCGCGCCGTCTTCATCCGCCCCGCATTCGACGACCGGTCACTGCCCGACAACCTGCGCGCCTTCCCCGTCATCGGGCAGCTGCTCATCGATGCCGGCCCAGCCGGAGCCGAGGAATTCCGCGAGCGGTCGGTCTTCCAGCGCGTCGCATCCGAATCACCCGCCGGCGCGAAGGGCCTGCTCAGCCAGTTCACGGCGCCCGATGCCGCGCGCCGCGCGATGCGGCTCGTCGAGATCCCCCGCAACCGCGCGTTCCACGACGACGCCGAACTCGCGGGGCTCGAGGCACGGGGCATCCGCTCTCTCGTGGTCGGCGCCCCGCGCGATCCGGTGCATCCGACGGCGATCGCCGAGCACTGGGCCGGCGCGCTCAGTGCGCCATTGGGCATGGTGTCGCCGCGCGACGAGGGCCAGGCGCACCAGAACATGATGCTCGGCCAGGTGGTGGCGCGCTGGCTGCATCGCGCGCGCCAGATCTGAGGGCGGCGACGACCTCGATTCAGGCGGTGACGTGCTCGTCAGACGAGGCAGGTGCGGGGGGCGCAGCGGGCGCGCCACCGCCGCCGACCGCGCGATGCGGCCAGCGCACCTGGCTGAGCCCGACGATGCCCGATCCGACCAGCAGGATGAACGCGGCGATCGCGATGACGTACACGGTGACGCCGTCGTAGCCGACGCCGGGTTCGATCGCCGGATCGAGGAAGGGATACGGGTACCAGCCCACGACCGCGCCGCGGATCATCGTGTAGATCACCCACGCGATCGGGAATGCCGCGATCCACCAGAACCGGCTCCACGGCACACGACGGCGCCCCGGGGCGAACACCCAGTCGAGCAACAGGTACAGCGGTGCCCACACGTGCAGGATCTCGTTCGACCAGGGCACGGTCGTGGCCTGGTCGAGCGAGATGTCGCGCAGCAGCAGGTTGTAGACGACGAGCGTCGTGGTCATGTACGTCACGATCGCGGCGCGCGCGAACGTGTACCAGTCGGGCTCGGCCGCGGCGCGCAGGCCGTACCACGCGCCGATGAGCAGCACGATCGCTGCGAGCGCGTTCGACAGGATCGTGAAGAAGCTGAAGAAGTTCACGACGAACGCCGCGGGATCGGGCACCATCGAGAGGCTGTTCGCGAACTGGCCCACGATCGCGACGATGACCGCGACGGCGGCGAGCAGCCGCAGGATTCCGAACAGACGACCCACGATTCCGCCCCTCTCGTTCGCCGCTCGGCGACGCTGTCAGCAGCCTAGTGGTGCGTGAGAATGGAGAACACGGCGGATGCCGCGACACGCGCGCGCCTCGTGACGAATCGGAGAAGACTGCAGCGATGACCGACACGATGCGCGCACTGGTGATCGATCGCACGGGTGATGCAGGCGAACTGCACCTGGCCGAGGTTCCCGCGGCGCGCCGCGTGATCGACGAGGTGCTCGTGCGCGTGGTGGCCGCCGGCGTGAACCCGATCGACGTGAAGACGCGCGCAGGGCGGGGCGTCTCGGCAGAGCTCAGGTTTCCGGCCGTGCTCGGGTTCGACTTCGCCGGCGTCATCGAGGCCACCTCTCACGGGGCGCACCCGCTGCAACCGGGCGACCACGTCTACGGCATGGCGAGGGTGCCACGCGGCGGCGGCAGCTACGCCGAGCTCGTCGCGGCCACCTCACTCAGCGTCGCCCCCAAGCCGACCTCGCTCGACTTCGTGCAGGCGGCGGCCGTGCCGCTCGCGGCGCTCACCGCGTGGGGCGCGGTGGTCGACACTGCCCGGGTACACGACGGCCAGCGCATGCTGGTCCACGCGGGCGCGGGCGGGGTGGGCCACTTCGCGGTGCAGTTCGCCGCGTACTTCGGCGCGACCGTCACGACCACCGGGTCGCCCCGCAACGCCGAGTTCCTGCGCGAGCTCGGCGCCCACCGGGTCATCGACTACACGAGCGAGCGCTTCGACGAGGTCGTGGGCGACCAAGACGTGGTCATCGACCTCATCGGCAATGTGCAGGACGACACCGGCACCCGCTCGCTCGACGTGTTGCGCCCGGGCGGCCTGATCGTCAACATCCCCACGGCGTCGTGGCCGACCATGGCCGCCGATGCCGAGGCACGGGGCATCCGTGCCACCGGGTACTCGGTCGTACCCGACGCGCGCACGCTCGCGGTGATCAGCCGGCTGATCGACGACGGCGCCGTGCGCGTGCACGTCGACCGCGAACTGCCGCTCGAGCAGGGCGCCGAGGCGCACCGCCTGCTCGAGGCCGGCCACGTGCGCGGCAAGGTCGTGCTGCGCGTCGCACCTGATCCCATCCCGCCGGTCGAGTAGGCGCGCCAGCGCGGTATCGAGACCTGGTGACGAGGTCTCGATACGCTCGTTCGTCGCTACTCGACCGGCGGTCTGGGCGCTTCGAGCAGGGCCGTGCCGAGTTCGCTGCGCAGGTAGAGCACGCTGTGCCCGTAGCGCGTCGAGACCAGCAGGCCCGCGTCGCGCAGCACGCGCAGGTGCTGGTTCACCGCCGACGCGGTGACGCCGAAACGCACGCCCAGCTCGGTCGACGATGCGGGGTCGCCGAGGGCTGAGAGCAGGCTCGCCCGGGTCTCGCCGAGGATGGCGGCGAGCGCCGCGGGGTTCGCGACCTGCTCGGCCTCCCAGAGCGCGCCCTGCCCGCGGGCCGGGTACATGATGAGCGGCGGCCCGTCGCCGACCGGCGCAGACCCGCGCCGGGTGAACATCGTCGGAACGAGCGTGAGGCCGTTGCCATCGATATGCTGCACGCGATCGTTGGGATCTTTCAGCCGCACCGACACGACGCCGTCGGAGTAGCTCACGGTCGACGAGATGCCGTTCAGCATGACCGAGAGGCCGCCCTGCGCGATCTGCCGTCCGCGGTAGACGACGTCGGCCTCGAGCACCGCGCGCATACGCGGCCAGTACGGCTCGAACGTCGCCGCCCACAGTTCGCGCAGCGCCCGCACGATGCGACGCACAGCGGCCCTGGGCGGTCCGGCGAACACGTCGGGCACGTGGCCGTGCACCGCCACGAGGTCGCGAACGAACTCGTCGGCTGGAACGGCCGCGAGCACGGCGAACTCGTCGTCGAGTCGGGTGAGCGGCGACGCCGGGCGCGGGTTCAGGAAGTCGGGGGTCCACATGCGGTTGTCGATGAGGGCGAGGAGCGCATCGAGGTCGAGATCGGCGCGCGCCGCCTCGGTGCGGCTCAGCCACGGCAGCTGCAACGGGAACCGCGACGGCTCGCGGATGGCACGCAGCGAGAGGCCCAGTTCGCAGAGCGGTGAGATGCCGAAGCGCACGGTCGCGACATCCGCTTCGTTCAGCACGTATCGCAACATGAAGCGAAACGCTACATCAATTTCGTCGAGCGGATGTCTCTGCCAGAACTGATTCCGTGAGCCCTACCTCTACACCCGAGTTCGACACCGGCTCGATGCACGTACCTGAGCAGCCGCGACCGGGGCTGTTCGCCCGGCTCGCGGCATCCGTCTCGGATCCGGTGCTGCGCATCCTCGTCGGCGCGACCCTCATCTCGCGGGTCGGCCGCGGCATCTTCCTCACCGTCACCGTGCTGTACTTCACGTTCATCGTGGGCCTCGCACCGCACGAGGTCGCGATCGTGCTCGCTGCGGCGAGCGCGGCGGGCGTGGTGGCATCGCTCGCGGGCGGATGGCTCGCCGACCGGTTCAGCGCACGACGCCTGGTGATCTGGTTCACCGCGATCGAGGGCGTCGCCCTGATCACGTACGTGTTCGCCGGGGACTTCGTGACGGCACTCGTCATCGCCGTGATCTGCGGCGCGTTCGAGCAGGGCGCGAACTCCACGCGATCGGCGATCATCGCGCGCGCGTTCGACGGCGAGAGCCGGGTGCACGCCCGCGCCGTGCTGCGCACCGTCACCAACCTGTCGATCGCGGTCGGTTCCGGGCTCGGCGCGCTCGCGCTCGCGCTCGGCACCGCCGAGGCGTACCGCGGGCTCATCGTCGGCGCGGGGGTGCTCTACCTGCTCGGGCTGTTCCAGCTCGTGAAGCTCCCCTCACGGGTCGACGCGCCGCCGCGGCCCGCGGTCGAGTCGGTGCTGACCGCGACCGGATCGGTCGACGCCATGGCCACCGCCGACGCCGCCGACGAGTCGCGCCGCGACTGGGTGCGCCGCTCACCGTGGCGCGACCCGCGCTACCTCGTGTTCACCGCGCTCAGCGCGGTGTTCGGCATGCAATTCGGGGTCGCCGAGCTGGGCGTGCCGCTGTGGATCGCACGCGAGACCGCGGCGCCCGAGGTGCTCGTCGCACTGCTGCTCATCTTGAACACGGTGGTCGTCGTCATCTTCCAGGTGCCGCTGTCGAAGGGCACGCACGACTTCCGCGTCGCGGCACGGGTCTCGGCGATCAGCGCGTGGCTCATGGCGGGCGCGTGCCTCGTGTACGCGGCCGCGGCCGGGTTGCCCGTGGGTTTCGCGATCGCCGTGCTCGTGATCGCCGCGCTCGCGCACGCGTTCGCCGAGGTGCTCTCGCAGGCCGGTGGTTGGGGGCTCAGCTTCGAGCTCGCCGATCCGCTGCGGGCGGGCGCCTACCAGGGCGTGTTCTCGATGGGCTACTCGGTCGGCGCGCTCGCGGCACCGCTCGTGGTGAACGCGACCGCGATCGAGCACGGCTTCTCGGGCTGGGCGATGCTCGCGGTGATCTTCCTCGGATCGGGACTCGGCACGTGGTGGATCGCACGGCGCGCGGCGGCCACCTCGGTGGTCGTGTAGGCGCGCCGGCCAGGCGAGCCGACGCTCGCAACCCATCGCTCACGCCGGGATCCCGGCGTCGCGCGAACAGTATTGACAAATCTTCAGTGCTGAGTAGCGTCTGTGAACAGGCCCAACCCTGCTGCGGGTCTCGACCTTCTGCTGTATCCAACGCAACGACGGAGGAAGCATGTTCAAGAAGTCACTCGCAGCGATCGGCCTGACCGCGGCGTTCGTATTCATTCCCACCGCAGCGAACGCGCTCGACTGCGTGAACGTTTCGAAGCCGCCCGCTGCATGCGGTGCCGTCTGCACCGACGGCCCCATCATCCACGGCAACTGGGCGTGGCTGCCCAGCGTGTTCCCGGGGGCAGCGCAGGTCTGGGCGTTCGTGCCGCCGGGCACCGTGGAGGGCGCCGGACTCCCGGGCGAGAACGGCAACTTCCAAGGCGGCGAGGGGTTCGCCCTCCTCGTCAACGCGATCTGCAACTCCAACGGAGCCGTGCTCGACAAGCGCCAGACCGGCCACGGCATCCAGCTCATGGAGGTCTGCTAGCAGTCGGCAGTCCCGTCTGAAGGGGCCACTGCCCGAGGCATCGTCGGGAGTGGGATGATCGGCGCATGCGTGCAACGAACACACCACTCGCCCGGTCCGATGACGGCCGCTCGTTCGTCGTCGCCGACGCCTCGGGCTCGGGCCTCATCGCCGGATCGCTCGTCATCGTCTCGGGCGGCGGCGAGCGGCAGCTCGCGCTCGTCGAGGAACGCTCCGAGTCGCAACCGGTGCGCCTGCGCGGGCGACTCATCGGCGTGCTCGGCGACGGCGCGCTCGACACAGCCCGCAGCCACCCGTTCGATGAGGGAACGGTCGAGGAGGTCGATGCCGCGACCATCGAGATGCTGCACACCACCACGGGCGCGCTGCTCGAGGTCGGCCGCAACCTGACCGAGCCCGGCGGCCCGGCGAAACTGCTCCCCCACCGATTCAATCGCCACACGTTCTGGTGCGGGCAGAGCGGCTCGGGAAAGACCTACGCGCTCGGGGTCGTGCTCGAGCAGCTCGTCGCGCACACTGCGCTGCCCGTCGTGATCTTCGACCCCAACTCCGACTTCGTGCGGCTCGGCGAGCTCAACCCCGGTGCGAGCGGGCCCACCGCCGAGGGGCTCGCGCAACGGGACATCCGCGTGCTTCGCCCCCGTGGTGAAGGCGACACCGGCCTACGGGCACGATTCCTCGACATGAACCTGCCGTCGAAGGCGGCCGTGCTGCGGCTCGACCCCGTCGCCGATCGCGACGAGTACAACACCCTCATCCACCTGCAAGAGATCGTGAGCGTCGGCGACATCGGACAGTTGCTGCCGATGATCCAGGCGGCGCAAGGTTCGGGCAACTCGCACCCGCTCGCCGACCGCATTGAGAACCTCGGCGTGCTCGACTGGGAGGTGTGGGCCGGCGACCAGCCCGCCGTCACCGACGTCGTGGGCCAGCGGCCCGATGCCACGGTGCTCGACCTCGGCGGGTTCTCGACGCCCGAGCAGCAGCTCGTCGTCGCCCTCTCACTGCTCGACGACCTCTGGGACCGCCGCGAAGAGCGCCGGCCGGTGCTGCTCGTCATCGACGAGGCCCACAACCTCTGCTCGCCCCGGCTCGATTCGCCGCTCGCCGTCGCGGTGCGCGAGCGCATCGTGCAGATCGCGGCCGAGGGCCGCAAGTTCGGCCTGTGGTTGCTGCTGTCGACACAGCGCCCCTCGAAGGTGCATCCCAGCATCCTGTCGCAGTGCGACAACCTCGCTCTCATGAAGATGACCTCGCCGGTCGACCTCGCCGAACTCGGCACGTACTTCGGCTACGCGCCGGCGTCGCTACTGGCCCGGTCGCCGTGGTTCCGCCAGGGCGAGGCGCTGTTCGCCGGCGGATTCGTGCCCACGCCGTCACTCGTGAAGATGAACTCCCGGCTCACGCCCGAGGGCGGCAGCGACGTGCGGGTGCCGCTGCGCTGACTCCGATTCCTGCGGGTTGAGGAGGTCGCGCAGCGACATCCGTACGACGCTCACATCGTCGGACGCAATCGGACTCGGGCGAGACCGATTACACGAAAACAGGTGCGTCGTATGTGCCCTGCGACATCGAGCGATCGCCGAGGTCGGGGCTCGAAATGCCCGTCGGCACGCTGCGGGAGTTGGCGGAGTCGGGCCGCCGAGGATTGCACGTACTGCGGACCGCCGACGGTCTCGCGGGGTATCGGCTTGTGGCCGAGGCAGACAGTCCATGACCCAGGCCGGCCCGGCCCGGGGCGGCACCGATGGGCGGGCCCGCTCCGGTCGTCGCACCTCCGGGGTTCTCCGGATCCGACCCGAGCGGGCCCGCGTTCTCAACGCAGGAGAATGGGCGTCATCCCACTCTCACGGGAGGTGATGGCACCGATTCTCCTGCGCTACGTCACAGGTGCCGCGCGTACGCCCCCACGGTCAGGAACGTCGGGAACTCGGGCTCGAGCGCCACGGTGCGGAACACCGAGATCGCGTCGTCGAACCGGTCGCCCTCGAAGCGCGGCAGCTCGGCGACCGCCGCCGCCATGATGCGCACGATCGACGTCTGGTCGATGCGCGTGCCCTCGGCCGTGACGGTGTTCTCGTTGAGCCACTGCCAGACCTGCGAGCGCGAGATCTCGGCGGTCGCGGCATCCTCCATCAGGTTGTCGATGGCGGCAGCGCCCGTGCCGCGCAGCCACGACTCGATGTACCGGATCGCGATCGAGATGTTGTCGTGCACGCCGGCCTCGGTGACCTCGCCGCCGACCGACGGGATGTCGAGCAGCTGCGCCGCCGTCACCTCGACGTCGTCGCGCAGGCGGTCGACCTGGTTCGGCCGGTCGCCGAGCACCGCGTCGAACTCGGCGCGTGCCGTCGGGATGAGGTCGGGGTGCGCCACCCAGGTGCCGTCGAAGCCGTCGCCCGCCTCGCGCCGCTTGTCGGCGGCGACCGCGGCGAGCGCCCGCTCGGTGACCTCGGCATCGCGACGGTTCGGGATGAACGCGCTCATGCCGCCGATGGCATGTGCTCCGCGCTTGTGGCACGTCTGCACGAGCAGTTCGGTGTACGCCCGCATGAACGGCACCGTCATGGTGATCGACTTGCGGTCGGGCAGCACCCAGCGTCGACCCCGCGACCGGAACGTCTTCACGATCGAGAAGATGTAGTCCCAGCGGCCGGCGTTGAGGCCCGCGCAGTGGTCGCGCAGCTCGTAGAGGATCTCGTCCATCTGGAACGCGGCCTGGATCGTCTCGATGAGCACGGTCGCCCGCACGGTGCCCTGCGGGATGCCGAGCGCCTGCTGCGCGTAGACGAAGATGTCGTTCCACAGCTTCGCCTCGCGGTGGCTCTCGAGCTTCGGCAGGTAGAAGTACGGGCCGCGGCCCGCGGCGATCAGCGCGTGCGCGTTGTGGAAGAAGTACAGCCCGAAGTCGACGAGCGACCCCGAGGCGTGCATCGCACGCCCCGCGCGGTCGTGGAACTTCAGGTGCTTCTCGACCAGGTGCCAGCCGCGCGGCCGCATCACGATCGTCGGCGTCTCGGCGAGCGGGCGCTCGACGCGGTACTCCTTGCCCTCAGGGCTCGTGTACTCGAGCCCGCCGCGGAGCAAGTCGAACAGGCTCAGCTGCCCCTCGATGACGTTCGCCCAGGTCGGGCTCGTGGCGTCCTCCTGGTCGGCGAGCCACACCTTCGCGCCCGAGTTCAGCGCGTTGATCGCCATCTTGCGGTCGGTCGGGCCCGTGATCTCGACGCGCCGGTCCTCGAGGCCCGGTGCGCTGCCCGCGACGCGCCATGACGTGTCCTCGCGAATCCAGGACGTCTCGGGCAGGAACTTCGGGTCGCGGCCGTTCGCCGCATCGACCCGCGTCTGCAGCCGCACGGCGAGCAGTTCGTGCCGCGTGTGAGCGAAGCGATCGTGCAGCTCGGCGAGGAACGCGAGCGCCTCGGGCGTCAGGATCTCTTCGTAGCGTTCGCCGAGGGCCGCGGTGATCTCGATCCGCGGGTCGACGGTCTCGAAGCTTCCGGTGGTCGGCTGGGGTTCGTTACGGCGAGCGGATGTCGCGACATCCGTTCGCTCGATGGTGAGGGTGTTCATGGTCGTGGTCTCCTTGCTCGCTGCCCCCCGTGTGCAATTCAGGTGCGGACGTGTGTCGCACCGTCCCTCATCGGAGTGTCGGGCCGACACGCCGAGGGCGGACCTGAATTGCACACAGCAGGGTGGGTCAGTGGTTGAACTGTTCTTCCTCGGTCGATCCGACGAGGGCGAGGGTGGCGCTGTTGGGGTTCAGCGCCGTGGCGATCTGGTCGAAATAGCCGGTGCCGACCTCGCGCTGGTGGCGCGTGGCGGTGTATCCGGACGCCTCCGAGGCGAATTCCGCCTCTTGGAGTTCGACGTAGGCCGACATGTGGCGCTCGTTGTAGTCCTTCGCGAGCGTGAACATGCCGTGGTTCAGGGAGTGGAAGCCGGCGAGGGTGATGAACTGGAACGCGTAGCCCATCGACGCGAGCTCGCGCTGGAACTTCGCGATCTGGTCGTCGTCGAGGTGGCGCTTCCAGTTGAACGACGGCGAGCAGTTGTAGCTCAGGCGCTTCCCCGGGAACTTCGCGTGCACGGCCTCGGCGAAGCGGCGCGCGAGGTCGAGGTCGGGCTCGGCCGACTCGACCCAGAGCAGGTCGGCGTACTCGGCGTAGGCGAGGCCGCGGGCGATGACCGGCTCGATGCCGTTCTGCACGTTGTAGAAGCCCTCGGCGGTGCGCTCGCCGGTGACGAACGGCTTGTCGCGCTCGTCGTGGTCGCTCGTGATCAGGGTCGCGGCGAGGGCGTCGGTGCGGGCGATGATGATCGACGGCACGCCGGCGACATCGGCCGCGAGTCGCGCCGCGTTGATGGTGCGGATGTGCTGGCTCGTGGGAACCAGCACCTTGCCGCCCATGTGGCCGCACTTCTTCTCGCTCGCGAGCTGGTCCTCCCAGTGCACGCCGGCCGCGCCCGCCTCGATCATCTGGTGCATGAGCTCGTAGGCGTTCAGCGGACCGCCGAAGCCTGCCTCGGCGTCGGCGACGATCGGGGCCATCCAGTCCTTCACGTCGGTCGAGCCTGTCGAGACCTCACCCTGCTCGATCTGGCCGGCACGCAGCAGCGCGTTGTTGATGCGTCGCACGACGGCGGGCACCGAGTTGGCCGGGTAGAGCGACTGGTCGGGGTAGGTCTGCCCGCTGAGGTTCGCATCGGCGGCGACCTGCCAGCCCGACAGGTAGATTGCCTTGAGGCCCGCGCGCACCTGCTGCACGGCCTGGTTGCCGGTGAGGGCGCCGAGCGCCGCCGACCACTGCGGGTCTTCCTGCGGTGCGAACGCGGTGCCGGTGTTGCGCTGGATGTCGTCCCAGAGCTTCTCGGCGCCGCGCTTGGCGAGCGTGCGCTCCTCGCGGACCGGGCCGCGCAGGGCGATGACGTCTTCGGCGGTGTAGTCACGACGCACGTCGCTCCAGCGCGGGTTCGCGTCCCACTCGAGCTGCAGCTCGGCTGCGGTCTGGGTCTGGTCGCCGGGGCGGTTGGTGCTCATCGTCGTGCTCCTTCGGTGGTTCGTGCGGTTGGTTCGTGTGGTTCGTTCGTGCTTCGGGTCGTGCGGTGGCTGTGAACCCACTCTGCGCCCGGCGCAGCGCCCCGCCCCGACGAATCGGGGGGTGAACTTTCGCCGTTCTTCTGCCCGACAGAAGTTCCAGGGGCGGGTGGCATCGCACGGCATCGAACTGATACCTTGCAGTTCTAGGTACCCGGCACCTCAAGGTATGGAGGCGCTCATGCGCATCGGCAAGGACCTCGTGGCCGCCGCGGCCACACCGGTCGTGCTCGGCATCCTCGCCGACGGCGAGTCGTACGGGTACGCGATCCTGCAGCGCATCTCCGACCTCTCCGACGGTGAGCTCGCGTGGAGCGACGGCATGCTCTACCCGCTGCTGCACCGCCTCGAACGACTCGGCCACGTCGAGTCCGAATGGCGGCAGTCGCCCGCCGGGCGCCCGCGCAAGCACTACCGCCTCAGTGCGCAAGGCGCGACGACACTCGCCGAACAACGCCGGCAGTGGTCGGTCATCGGCGGTGTGCTCGACCAGGTCTGGCCCGGCGGGCCCGACGACCGGCATCCGCGCATCGCCCTCGGGGCGGGCTGAGCGATGGCACCAGACCTCACGCCCGGCGTCGACGAACTCATCGCATCGTGGCGCGATTGGATGCAGCGCCGCGATGCGCTCAGCACGTCCGACATCGTCGAACTCGAAGGGCACCTGCGCGACCGCATCGATGCACTGGCGACCGCTGGCCTCACCGAAGACGAGGCGTTCCTCATCGCCGTCAAGCGCCTCGGCACCATCGACGAGTTGTCGCGCGAGTACGCCGCCGAGCACTCCGGCCGGCTCTGGAAGCAGCTCGTGCTCGCCGACGAGACCGGCATCGAGGGCGCAACGGATGTCCCATCCGGCGGTTTGCCCCTCATGCGCCGGGCAAACGGGCTCGCCGTCGCCCTCCTGCTCGGCGTCGGCGCCGGAATCGCCGTGAAGGCCGCCGACCTCCTCACCGGCGATCCCGAACTCGTCTTCCGGAACATCGCGGTGCTCGTGCTGCCGTTCCTCGCGGCCTGGTTCGCGTGGCGGCGGCGCCCGCCGCTCGCCACCATCGTCGGTGTCGCCGCGTCGTTCGCGGTCGTCGCTCTCGCGCTGAACCTCTACCCGTTCGACGGAGGGTCCTCAACGGTCACCGTCGCGTCACAGAACTCGGCGACCGCCGTGCTCGCGACGATCGGTTCGATCGCCGCGCTCTGGCTCGTCACGGGCATCGTCGACGCCGGCGGTGAGTGGCGCAGCGACCGCGCTCGCATGGACTTCGTGCGGTTCAGCGGCGAGTGGCTGGTCTACTACGTGCTCATCGCCCTCGTCGGCGGCGCCCTGAGCGGGCTCACGGTCGCGGTCTTCGGATCGATCGGGGTCGACGTGCTGCCGTTCATCGGCGAGTGGGTGCTGCCATGCGGTGCCGCGGGAGCGGTGCTCGTGGCGGCCTGGCTCGTCGGCGCGAAGCAGCGGGTCATCGAGAACATCGCACCAGTGCTCACGAAGGTGTTCACCCCGCTCTTCACGATCATGATGCTGGCCCTCATCGTCGCGGCGGTCGTGCAATGGAACCTCGCCGACGGCAGCCGCGACCTGCTCATCGCATTCGACCTCGTGCTCGTGGTGGCGGTCGCGCTGCTCGTGTACTCGATCTCGGCACGCGACCCCGAGCTCGCCCCCGGCTGGTTCGACCGGCTGCAGGTGCTCATGCTCGCGGCCGCGCTCGTCGTCGACGTCGTCGTGCTCGTCGCGATGGTGGCCCGCACGGGTGAGTTCGGATGGAGCGCGAACAAGACGGCATCGCTCGGGCTGAACCTGATCCTGCTCGCGAATCTCGCATGGGCGTGGTGGCTGCAGGTCGGTTTCGTGCGGCGGCGCGTGCCGTTCGGCACGGTCGAGCGCTGGCAGACGAGCTACCTTCCGGTCTACCTCGGCTGGGCGTCGATCATCGTGCTCGCCTTCCCGCCGCTGTTCGGCTTCGCGTGATCGGTGCGGCTCGGCGAGCTCCCGGTCGGCAGTGCGGGTTGCGCTCGTGTAACACCTCGCCAGACGATCTGTCGGGCCGCACGCGATCGTGCGATGGTTTGTATCGGGCGAGGCTTGGCGCATTGCGCAGATGAGCAGCGCCAGCTTGAATGGCCAGCAACGCAATGATGCGCAGGCGAACCCGGAGGTGCCATCAGGTGACAGCGGCGACCAGCGAGGCCCCGGCGGCCTCCCCCACCGATCGGGCCGAATCCGACGGCACCGTCGTGCTCGACGGCATCACCAAGCGCTATGGCCAGGCGACCGCGGTCGACGCCATGTCGCTCACGATCGAGGCGGGTGAGTTCATTTCACTGCTCGGTCCATCGGGGTGCGGCAAGACCACGACGCTGCGCATGATCGCGGGTTTCGAGCAGCCCGACGCCGGCGACATCCGCATCTCCGGACGATCCGTGCTGGGCACCCCGCCCTACCGGCGCAACGTCAACACGGTGTTCCAGGCGTACGCGCTCTTCCCGCACATGTCGGTCGCCGAGAACGTCGCCTACGGGCTGCAGCAGCGCCGCACACCCAAGTCGGCCATCCGCGAGCAGGTGTCAGAGGCGCTCGACCTCGTGCAGATGCGCACGTTCGCCGACCGCAAGCCCACCCAGCTCTCGGGCGGCCAGCAGCAACGTGTCGCGCTCGCCCGAGCCCTCGTCAACCGCCCGTCGGTGCTGCTGCTCGACGAGCCGCTCGGCGCCCTCGACCGGCAGCTGCGCGAAGAGATGCAGCTCGAGCTCAAACTGCTGCAGTCTCGCCTCGGCATCACGTTCGTGTTCGTCACGCACGACCAGGGCGAGGCCCTCTCGATGAGCGACCGCATCGCGATCATGCGCGACGGTCGCATCGAGCAGCTCGCCGATGCCGACACGGTCTACGCCCGGCCGTCGTCGGCCTACGTCGCGGCGTTCGTCGGGCAGCAGAACTTCTTCCGCGGCACGGTCACCGAGGGCGGCGTGGCCGTCGACTCCCCGCACGCACTGGTGCGCGGCACGCGCGCCGACCTGGTCGACGGGCAGCGCGGGCAGGCTGCGGTCCGCCCCGAGAACGTTCGCATCGAAGCGGATGCCCCGGGCGAACCATCCGCTGGGGTGAATGTCGCCCGCGGCGAGCTGATCGGCCTCTCGCACCTGGGCGAGACGATGCAGTTCCTCGTTCGCCTGGGCGACGACCAGAGCCTCATCGCGCGTCGCCCGACCCCAGAGTCGCCCGGCCTCGCAGTCGGCGATGCCGTCGTGTGCAGCTGGAGCGCTGAGAGCGTGCTGCTCTTCCCCGCCGACGACGCCGCCCTCGCCGGCGGTTACGTCGCGCCGCCCACACTCTGACCGACCCCAACCACCCCACCCCGTCCAGAGGGAGCACGAGATGACCAACACCCGCAAACCCGTCCGCATCCTCGCCAGCGAGAGCGCCGCGAAGGTCATTCGCAGTGAGCTCTCGCGCCGCCGGTTCCTCAGCTTCGCGGCCGCGGCCGGCGCGACCGGCCTGCTCGCGGCGTGCACGCCCGGCGGCGGCACGTCGGGCGCGCCCCAGCCCACCGGCGGCGCCCTCGAAGACCAGCTGTCGATCTACACGTGGGGCGACTACGACAACCCCGACGTGCTTGCCGCGTTCACCGACGAACTCGGCCCCACCATCACGCTCGACTCGTTCGGCTCGAACGAGGAGCTCATCTCGAAGCTCGTTGCGGCGAAGGGCACCTCGGGCTACGACATCGTCGTGCCGACCGGGGTGTTCATTCCGCAGATGATCGAGAACGGCCTGCTGCAGGAGCTGAACCTCGACCTCATCCCGAATCTCGAGTTCATGGACCCGGCATTCCTCGGCCGCGCATGGGATCCCGACAATGCGTACTCGATCTGCAAGGCGTGGGGAACGACCGGCTTCGTCTACGACAAGAACGTCATCACCCGCGAGCTCGCGACCTGGAACGACTTCCTCGATGCCGCGCAGAACGAGGCGAGCGGCCAGACCTCGGTGCTCGACGACCCGGGCGACCTGACCGGCATGTACTTCTGGGCCAACGGCATCGACTGGAACACGACCGACGAGGCCGATCTCGCCGCCGCTGAAGACTTCCTCGTGAACACGCTCGCACCGAACATCGCGGCGTTCGACTCGTATCCGGGCGGCGCGGCGATCCCACAGGGCACGCACGCGCTCATGCAGGTCTGGAACGGCGACGCGCGCATCGGCATTCTCGAGAGCCCCGACCCCGACCGCTGGCAGTGGGTGTTCCCGGGCCCCGAGACCGAGATCTGGATGGACAACTGGGCGCTCGCGACCGGCGCCCCGAACCCCGAGGCCGCGCACGCGTTCATCAACTATGTGCTCACCCCCGAGAACCAGTTGCTGCAGCTCGACTACATCGGCTACCACACGGGCGCGACGGGCATCGAAGAGGCGGCGGTCGCTGCCGAGCTGCCGATGCTCGACCTGGTGTTCTTCACTCCCGAGCAGATCGAGACCATGCGCGAGGGTGAGGTGAACGACGCGCAGCAGGCTCGCGTGGACATCTGGAACAAGACGAAGGCCGCCGCCGGTGCGTAGCCTTCGAATGCCGCGCTTCGCCCTCGCCGTTCCGGCGTGGGCGTGGCTCGCCATCTTCTTCGTCGCGCCGGTGGCAATGGTGGTCTGGTTCAGCTTCGGCTACAAGCCGGGCATCTTCGGCACGCACGCCAACGACGTGCTGTCGTTCGACCGCTACCTCGAGGCGCTCTCGCCGACGTTCTTCGCCACGTTCCTGAACACGCTCTGGATCGGTCTGGCGGGCACGGCGCTGTGCCTCGTGATCGGGTTGCCGGTCGCGTACTGGATGGCCGTGAAGGCACCGCCGTCACGACGCGGCCTGCTCATCGCGCTCGTCATGGTGCCGTTCTGGACGAACTTCCTCGTGCGCACGATCGGCTGGCAGGTGATTCTCGCGCCAGAGGGCTGGCTCTCGACGCTGCTGCAGGGGGTGGGTCTCACCGACGGCCCCCTCGACATCCTGTACACGCGCACGGCGGTGCTCATCGGCGTGGTCTACAACTACCTGCCGCTCATGATCCTGCCGCTCTACGTCGCATTCGATCGTGTCGGCAACCCGCTGCGCGAGGCCTCGAAAGATCTCGGCGCGGGCAAGTGGCGCACGTTCGCCCGCGTCACCCTGCCCCTTGCCCGGCCGGGCGTCATTGCGGGCGTGCTGCTCGTCTTCATCCCCCTCATGGGCGACTACATCACCGCGACCGTGCTCGGCGGCGCGAGGGGCAACATGGTCGGCCAGCTCGTGGCCAGCCAGTTCCAGACCGCGCAGAACTGGGCGCTCGGCTCGGCGATGGCGGTGCTGCTCATCCTCGTGATCATGGTCACCGTCGCCCTCGGCGCGCTCGTCGTGTGGCTCGTGACCCTGCCGTTCCGGTCGCGCAACCGGCTCGTGCTCGGCGATGCGGCGGTCGCGGCATCCGATGCTGCCGTCGACGACCGCGAACTCCAGGAGGTCGGCTCGTGACCCTTCGACCCGTCGACAAGCTCAGGACATCGCAAGCTCATGGACCGCGCAAATCGTGGTCGGATGTCGCGCTCAATGCGTGGGGCGTGCTCGTCTTCGTCTTCCTGTTCGCCCCGATCATCGTCATCATCGTGTCGGCCTTCAACACGGGCCGGTTGCTCGTCGCCTGGGACGGATTCGGGTTCGACGGATTCGTCGCACTGCTCGCGAAGCCGGCGATCCGCGACGCGGTGTGGGTGTCGATCCAGACGGGCGCCATCGCCGCCCTCGTCGCCACGGTGCTCGGCACCCTCGCGGGAATCGCGATGGCGCGGCATCCCGGAAAATGGGTCTTCTGGTTCATCGGCCTGCTGCTGCTCGTCTCGGTGACGCCCGAGATCGTCGACGCCGTCGCGCTGCTGCCGTGGCTCGTGTTCCTCGGCCAAGACGCCGGGCTGGCACTCTTCAACGACGGCATCGTGCGACTCGTCGTGGGCCACTCGCTGTTCGCGACCGCCGTCGTCTCGTACATCGTTCGTGCCCGGCTCGTGGGGCTCGACGCGCAACTCGAGGAGGCGTCGGCCGACCTGTACGCGAAGCCGCTCGCCACGTTCCGCCGGGTGACCCTGCCGCTCGCGATGCCCGCGGTGCTCGCCGGTTTCCTGCTGTCGTTCACGCTGAGTCTCGACAACACGATCATCGCGGCGTTCGTGCAGGTGTCGGGCACGACGCCGTGGCCGGTCTACGTGCTGAGCGCCCTGCGCAGCGGGCTGCGACCCGAGATCGCATCGGTGTCGACGATCATGCTCGTGCTCACGCTCGTCGCGCTCGGGCTCGTCGCGCTCGTGCTGCGACGGGCCGGGGACTCGGCGACGCAGATCGCCCGCACGATGACCGGCAACTGACCACCGCCGATCGAGTAGGCCGCCAGGCCATATCGAGATCCCAAGGTCTCGATACCGGGTCTCGATGCGGCGCTGGCGCGCCTACTCGACCGACGAAACCGAAAGGACTCCCCATGCCACACGCCGATCTCGTCTTCACCGGCGGACCCGTCTTCACCTCGAACACGGTACGGTCGCGGGCGAGCGCCGTCGCCGTCACCGGCGGGCGCATCGTCGCCGTCGGTTCCGATGACGACGTCCGCGAGCTGATCGGGGCGTCGACCGAGGTCGTCGATCTCACGGGGCGGATGCTCCTGCCAGGCTTCCAGGACGCGCACGTGCACCCCGTCTGGGGCGGTCTCGACCTGATGCGCTGCGACCTGTCACCGCTCGGCACCGAGCCCGAGTACCTTGCGCGCATCGGCGAGTATGCGGCGGCGCACGCCGACGACGAGTGGGTGCTCGGCGGCGGATGGCAGATGTCGGCGTTCCCCGGCGGCACGCCCACGGCTGCGGCGCTCGACCGGGTCGTGCCCGATCGGCCGGCCTTCCTGCCCAATCGCGACGGGCATGGCGCGTGGGTGAACTCGGCGGCGCTGCGCCTGGCCGGCATCGATCGCGACACGCCCGACCCGGCCGACGGGCGCATCGAGCGCGATGCCTCGGGCGAGCCGACCGGCACACTGCACGAAGGCGCGATGTCGCTCGTGAACCGGCACCTGCCGGAGACGAGCGTCGAGACCCTCACCGAGGCGCTGCTGCTGGGCCAGCAGTACCTGCATTCCTTCGGCGTGACCGCCTGGCAGGACGCGATCGTCGGCAGCTACGGCGATGCGGGCGATCCCGGTCCGGCGTACCTCGCCGCCGCGGCATCCGGCAAGCTCACCGCACGTGTCGTCGGCGCGCTCTGGTGGGATCGCACGGCGGGTCTCGAGCAGATTCCGTCGCTCGTCGAACGACGCGAGCGCTACCGCGGGGGTCGCTTCGCCGCCACGAGCATCAAGATCATGCAAGACGGCGTCGCCGAGAACTTCACCGCCTCGATGCTCGAGCCGTACTGCGACGGGCATGGGCACTTCACCGACAATTCGGGCATCTCGTTCGTGCCACCCGAACGGCTGAACGCGGCCGCGCCGCAGCTCGACGCGCTCGGCTTCCAGTTGCACTTCCACGCGATCGGCGACCGCGCGGTGCGCGAGTGCCTCGACGCCGTACAGCACGCGATCGCCGCGAACGGCCGGAACGATCACCGCCACCACATCGCGCACATCCAGGTGGTGCATCCAGAGGACGTTCCGCGGTTCCGCGAGCTCGGTGTCGTCGCGAACATGCAGTCGCTGTGGGCGGCCCTCGAACCGCAGATGGTCGACCTCACCCTGCCGTTCCTCGGCTCGCCCCGCGATGCGTGGCAGTACCCGTTCGGCGACCTGCTGCGCTCGGGCGCGGTGCTCGCGGCCGGAAGTGACTGGTCGGTGTCGACTCCCGACCCGCTCGCGGCGATCCACGTGGCCGTGAATCGCCTGGCGCCGCCCGGGCACGAAGAGGGCGATTACGACGCCTTCCTTCCCGAGCAGGCGATCGACCTCGCCACATCGCTCACGGCCTACACGGCAGGGTCGGCGTTCGTGAACCACCTCGACGACACCGGCACGATCGAGGTGGGCAAGCTCGCCGACCTCGTCGTGCTCGACCGCGACCCGTTCGCGGGCCCGCCCTCGCAGATCGGCGCGACCCGGGTATTGCAGACCTTCGTCGAGGGCGAGCGTGTCTACGCGTCGCCCGACGCGTAACCGCGGCCCGAGCCGTCGCTCGATGTCTCGGCGTCGCTCGGCCCATCGTCGCCGTACCTCGCCGTGAGGGCGGCACCGAACCCGGCCAGCAGCTGCCGCAACGCGGGCGGCTCGATCACCTCGGCATGCGCACCCCACGCCGCCAGCCGGCGAGCCAGCACCTCATCGGTCTGGCCTGCGACGCGCACGATCGTGCGACCGTCGACGGATGTACCCTTGGACTCCGCCTGCCCGACCCACCCGAGGAACTCCGCTTCGACCTCAGGGTCGACGAGCACCGTCGCGGTCGTGCGCACCCGGGTCTGCTCGATCTCGG
Organism: Agromyces neolithicus; assembly: GCF_039529735.1. Classification (NCBI taxonomy): domain Bacteria; kingdom Bacillati; phylum Actinomycetota; class Actinomycetes; order Micrococcales; family Microbacteriaceae; genus Agromyces; species Agromyces neolithicus. Next base: position 352,042 of record NZ_BAAANJ010000004.1, read on the forward strand.
CCGACAGGCTCGACCATGCGGCATCGAGGTCGAAGCCGGCTGGTGGCTCGAATCGTTCGTCGCGCCCCTCGATGTCGGTCATGCGGTCGACGCGGTAGCTGCGAACGCCGCCGTCGGTGTCGGCGACGAGGTACCAGCGGCCCCCTTTGTCGACCAGGCCGAGTGGTCGTACGATGCGGTCGACGGGCTCCCGGCCCCACGCCGCGTAGCTGAACCCGACGAGCCGGCGCTCGACGACCGCGAGCTGGAGTGGGTGCACGGCGGCCGGTGTCGAGGCGGGTGCTCCCCAGCCGCCCGACTCGACGACGACCGCATCGGCCGCAGCCTCGGCATCGGCGCGGAAGGTCGGCGGCAGCGCCCGCATCACCTTGCGCAGCGCCGACGCGGCCGCGGCGGACTCGCCGGCCCGAGGCCCGAGCAGCAGGAAGAGGGCCCGCGCCTCGGATGCGGTGAACCCGCTCAGGTCGGTTCGCCCGTCGCCGAGCAGCGACCACCCGCCGCCGCGTCCCGGCTGCGGATACACCGGCACGCCTGCGGCCGAGAGCGCTTCGAGATCTCGACGAGCGGTTGCGACCGAGATCTCGAGCTCGTCAGCGAGCTGGCGCGCAGTAACCCGGCCCCGTGCCTGCATCAGCAGCAGGGTGGCGACGAGTCGGTCTGCCCGCATGTTTCCATTCTCGTCGACAAAGTAGTCAGAAGGTGAGCACTTCTGTGCGGCATCCTGATTTCAACGACGACATCGGGTCGCCGAATGACAGGAAGAAGCGACCATGCTGCGAGGCATCGCCACCGTGAACTGCTACGTCGAAGACCCGGCCGAGGCCGCGGCCTGGTACGCCCAGGTGCTCGGCATCGAGCCGTATTTCAACCGCCCCGCTCCTGACGGTCGCGCCGCGTACGTCGAGTTCCGCATCGGCGACCACCAGCAGGAGCTCGGCTTCATCGACCGACGCTTCGCACCGAGCGCACTGGCGGGGTCGGCGGCGCCGACCGGGCCGATCGTGCACTGGCACGTCGACGACCTCGAGGCGGCCGTCGCGCGGCTGATCGATCTCGGCGCAACCACCCTGCTGCCGATCACCGAGCACGGCCCGGGTTTCATCACCGCATCGGTGATCGATCCGTTCGGCAACGTGCTCGGGGTCATGACCAACGTGCACTACCTCGAGATGCTGGGCGAGGAGCGCGCCACGATCGGCTGAAGCCCGTGCAGTCAGGTGAGACGCCGCTTCAGGAAGCGAACGACCTGATCGCGCGCCCGGTGCGCCTCGTTCGGCGGCTCCTCGCGCACTTCGGCGGTCAGCACGGAGTGCGCCATCGACCCGTTTGCGCCGGGGTTGCCCCACGACGAGTCGAGCTCGATGACCTCGAACGCGTCGCCGAGGCGCCGCTTCAGCGCCGCGAAACGCTGTTTCGGCGAGATGCGATCGTCGCTGAAGCGCAGTCCGAGCACGCAGAGCCCGTCGTCGCGCGCACGCCGGGTGATCTCGGTCATCTCCTCACGACCGACCGGCAGGGCGCGACTCCACGGCCCGGGCAACGCATACGGCAACGAGGGCTGGCTGAGCACCGGCGCGACGACCGCATCGTCGACGGCCGCAGCGAGCGCGAACCCTCCGGTGAAGCACATGCCGATGACGCCGACACCGCGTGGCGAGTCATCGGTCTTCAGTGCCTCGGCGAGCGCACCCAGCTTCACGCTGAATCCCCGTTGCGACCGCAGTCCGAGCGCCCGGAACTCGCGCGTGATGCAGATGCGCGCCTGCGCGAGCGGCATGAGCGCCTGGCGGGCATCGTGGTGGGGCGCCCCGAACAGGTATGGGATCGCCACCGAGAAGCCCTGCGCGACGAGGTGGTCGCCGAGGCCGACGACCGTCGGCGTGATGCCGAAGAGCTCCTGCAGGAGGATCACCATGGGTCTCGGACCCTGCTCGGGATCACGCCGGTAGACCGGATAGTCGAACTCGCACGCGATCGCCCCGGCCGCGACGGGCTCGCCCCAGTCGGCGATGTCCCCGATCGGTGCCTGCGTCTTCATCGGACGACCCCCAACATCGATGACGGGCGTATCGTCGGCCAGCCTATGCCCGCGAGGCGCGGCCGCGGAAGGTCACCGTGCGACCGAGTCGATCACGTGAGCACCGGCGCACCGAGGTCGCGTGCTCGACGAGGTCGTCGTGCCGCTCTCGACGCGGTGATCGATCGCGCTCGTCAGGCTGCGGAACAGACCTCGCCGAGCGCGCCGATGCCCGCCTGCAGCGATGCGCCCTGCTCGCCGAGCGCAGCCATGTCGATGTTCGCGGGATCGGCGACGACGCCGTCGAGGTACTCCGTGTACTCGCTCATCGCGTCGGCGGCGCCGGTGGCGACGGCAGCGACATCTTCATTGGTCACCTGCTCGGCAGCAGCACGCATCGCTGCGTCGGTCGTGTGGAACAACTCGACCCCGCGCGCGGGGTCGCTCATCAGCTCGGCGGCATCAGCACCGGTCGTGTAGCTCGCGAGCTCCTCGAGGCTCGCTTGCATCAACGCACAGGCTTCGCCAACGGTCTGCCCGCTCGGAGCTTCGGCCTCGGCAGTCGCGACCGGCGTCGACTCGGGTGCGGCAGTGTCTTCGGCGGCAGCGCCAGCACATCCGGTGAGCAGCAGGACCCCGAGCGCGATCGAGACGGTTGCAGCGCGACGTGCGGTGTTCATTCGGTTCCCTCCGAGGTCGACGGTCGCTGATGCAACCCTCTCGATCCAAGCAGATCCAGGCGACCCTTCTCGCCACAGTGCGCAGACATGAATAGACGCCGATTCTTCTGCGATGATTCCGATCACATACGACGGAATCACACCACTCACGCCCCCTGCTCGCGGAACTCTCCCGATTGTTCCGTTTGCGACATCCGCTCGCCCGTGTGACCATCGAGAGATGATCACCGCGGATCGAAGCGCCCAGCTCACCCCGATCGAACCGGCCGAACCGGTCGACGGAGTCGACGCGCTCACGCTCGGCCGGCGAATCCGCGAGCTTCGCACCGCCCGCGGCATGACCCTCGGCGAGCTCGCCGCGGCGATCGACCGGGCGCCGTCGCAGGTGAGCGCGATCGAGAACGGCAAGCGCGAGCCGCGCCTGTCGATGCTGCGCACGATCGCCCTGGCGCTCGGCACCACGGTCGACGAGCTGCTGCGCCCCGACGCCCCGAGCGAGCGCGCCGCCCTCGAGATCGCCGTCGAGCGAGCCCAACGCGGCCCGGTCTTCCGGGCGCTCGGGCTCGAGCCGTTCCGCGTCGCGAAGACGATGAGCGACCAGACCCTGCAGACGATCCTCGCGCTGCATCACGAGATCGACCGCCTGCACCGCGAACGCGCGGCGACGCCCGAAGAGGCCCGGCGGGCGAACGCCGAGCTGCGGGCTGAGATGCGCGCCCGCGACAACTTCTACCCCGAGCTCGAGCAGAAGGCCGCCGAACTGCTCGAGGCCGTCGGCCACACCGGCGGGCCGGTGTCGCACCAGCTCGTCGCCGACATGGCGTCGCACCTCGGGTACTCCCTGCACTACGTCGGCGACCTGCCGCACTCGACCCGCTCGGTCACCGACAAACGCAACGGGCGCGTCTACCTGCCGACGCAGCAGTCGCCGTCGCGCGACTCGCGCTCGCCCATCCTGCAGGCACTCGCGAGCCACCTGCTCGACCACGACGAGCCGGCGAGCTACGCCGACTTCCTGCGCCAGCGCATCGAGACGAACTACCTCACCGCCGCGATCCTGCTGCCCGAGCAGGCCGCCGTGCGCTTCCTGACTGAGGCCAAGAACCTGCGCCGCATCTCGATGGAGGAGTTGCGCGACGCGTTCGCGGTGTCATACGAGACCGCCGCGCACCGATTCACGAACCTCGCGACCGCGCGCCTCGACATCCCCGTGCACTTCACGAAGGTGCACGAGTCGGGCACCATCATCAAGGCGTACGAGAACGACCGGGTGCGGTTCCCGTCCGACGCGCTGGGCGCGATCGAGGGCACGACCATGTGCCGCAACTGGACGGCGCGCACCGTGTTCGACGTCGAAGACCGCTTCAGCCCCTGGTACCAGTACACCGACACGCCGTCGGGCACGTTCTGGTGCACCTCGCGCATCGAGAAGGCCAAAGAGGGCGAGTACTCGGTGTCGGTGGGCGTGCCGTTCGAGCACGTGAAATGGTTCCGCGGGCGTGAGACACCGCATCGTGCGGTGTCGCGCTGCCCCGATGACTCCTGCTGCCGCCAGGCGCCGGGCGCGCTGGCCGAGAAATGGGCGGATGCCTCGTGGCCGGCCGCTCGCACTCCCACGTCGTTGCTCGCGGCGCTGCCGACGGGCACGTTCCCGGGCGTCGACCAGACCGAGGTGTACCAGTTCCTCGAGGCGCACGCGCCGCGCGCGTAACAGCCCGGTCCAGCCGTTCGCACGAGCATCCGTTCGCACGCGACATCCGTTCGCACGAGACATCCGTTCGCTCTGTACGACAGCGAGCGGATGTCGGGACACGACGCGCTGGCGCCGGGCAGGTGCCACGCGGGAGGATGGGAACACAGACCGCATCGGAGTGATCTCGTGGCAACCACCGTCTTCGAACGACGCCGGCCGCCGGCATCCGTCGTGCAGCACTCGCTCGCCGACACTCGCCAGTCAGTGTTCTGGCTCGACGACCTCGCGTCTCGCGCCGGGGGCACGCCGCGTCGCGTGCTCACCCACAACCACGTCGCCGACCTCGCGATCGTCGGCGGCGGCTACACCGGCCTCTGGACCGCCGTGCTCGCGAAACAGCGCAACCCGAACGCGCGCGTCATGCTCGTCGAGGCGAAGTCGATCGGGTGGGCGGCATCGGGGCGCAACGGCGGGTTCTGCGAGGCGAGCCTGACGCACGGGCGCGAGAACGGCCTGGCCCGCTGGCCCGACGAGCTCGACACGCTCGACCGCCTCGGGCTCGAGAACCTCGACGCCATCGAGGCGGCAGAGTCCGAGCTGGGCATGTCGTTCGAGTTCGAGCGCAACGGCTCGCTCGACGTCGCAGTCGAGCCGCACCAGCTCGAATGGCTCGAGCAGTCGCTGGCCGACGCAGCCGGTCGCGGCGACGACTCGGTGATCTACCTCGACGAGGCGGCGGTGCAGGCCGAGGTGGCCTCACCCACCTACCTCGGGGCGGTGTGGAACACCCGCACGAGCGCGATCCTGCACCCCGCGAAGCTCGCGGCCGAGCTCGCACGTGTCGCCGAAGAGCTCGGCGTCGAGATCTTCGAGCGGTCGCCCGTGCGGCGACTCGAGACCCCAGGGTCGACGGGTGCGGCGAGCGTCATCACCGATGTGGGTCGCATCGACGCGGCGAAGGTCGTGCTCGCGACCAATGTGTTCCCGTCGCTGCTGAGGCGCAATCGGCTCATGACGGTGCCCGTGTACGACTACGCCCTCATGACCGAGCCGCTCACGGCCGAACAACTCGCCTCGATCGGGTGGTCGCGCCGGCAGGGCATCGGTGACATGGCCAACCAGTTCCACTACTACCGAATGTCGCGCGACAACCGCATCCTGTTCGGCGGCTACGACGCGGTCTACCACTACGGTCGCCGCGTGCGCGATCGCTACGAGCAGCGGCCTGCGGCGTTCGAGTTGCTCGCAAGCCACTTCTTCACGACGTTTCCGCAGCTCGCGGGCACGCGCTTCTCGCACAAGTGGGCGGGCGCCATCGACACCTCGACGCAGTTCACGGCATTCTTCGGCACCGCCCGCGACGACCGCGTCGCGTACGCGGCGGGGTTCACCGGACTCGGCGTCGCCTCGACCCGGTTCGCGGCCGAGGTCATGCTCGACCTGCTCGAGCAGCGAGACAACGAGCGCACCTCGCTCGAGATGGTGCGCAAGCGTCCGCTGCCGTTCCCGCCCGAGCCGGTCGCGGCGGTCGGCATCAACGCGACGCGGTGGTCGCTCGACCGGGCCGACCACAACGAGGGCAGGCGCAACCTGCTGTTGAAGACGCTCGACGCGCTCGGATTGGGGTTCGACTCATGAGCGACATCGGTTCCGCATCGGGCGAGGCGCTTCGCCTGGTCGCCGGCGCGCTGACGGATGCCTCGGGGCTGGTGCTCGAGCACGAGCCGGTGCCGGCCGACCAGGTCGTCGCGGGCTCGCCTTCCACCGGCTATGTCGCGCTCGATGGGTGGGGCGCGGGTGAGATCGGGGTGTGGGAGATGACGCCGGGCGCGATGCGCGACGTCGAGGTCGACGAGGTGTTCGTGGTGCTCTCAGGCGCCGCGACCGTCGAGTTCGAACACCCGCACTCCTCACCGATCGTGCTCGCGCCAGGGTCGGTGGTGCGCCTCGAGGCCGGCATGAAGACCATCTGGACGGTACGCGAGACGCTGCGCAAGGTGTTCATCGCGCGGTGAGGGGGTCGTGGATGCCGCACGCGCGTTCGCATGCTGAGCACTCCACGGCGCCGCATGATCGGAGGTCACCACAGCTTCGGGTTATTTCGCCCGATTCGGCCCGATGTCGTGCAGATCTCCGAAGGCGTGGTTACGCGACGACCCGACCGAGGCGTCGGGTGCCGGGCCGACAGGATCGACGTGGAACATCCGCGCGAAGCGCACGACCGCGTCCTGCTCGCCGGTGAGCAACTGCACGTCGGCGGGGTCGAGGTCTCCCGAGATGAGGTCGCGGAACTCCCCCGGGCTGAGCACCAGCTCGGCGCTCGCCTCGAATGCGACCTCAGCCCTGTCGCCGCGGCGCGGCTGCGGGAGTGCGCCCGGCCCGATCGGCGTCACCTCGAGCGTCGCGTTCGCGACGGCCGCCACCACCGAGACCTCACCCACGTGCAGCACGTACTCGGTCGGGGGCGCCCCGGCTGCGACATCCGCCCGGAACGCCGCACGCAACGCGACGGCGAGCGAATCAGCCGTGACGATCTCACCCTCGGCGGGAGAGCCGAGCACCGACCACCCCCAGCGTTCGAGGGCGACGACGACCGGTTCGAGCCCACGACCGAAAGGGGTGAGCTCGTACCCGCCGCGCACGGTCGGAACCCGCCTGATGACCCCCGACTCCTGCAGCTCCTTCAGCCGGTCGCTCAGGATGTTCGTGGGGATGCGCGGCAGCCCCGCCTTCAGGTCGCCATACCGGCGCGCGCCGACGAGCAGGTCGCGGACGATGAGCAGCGCCCACCGGTCCCCGACCCGCTCGAGGGCCCGAGCTGCACCGCTGTACTGGCCGAAGCCTCGGGCGGCGCGCGTCGCCATGAGGCGATCAGGCCGACGGCGACGAGGCGCCGGCGCCCTGCTCGGCGAGGTACGCGTCGGGGCCCATCTCGGCGGCGGCCGGCTCCATGAAGAGGAATGAGAGGTTGTTGCCGTCGGGGTCATCGAGGTCACGCGAGTACATGAACCCGAGGTCCTGCACGGGGCGCGGCTCGGTGCCGCCCGCGGCGAGGCCCTTCGCGACGATCTCGTCGACGCCCTCCCGCGAGTCGCGAGTGAGCGCGATCGATACCTGTGCCTGCGTCTTGGGGTCGATCACTTGCTTGTCGCTGAAGGTGCTGAAGTACTCGCGGGTGAGCACCATGAAGTAGACGTTCTCGTCGAGCACGACGCACGCGGCGTTCTCGTCGGTGAACTGCGGGTTGATGCTGTAGCCGAGGGCCGAGTAGAACGCCTTCGCACGCTCGAGGTCGGTTGTGGTGATGTTCACGAAGATGCTGGTGGTCATCATTGCTCCAAGGTTGTGTCTTTCGTCTTGCCGAATGCCCCTAGCTTGCTCTTTGCAAGTTTACTTGTCAATAGCAAGTAACGAGATCGCAGATTTGTTCAGCGGCCGGCGCTGCGCCGCACGAGCAGCGCCAGATGCAACGCGGTCAATGTCTCGCCGTCGTCGAGGTCGACCCCGAGCAGGTCGCCGATGAGCGCCAGCCGCTGGTAGAACACCGACCGTGAGAGATGCGATGCGGATGCCGCAGCCGTGCGATTGGCCGGGTGCGCGAGCATCGCCCCCAGCACGTCGAGCAGGTCGCCGCCGCGCGCGAGGTCGTACTCGATGAGCGGCGCGAGCATCCGCTCGCTGTGCCGCAGCAGCCGGTGATCGTCGCGCAACGACGTGACCAGGCGCATGAGCGGCCGGTCCTCGACGCGCCGCAAGGTCGGGCCGTTCGCGACGCGACCGCCGGGCGCCCGCGCGAGGTCGAGCGCCTCCTGCACCGAGCCCAGGAGCCCGTCGAGATCGGCGGCGGCCGTGCCGATCGAGAGCACGATCCGATCGACGGATGCCCCACCACGTGCGATCTCGCGGCCGAACGCCCGGGCGGCGCGATCATCGAAGGCCCTGCCCGCAGGCAACGACAGCAGCACCACCGTGGCGCGCCCCGACGACCTGGTCTCGGGGGCGTCGCCGGCGATCGCCCGTCCGCCGAGGGTTCGTGCCGCGACATCCGCCGCCGTGCCGACGACCGCACCGCCCGTGACGACGACTCCGTGCAGCACCGCGCCGTCGAGCGGCAACCCGGCCGCGGCGAGCCGGGCCGATGCCGCGGCGAGCCCCGCGAACCGACCGGCCAGCAACCCGTCGACGAGTCGCTGCCGACCGGCGCGAACCCACTCGTCGGCGTCGGCATCGCCCTCGGCGAGCCGGCCCAAGGCGAGCGCGATGGCGCCCTGTTCGAGCACGGCGGTGCGACCGGCCGCGTGTGGCGGCCCGGGCAGCGCGATGAGGTACCCCCAGCGGATGCCGCGCGCCTCGACCGGCACGATCAGCCAGTCACCGGGTCGCGGTGAGGTTCCGGGCACGATCGACTCGGCGTTCGACCGGTGCGCGCGACGCGACCGCGCCTCCCAGTGGGCGAGCACCTCGTCGTCGGCGCCGAACGAACCATCGGCGGCGACCACTTCGTGCGCGAGGTTTTCGAGCACGACCGGCGCACCGAGCGTGTCGGCCAACTGGCGAACGACGTAGTCGGCGGGCGCCCCGCGAAGGCTCAGCGCGGTGAATCGCCCGCGCACCTCGTCGCGGGCGCGCAGCGCGGCGGTCTGCTCGCTGATGATGCGGCTGTGCACGGCCTCGGTGAGTGCGACGAACTTGACCTCGCGATGCAGCGCCACGAGCGCGAGACCGTGCTCGTGGGCGGCCGACTCGACGACCGCGGGCACGTACCGGTAGTGCGCCCCGAGCTCGAGCACGAGGCCCGCGAGGCCCGCCTCGACGAGCCCGGCGATGAACTCGGACAGCTCGGCGGGCTCGGTCGGCCAGCCGGACCCGGTCGACAGCAGCAGTTCGCCGCCGTCGAGCAGTCGCGCGACACCCGCACTGTCGGAGACGTGCACCCACCGCACCCGCGCGTCGAGGGCGCTCTCGTCGGCCGAGAGCACCTCGGGCACCCCGGCCGCGACGGCAGGCAGCGCCAGGATCTCGCGCACGGTCGGCAGCGCCGCGCCGTCGCCGACGGCTTCAGCCGACCCGGTCGGACCGGTCGGACCGGTCGGGCCCGTCGGGCCGGCCGTACTGGTCGGGCCCGTCGGGCCCGCCGTACTGGTCGGACGATCCGTTCGGAACGCCTCATCTTCGCGACGATCTGCCACCGCTTCACTCACTTCGCCTCTGCAACACTGGGAACCAGAAGCATAGCCGAGCGTCGGTCATTCTGTCCGACCTGACCTCATCGTAGAGCTGGAAGGACCGCCATGAGCATCACAGAGACCGCATCGTCGACCACCTCGACGCCCGGAGCGCCCGTGATCGGGCATTGGATCGACGGCGCGCTGCGCGCGTCGGCGTCGGGCCGCACTGCCCCGGTGTACAACCCCGCGACGGGCGTCGTGCAGGCAGAGGTGGCGCTCGCCGACCAGGCCGAGATCGATGCGGCGATCTCGTCGGCGCTCGCCGGGTTCAAGGTCTGGTCGGGCTACTCGATCGCGAAGCGCCAGGCGGTCATGTTCTCGTTCCGCGAGCTGCTCAACGCCCGCAAGGGCGAGCTCGCCGCAATCATCACGGCCGAGCACGGCAAGGTGCTCTCCGACGCGGCCGGCGAGATCGCCCGCGGCCAAGAGGTCGTCGAGCTCGCGACCGGCTTCCCGCACCTCATCAAGGGCGCATTCTCAGAGAACGCGTCGACCGGCATCGACGTGTACTCGATCAAGCAGCCGCTCGGCGTGGTCGGCATCATCAGCCCGTTCAACTTCCCCGCCATGGTGCCGATGTGGTTCTTCCCCATCGCGATCGCCGCGGGCAACGCCGTCGTGCTGAAGCCGAGCGAGAAGGACCCGTCGGCCGCGCTCTGGCTCGCCGAGCTCTGGAAGGAGGCGGGCCTCCCCGACGGCGTGTTCACCGTGCTGCAGGGCGACAAGCAGGCCGTCGACGGGCTGCTCACCTCGCCCGACGTGCAGTCGATCTCGTTCGTCGGGTCGACCCCGATCGCCCAGTACATCTACGAGACGGCCTCGAAGCACGGCAAGCGGGTGCAGGCGCTCGGCGGGGCGAAGAACCACATGCTGGTGCTGCCCGACGCCGACCTCGACCTCGCCGCCGACATGGCGATCAACGCGGGCTACGGCGCGGCCGGCGAGCGCTGCATGGCGATCTCGGTCGTGCTCGCCGTCGAGCCCGTCGCCGAGGAGCTCATCGGCAAGATCACCGAGCGCATCGCGAAGCTGAAGATCGGCAACGGCGCGGGCGTCGACGCCGGTGACGGCACGCTCAGTGAGCCCGACATGGGCCCGCTCATCACCGACGTGCACCGCGACAAGGTCTCGTCCTACGTCGACATCGCCGAGGCCGACGGCGCGACGGTCGTCGTCGACGGCCGCGGTTTCGCCGTCGACGGCCACGAGGCCGGGTTCTTCTTCGGCCCGACCCTGCTCGACCGCGTGCCGACCACGTCGCGCGCCTACACCGACGAGATCTTCGGCCCGGTGCTGTCGATCGTGCGCGTGGCGAGCTACGACGAGGGCCTCGACCTCATCAACTCCGGGCGGTTCGGCAACGGCACCGCGATCTTCACCAACGACGGCGGCGCGGCACGCCGCTTCCAGAACGAGGTCGAGGTCGGCATGATCGGCATCAACGTGCCCATCCCGGTGCCCGTCGCCTACCACTCGTTCGGCGGGTGGAAGCAGTCGCTCTTCGGCGACGCGAAGGCCTACGGCGTGCACGGATTCGACTTCTTCACCCGCGAGAAGGCGGTCACCAGCCGCTGGCTCGACCCCGCCACGCACGGCGGCATCAACCTCGGCTTCCCCCAGAACCACTGACCCCGCTGTCGGTCGAGTAGGCGCGCCAGCGCCGTATCGAGACCTCGCCACTGGTCTCGATACGCTCCTTCGTCGCTACTCGACCGGCGAACTTCCGAAAGGACACCTCATGACCGACACACTCATCGGCACGCGGCATCCGCTGTCCGACACCGCCGCCGACGCGCAGGTGCGCGCCGACGACCGGGCGCACGTGTTCCACTCGTGGAGCGCGCAGGCACTCATCGACCCACTGCCCATCGCGGGCGGCACCGGGGCGACCTTCTGGGACTACGAGGGCAACGAGTACCTCGACTTCTCGAGCCAGCTCGTGAACCTCAACCTCGGCCACCAGCACCCCGACCTCGTGACGGCGATCCAGCAGCAGGCGGCCCGCCTGGCGACGATCCAGCCCTCGATGGCGAACGACGTTCGCGGTGAGCTCGCCCGCCGTATCGCCGAGGTGGCGCCCGGTGACCTCGACAAGGTGTTCTTCACGAACGGCGGCGCCGACGCCAACGAATACGCCGTGCGCATGGCGCGCGCGGTCACCGGACGCCGCAAGGTGCTGTCGATGTACCGCAGCTACCACGGCGGCACCGCGACGGCGATCTCGCTCACGGGCGACCCGCGCCGCTGGGCGAACGAGCCGAGCGACGGCAGCGTCGCGCACTTCTTCGGCCCCTACGAGTACCGCTCGTCGTGGGGCGCGACCACGCCCGAAGAAGAGGCGTCTCGCGCGCTCGCGCACCTCGAGCAGGTCGTCACGCTCGAGGGTGCGTCGACGATCGCGGCGATCATCCTCGAGACGATCGTGGGCACCAACGGCGTGCTCGTGCCGCCGCCCGGCTACCTGCAGGGCGTGCGCGAACTCTGCGACCGGCACGGCATCGTCTACATCGCCGACGAGGTCATGGTCGGCTTCGGCCGCGTCGGCGAATGGTTCGCGGTGAACCACTTCGGCGTGACGCCCGACCTCATCACCTTCGCGAAGGGCGTGAACTCGGGTTACGTGCCCCTCGGCGGCGTCGTCATCTCGCAGCGCATCGCGGCGCACTTCGACACTGTCGCATTCCAGGGCGGGCTCACGTATTCGGGGCATCCGCTCGCCTGCGCGCCCGGTGTGGCGACCTTCGAGGTGTTCGAGCGCGACGGAATCCTCGAGCGCGTGCGCGACCTCGGCTCACGGGTGGTCGAGCCACGCCTGCGGGCGATGGCCGACGCCCACCCGAGCGTCGGCGAGGTTCGGGGGCTCGGGTTGTTCTGGGCGATCGAGCTGGTGAGGAACCCCGCGACGCGTGAGCCGCTCGTGCCCTTCAATGCGAGCGGGGCGGATGCCGCTCCCATGGCCGCGGTGGCGGCGGCCTGCAAGCAGGCCGGGCTCTGGCCGTTCATCCACTTCAACCGCATGCACGTCGCACCCCCGCTCGTGATCAGCGAAGACGAGCTCGTGCGCGGCCTCCACATCATCGACGAGGCGCTCACCGTCGCCGACGGGTACGTCGCCGGTTAGCCCCAGAGTCGCACGCATGAGGCCCGGCCTCGGGGACAGCCCCGATGACCGGGTCTCATCGCGGAGTAGCATGGGCCGAATCCGAGGGATCCTCGCGCCACGAGGCTCCCCGATTCCTGGAAAGAGCTCATGGATGCCCGCCTGACCTCAGATCGGGTCGCGCGCGTTGCCGCCGCGACACCGTTCCAACTGCTCTACGACTACTACCGGCTCTCGGGGTACGAGCAGCGACGGCATGAACCCGGCGTGCTCGACTTCACCTTCGGCGACCCGCACGACAAGCCCTCAGAGGCCTATGTCGAGATCCTGCGCGACGCGCTGGTCCCCGAGCACGAGCTCTGGTTCGCCTACAACTTCGGCGACGCGAAGGCGATCGCAGCGGCCACCGAGTCGCTGCGCCGGCACGTCGACCTGCCGTTCGAGCCCGACGACGTGCACCTCACGACGGGCGGGTTCGCCGCCATCTCGATCGCGCTCAAGATCGTCGGCGACGTGGGCGACGAGGTCGTCTACAGCCTGCCGCCCTGGTTCCTGTACGAGCCGCTCGTGCTCGAGGCCGGGCTCGTGCCCGTCAAGGTGTCGATCGACCGCCAGACGCTCGACCTCGACCTCGACGCCATCGCGGCGGCGATCACTCCCCGCACGCGCATCGTGATCGTGAACAGCCCCAACAACCCGACGGGTCGCATCTATCCCCCGGCGACGCTCGAGCGTCTGGCGAACATCCTCCACGAGGCATCCGAGCGCAACGGGCGCCGCATCTTCCTCATCTCCGACGAGCCCTACAATCGCATCATCTACGACGGCGCCGGCTTCCACAGCCCGCTCGAGTTCTACCCCTGGAGCTTCCTCGCGTACAGCTACGGCAAGACGCTGCTCTCGCCGGGCGAGCGCATCGGATATCTCGCGCTGGCGCCTGGCATGCCCGGCCGCGAGCAGTTCCGCGACGCGATCGAGGCCATGCAGATCAGTGGCGGCTGGCTGTTCCCGAACTCGTCGATGCAATACGCCCTGCCCCGCCTCGAGCAGCTGTCGTTCGACATCGAGCTGTTCCAGCGCAAGCGCGACACCATGGTCGCGGCGCTGCGTGAGATCGGCTACCGCCTCACGGTGCCCGAGGGCACGTTCTACCTGTTCCCCGAGTCGCCGCTCGCCGACGACGTCGCCTTCACGCAGGCCCTCGACCGCGAGGGCGTGCTCGTGCTGCCCGGCCGCATGTTCGAAACGCCCGGGTTCTTCCGCATCTCGTTGACCGCGACCATGGAGTCGATCGAGGCGGGCATCCCGCGGTTCGCGGCGGCGTTCCGGGCCGTTGAGGCCGGCGAGACCGCTACAGCCCCGACCGCCTGACCCCAGCGAACCGCACCAGACGGTCCCGCGCGCTAGCCTGAAACACATGGACTCTCGGGCGGCGCCCGGCGGCATGGCCCGGCGAACCTTTCTCGCCGCCTCCCTGTCGGGCATCGCGAGCGTCGTGCTCGCCAGCTGCACCGGGCCGCAGCCGATGCCCACCCCGCCGCCCACGACATCGGGCACCGCCACACCGAGTCCCACCCCGACACCGACCCCGCCGGTCGAGGATGTGCCGCGCCCCACCGCGATGCGCCGATCCCGCTGGGGCGCCGACCCGTTCGCGCGCGGCTCGTTCAGCTTCGACGCCGCGGGTGCCGCGCCCGAACTGCGCGAAACGCTCGCCGAACCCGTCGGCGGGCGCGTGTTCATCACCGGCGAGGCGACCGACACCGACGCGCCGGGCTCCCTGCACGGAGCGCGCAACTCGGGGCTGCGCACCGCGGCGACCATCTCCGACATCGCCGAGCCCGGCGAACGCATCGCCGTGATCGGGGCGGGCCTCGCCGGCCTCACCGCCGCCCGCGAACTCGTCGGGCACGGCTTCGAGGTCGTCGTGCTCGAAGCGCGCGATCGCATCGGCGGCCGCATCGACACCGTCGAGGCCGGCGGCTTCGACGAGCCGATCGAGCTCGGCGCCATGTTCGTGCGTGGCGCCACCCTGCAGGCGCAGTTCGCCGAGGCATCCGTCGACCTGCACCCGGTCGCACCGCCGACCGAGGCGCGCACCCCCGACGGACTCGCGGTGGCGATCCCCTCAACCGGGCCCGACGCGATCGCGACCGCGCAGTCGTGGGCGGCCACGCAGTCCGAGGCCCGTACTCGCGACCTGTCGCTCGCGACCGCGATCGTCGAATCGGGCACGGCCGCGTCGATGTCGAAGACGCCCGACGCCACCGGCGTCTCGCCCGCCGACTGGCTCGCGCACACCATCGCGAGCGGTGTCGCCACCGTGACCGGCGCGACCGCGAACCGGGTCTCGGCGTTCGCGACGCTGCCGGGCACCCGGCCGGCCGTCGATCTCCCCGAGGTGGGTTCCGCGCCCGAAGGCGAGCTCGCGACGGGCATCGCCGCCGCGCTCGAACCCTATGCCGCGCAGCTCGACATCGCGGTGACGAGCGTCGTCACCCGCATCGTGTACGACGAGCGCCGCGTGAGCCTGCGGCTCGACTCGGGCGAGTCGCTCAACGTCGACCGGGTGGTCGTGACCGTGCCGCTCGGCGTGCTCAAGACCGACACGCTGCGCTTCTCGCCCAGCCTGCCACTGTTGCACCAGCGCGCGATCGCGAGGCTCGGCGTCGGTCTGGTCGACACCGTCTGGCTGCGGTTCGATTCGGCATTCTGGCGAGCGGATGACCCGGGCCCCGGGTCATCCGTCGAGGTGCTGACCGTGGTCGGCGAGACGCCGACGGTCGCTGCATGGGTCGATGCCGGCGGCCCCGACGGCGAGCCCGTGCTCGTCGGGCTCATCGCCGCGACGCAGGCTCGGCGACTCGAGGCGCTTGACGATCCTGAGTTCGAGGCGGCGGTGCTGGCCGATCTCGCGCCGTTCGCGCCCGGCGCCACAGCCACCGGTTGAGTGCGACGAGCCCCGCCGTCAGGGTCACGAAGATCACGAGCACGAGCGCGCAGTAGAACGCGACGCCGAGCACACTGCCGACCTGCGCCTCGTCGAGGAAGAAGTACGGGTACCAGCCCACGTCGGCGCCGCGAGCCAGCGTGTACGCGAGCCACACCGTGGGGTACACGAGCACCCAGCCGACGGTCGACCACGGCACCTTCGGGTTGACCGCGATGATGCTGTCGGTCGTCCACGCGACGACCGCGAGCGCAGGCACAACGAAATGCAGCAGCGTGTCGGACCACGGCACGTCGACCCGGTAGTCGCGCGTCGAGGCCTGCGCCACGATGACGCCGAAGACGATGCCCGACACGAGCACGTAGACCGTCACCATCGTGCGCACGATGCCGAGCCAGGCCGGGTCGCGCGGCGCGGCGAGGGCGTAGATGCCCGCGAGGGTCAACGTGATGACCGCCAGGAAGGCCGACTGCACGGTGAAGTAGCTGAAGAAGTTGGTCGTCGCGAAGAAGCGGAACCCGAGCACGTACTCGAAGTTGCCGACGAGCGCCGTCACCTCGAGCGCGGCGACGAGCAGCCGGAACACGCCGAGCACGCGCCTCGCCCGCACCACGCCCAGGGCACTGCGGGGACGCGAGCCGGGCATGGTTCCACGCTAGCCCCACCCGTTGCACGGTCCCCGACCAATGACGACCCCCTGCGTGCCCCGATGCTCACACTCCGAACCATCGTGCGCGTCGTGTCGCGCCGAACTCCGCCTTCTCGGCCACGTACTCCGCTGAGGGCCCTCCCCGGTCATCCGAGCCGCAGACCTTGCGCGCGGCACCGGCCCTTGATACATTCACGAAGTCCGACATCGGATGTCGTATGTCGGCGCACTCATCCTTCAATGACGAAAGTGACCCCTGTGCGCAACATCTCCCCGACCGACCGTCCCGGCCGTCGATCCCGCTCGTCGGTCGTCTCGACCACGTTGCTCGCCGGCCTTGTGACCGCGGCCATGAGCATCGGCGCCGTGCAGCCGACGTTCGCGGCGACTCCGCCCGACTACCTGAATGACCCGACGTCCGCCCCGGGTACGTTCACGTCGGTCAACCTCGCCGCCGACCGCACGGCAGAGAACTTCTTCTACCGCATTCCCGCCATCGCCCACCTCGGCGACGGCGTCGTGGTGGCGTCGTGGGACGCCCGCCCGGGCAGTGCCGCGGACGCCCCGAACCCGAACTCGATCATCCAGCGCCGTTCGACCGACAACGGCCTGACCTGGGGGCCGCTGAAGATCATCGCCGCAGGCCACGTGGGGGATGCCGACGCGCCGAGGTACGGCTACTCCGACCCGAGTTACGTGTTCGATCAGGAGACCGGCCGCCTGTTCTCGTTCTTCGTGTACTCGAAGGACCAGGGCTTCCACGGCAGCACGTACGGCAACGATGACGCGAACCGACAGGTGATCAGCTCTGCGGTCATCCACTCCGACGACGGCGGTGTCACGTGGAGCGAGCCCCGGCTGATCACCGACGTGACGAAGCCGGCGACCGGCACGACGTCCGGCGGCACCTACACGCCCGTCGCGGGCGACGTGCGCGCCAACTTCGCGACCTCGGGCGCCGGCATCCAGCTGAAGTACGGTCCGCACGCCGGCCGCCTCATCCAGCAGTACGCCGGCACCGTGCGCCAGGCCGACGGCTCCACGCAGATCCAGGCCTACTCGGTCTACTCCGACGACCACGGCGACAGCTGGCAGCGCGGCGAGTTCGTCGGCACCGGGATGGACGAGAACAAGGTGGTCGAGCTGTCCGACGGCCGCGTGATGCTCAACTCGCGCGACAGCAGCAACGGGCACGCCCGCAAGGTGGCGATCTCGACCGACGGCGGCGCCACCTACGGCCCCGTGACGCGAGACCTCGAGCTGCCCGACCCCACGAACAACGCGTCGATCATCCGGCTGCACCCCGATGCCGCGGCCGGCAGTGCCGACGCACGCAAGCTGCTGTTCACCAACTCGAACAACGGGGCGAACGGCAGCCGGGTCAACGGCGCGGTGCGCCTGTCGTGCGACGACGGCGAGACGTGGCCGGGCCTTCGCACCATCGAGCCCGGCTTCTTCGCGTACTCCCAGGCGGCGATGCTCGACGGCGGCCGCATCGGCGTGCTCTGGGAGCGCAGCTACACCGACAACGTGCAGTTCTCGACGTTCGATCAGGCCTGGATCAATGCGACGTGCGCACCACTGTCGGTGCCCGAGACCGATCTTGAGCCCGGCGTCGCGACCGAGGTGACCGTGACCGTCACCAACCAGGAGACGACCGCCCTCTCGGGCGAGGTGTCGTTCCATACCCCCGCAGGATGGGCCTCGTCGTCTGCGTCCGTCGCCGATCTTGCCCCAGGTGCGTCGACGACCGTCGCCGTCGCGGTGACGGCGCCGGCCGGCGCCGCCGGCACGCAGCGCCTTCAGGCGGCGTTCACCGCGGCCGACGGCCGATTGAGCCAGACCACCGCCACACTGCGGCTGCCGCAGGCGACCCAGCTGGGTCTGACGCTGGGTTCGACGATCACCACCGCGGCACGCGACGCCATCGCCAACCCGTTCGTCGCGGGCGACGTGCTGAGCTTCCAGGTGCGGGTCGACAGCACGTCGACCATGGCCACGCTGGTGACCCCGGATGCCTCGAACTTCACGAGCGGCTTCGCACCCACCGCGTGCCGCTGGCGCAACCTCCCCGCCATGGACGGGTACAACTGCAACACGCCGCGGCACACCCTGACGGCGGAGGACATCGGGCGCGGCTGGTTCGCGCCCGAGTTCAGCTTCACGGTCGCACCCATGACCGACACCGCGAACACGGTGCTGGTCGAGCACACCGGCGCGGCGGTACTCCTACGCGACGGGGTGCTCGGCGCCACGATCACCGGCGCCCGAACGGATGAAGGGCGGGACCTGGCATCCAGCCCCTACGCCATCGGCGAGCAGGTGCCGTACGCATTCCGCGTCGACAGCACCTCGCCGGTCACGGCGGCGGTGGTTCCGACGGCGGGGGACTTCGCACCGTTCATCCCGCCGGGGCCGGGCAACTGCCGCTACCTCAGCCTGCCGGCCTTCGGCAGCTACGACTGCACCACCCCGAAGCACACCGTCACGCAGGCCGACCGTGACCGCGGCTACTTCGTCGCCGACACGATCTGGACGGTCAGCGCCGCCGGTCAGACCACCAAGACCATCGAGGTCGACGGCGGCGAGGTCGACGTGCTCGCCCGCAATCCCCAGCTGAGCGGCCAGACCTCCGGCGAGTTCACCGACGTGAACGGCAACGGCGTTGCGAACGTCGGCGACACGGTCACCTGGACCAGCACCCTGACCAACGCCGGCAACGTCGTGCTCGACGATGTGACGGTGGGTTACGACGAGATCGGCTCGCTCACCGTCGGCGAAACGCGCACTGCGGGCTCGGAGACGGTCGTGCTGACCGCCGAGCATGTCGCTGCCGGATCCCTCACCCCGGCATCGTTCGACGCGACCGCAGCGAACGGCTCGCGCACGGTCGAGACCGTCGCGGCCGGAGTTGCGCTCGAGCTCCAACGTGCGCCGCTGTGGGATGCAGTCTCCGTCTACACCTCGGGTGACCTCGTGACCTTCGAGGGCAGGCTGTTCGAGGCCACCTGGTGGACCAAGAACACGACCCCGGGCGACCCGAAGGGGCCGTGGCAGGAGATCACGACGAATGCCGACGGGGTCGACCTGTGGACCGCATCACGCGTCTTCCTCGGGGGAGACGTGGTCTCGCACGACGGCGAGCAGTTCGTCGCCGAGCGGTGGACCCGCAACCAGGAGCCGGGCTCGAACCTCAAGCGGGATCCCTGGACGCCGGCACCGTAGCCGCAGTACGCGCCGACGAGAGCCGGTGGCGCAGCGAGCGTAGCGAGAACCGCCTGCGCGGTATCGCTACGCTCGTTGGGCGCTACTCGACCGACGAGCCGGCGAACCAGCGAGGCGTCGCACAGCGCCGAACTCGGCCTTCTCGGCCACGTAACCGACCGCAGGGCCGCGCAGTGGCGCCATCGGCCCGCCGTCGGCGTAGAAGTCGACATCGACGCGACCCACCTCGCCACGCCCTAACTCCAGATAGCACAGCCCCGTGCCGCCGCGCGATCGCTCCGTGTCGCCATTCGGGTCGCCCCGCGTGCTGCTCACGATCTCGTCGGCAACGAGCTTCGCCGCGCTCTCCGCGAACGTGCCGGCCTTCGGGATGCCGGTCTCTGCGCAGTCCCCGAGCGCATAGACACCGTCGTGCGCGGTCTGCAGGGTGCGCCGATCGACCGCGACCCAGCCCTCCTCCCCGGTCAGCCCCGCCTCGACGAGCACGTCGGGGGCCTTATGCACCGGGATGCCGATGAACAGGTCATACGACTCGTCGTGATCTTTGTAGTGCGCCACCTTCGCGGCGGGGTCGATGCCATAGACGCGACGGCGTTTGGTGTACTCGATTCCGCGTTCCGCCATGGCCCGCTCAAGCGCGGCCGACGCCTGAGGCGAGACTGGGATCGGTGAGGGTTGCGGGCTGACCAGGTGAAGTTCGCACGCGCCACGCAGCCCGCGCTCGACGAGTCGATCGTGCAGCAGCAGCATCGCCTCGTACGGCGCCGGCGGGCACTTGAACGGAATCGACAGCACCGCCAGCAGCACCCTGCCGCCGTCGAACCCCGCCAGCTCGTCGCGCAGCCGCTCGGCGCCGGCGACCGTGTAGTACTCGAATCCGCCGTCGACGAACCCCGGCGTCGCGTCGAGGTCGTAGTCGGCGCCGAGCGCGATGACGATCACGTCGGGGTCGTAGGCCGCCACGTCGGTGACGACGTGGCGCGCCGACGGGTCGATGGCAAGCACCCGCTCCTGCCTGAACTCAACTCCAGGCAAGCCGATCTCACTGTACGGAAGGCGCACCTGTTGCGCCGTCTGGTGCCCGAAGAGCACCTCGAGCTTCGAGAAGCCGAACACGAACGCGTCGCACTGGTCGACGACGGTGACGTCGACCTCGCCGGCGAGCCGCTCCGACAGGATGCTCGCCAGCTCCAAGCCGCCGAAGCCGGCTCCGAGGATCATGACGTTCGTCGTCATCGCCCCATACTGTGCCGCGGATGATCTATCCGTCAACGCCCGGCGGCGACGACGACTCCGCTCCGCCGCGTAGACCCAACCGGATCGTGTCAGCTGCCGTAATTTCTCGCCGGGGCGAGCATCACCGTCACGCCGAGCGGCACGCCCTCGAGCCTGACGAAGACCGAGTGGGTCAGGTCGGCACCGCTGTCGTGACCGACGACGGTCTCCTCGTACCGACCGTCTAACACCGTCTCGCCGGCGACCACGAGCGACTGCAGTGTGCCGGGCACCAGTGCCTCGACATCCACCTGCGACTGGCCGACAGATACCCCGGCAGCTGTCGTCACGGGCAACCCGTCCGCGGTCGGTCCGTCTACACGCACGAACCACTCCGGCTCCAGAGGAGGAGCGACGGAGGAGTTCGAATCGTTGAGCTGCAGCCCGCCCCACCGGTAATAGGTGCCGGGCGCCGATTCGATCCCGCCACTGTGCGGCGTGATCACGGGCGCAGAACCTGTGGCCGCGCTGATCGCGGCCACCGCCACGACGATGGGATCGAAGTACGTCACCGAATGCAGAATGGCTCCCGCGGCGTCGACCACCTGCAGGCGATCGGAGCGCACGCGAATCGCGGTCGCACCGGTTGGAGCACACGGCACACACGGCTTCGGCTTCTTGGACTTCTTTCCCGGCTTCAGCGACGGTGCCCCCGGAGCAGCCTCATCCCGTCCATCTTGTGGTGCGACGATATTCATGGAATCCCCCGTATCCATCACCGGCACGACCTTGGGAAGCACCATACACCCGCCGAGCACGAGTCAGTCGAGCGGTCGCAGGATGCGGTCGAGGAACCGCCGGGTGCGCTCCTCCGCCGGCTTCGTGAAGATCTGCGCGGGCGCACCCCGCTCGACGACGACACCGCCGTCCATGAACAGCACCTCGTCGGCCGCCTGCCGCGCGAAGCTCAGCTCGTGGGTCACGACGACCATGGTCCAGCCCTCGTCGGCGAGCTCCTTGATGACCTGCAGCACCTCGCCCACGAGCTCGGGATCGAGCGCGCTCGTCGGCTCGTCGAACAGCAGCAGCTGCGGCTTCAGCGCCAGCGCCCGCACGATGCCGACGCGCTGCTGCTGGCCGCCCGACAGTTCGAACGGGTAGGCGTCGCGCTTCTCGGCGAGGCCCACGCGTTCGAGCAGTGCGGATGCCTCGGCGATCGCCTGCTTCTTCGGAACCCGCTGCACGCGCACCCGGCCTTCGATGACGTTCTCGATGACCGTCATGTGCGGAAACAGGTTGTGCTGCTGGAACACCATGGCCGACCGGTCGCGCAACGCGAACCGCGTCGCCTTCGCGATCGGTGCGGCGAAGTCGAGCGACGGGCCGCCCTCGAAGTCGATCGTTCCGGCATCGGGCGTCTCGAGGCCGTTCAGCGAGCGCAGCACCGTGGTCTTGCCCGAGCCGCTCGGCCCGATGAGCACGACGACCTCGCCGCGACGCACCTCGAGATCGATCGAGCGCAGCACCTCGTTGTCGCCGAACGACTTGCGGATGCCCCGTGCCGTGAGCAGCACCGAATCGTCGGGGATGTCGGCGGGGGCGAGCGGGTCGCCGCCCGGGACATCCGCTCGCTCGCCGGCTGGGTCACTGTGCGACATAGCGGTCCAATCGCTGCTCGATGCGGCCCTGCCCGGCCGAGAGCACGAGGCAGAACAGCCAGTAGATGAGTGCCGCCTCGAGATAGATCAGCATGAACTCGCCGCTGAACGCGGCGATCTGCTCGGCGACGCGGAACAACTCGGTGACGAGGATGAGCGACGCGAGCGACGTGTCCTTCACGAGCGAGATGAACGTGTTCGAGAGCGGCGGCACCGAGACTCGCGCCGCCTGCGGCAGGATGATGCGCCGCAGCGCGGTGCCGTGCGACATGCCGATCGTGTAGCCGGCCTCCCACTGGCCCTTCGGCACTGAGAGGATCGCGGCGCGGATGACCTCGGCGGCGTACCCGCCGACGTTCAGCGAGAACGCGATGATCGCACTCGGCCACGGGTCGAGCACGATGCCGATCGACGGCATGCCGTAGAAGATCACGAAAAGCTGCACGAGCAGCGGTGTGCCCCGGATCACCGAGATGTAGAACCGGGCGATGCCCGAAACCACCCGGTTCTTCGAGAGTCGCATGAGCGCGACGCCGAGCGCGAGCACGAGTCCGATCGCGAACGAAGCGAGTGCCAGCGGGATGGTGCCGGTGAGCCCGCCGAGCACGAGGGGCCAGAACGAATCGAGGAACAGCTGCCAGCCTTCGGCCATGACCTACCGCCCTTCGCGTCAGGAAGCACCGTCGGCCCCGCACCTGGCGGGGCCGACGGTTTCGAACCAGAGACTACTCGGAGACGTCGGCGCCGAAGTACTTCTCGCCGAGCTCGGCGAGCACGCCCTCGGCGCGCAGCTCGTCGAGCGCGGTGTCGATCGCGGCGACGAGGTCGGTCTTGTCCTTCGTGAAGGCGAGCGCGCTCAGCGACGAATCGCTGGTCGTCGCGGCGACCTCGATGCCCGACGGGCCGTTGGTGTTCACGAAATCGAGGTAGGTGAGCTCGTCGTTGATGGTCGCGTCGACCCTGCCCTGCTGCAGCAGAGCGACGGCTTGGGCCCAGCCCTCGACGGCCTCGACGTTGGCGCCCGATTCGGTGGCGAGCTCGTTCCAGTTGCTCGTGAGCGACTGGGCGGTGGTCTTGCCGGCGAGGTCGTCGAAGCTCGAGATCGAGGTGTCGCCCTCGTTGACGACGATGACGCCCGACGACACCGTGTAGGGCGCGCTGAACAGGTACTGCTCTTCGCGCTCGGGGTTGATCGACACCTGGTTCGCGATCACGTCGAACCGGCCCGCGTCGAGGCCGGCGAAGATCGCGTCCCACTGCGTCTCCTGGAACTCGATCTCGAGGCCGAGCTTGTCGGCGACGGCCTCGGCCACCTCGACGTCGTAGCCGACCAGGTCGCCCGAGCCGTCGTCGTGGAAGCTGAAGGGGCGGTACGTGCCCTCGGTCGCGACGGTGAGCGTGCCGGCCTTCACGAGTCCGAAGTCGTCACCTGCGGCGGATGACCCGGCCGAAGCCTCGGGCGAACCGCTCGAGCATGCGGCGAGCACGACGAGGGCGGCAGAGGCCGCGGCGAGGCCGAGCAGGGTGCGGACGCGAGAGGCGCGGGTCATAGAGGCTCCGTTCATGGGGAGGTGTGGAGGCCGCAGGTGTGCGGTGATGCGGTCGAGTCCATCACGACCCGGCCTCCAGATTGAAACGGCGTTACCCCGCGTTTCATTCCTCCGAGCCCCCCGGCTCCAGCCCACTGCCCCACCTACTGCTCCAGCCCACGCCGACTCTCCAGTACGCAATTCAGGTACGGAGGTGTGTCGCGGGGGCATATCGGCACCGGATGACGCGACACGCCGTGCGCGGACCTGAATTGCGCACATCGATGCCGGGGTGTTCGGCTCGACCGACGACCCTTCAGAACGCGTTCAGTCCGGTGAGCTCACGTCCGAGGATGAGCTGGTGGATCTCGTCGGTGCCCTCGTAGGTGCGCACCGACTCGAGGTTCGCGGCGTGCCGCATGACCGGCCACGCGTTCGTGATGCCGTCGCCTGCGAGGATGGCCCGCGCCTCGTGCGCGATGTGCAGCGCCTCTCGCACGCTGTTGAGCTTTCCGACCGAGATCTGCGCGGGTGTGAGCGTGCCCTGCTCCTTCAGCCGGCCGAGGTGCAGGGCGAGCAGAACACCCTTCTCGACCTCGAGGAACATGTCGGCGAGCTTGGCCTGGATGAGCTGGTTCGCGCCGATCGGCTTACCGAACACCTCGCGCGAGGTCGACCGCTCGATCGCCGCCTCGAGGCACGAGCGGGCGGCGCCCATCGCACCCCACACGATTCCGTAGCGGGCTTCGTTGAGGCAGCCGAAGGGGCCGCTGAGTCCGCGTGCGCCGGGCAGGATCGCGTCGTCGTCGACCCGCACCCCGTCGAACGTGATGTCGCACTGCACCGACGCGCGCATCGACAGCTTGCCGTCGATCGGCGTCGCCGTGAAGCCGGGCGTCGAGGTCGGCACGAGGAACCCGCGCACCGCGCTGCCGCCCTCGCCGAAGGCACCCGAGGGGTCTTCGACCTTCGCCCAGACGACGGCCACGTCGGCCAGCGAGGCGAGCCCGATCCAGCGCTTGGCGCCGTCGATGACCCAGCCGTCGCCGTCGCGCCGCGCGGTCGTCGTCATGCCGGCGGGGTCGCTGCCGCCCTGCGGTTCGGTGAGCGCGAAGCAGCCGACGAGGTCGCCGGCGGCCATGCCGGGCAGCCAGCGGTTCTTCTGCTCCGCCGAGCCGTACTTGTGGATCGCGCTCATTGCGAGCGAACCCTGCACCGACACGAAGGTGCGCCAGCCCGAGTCGGCGGCCTCGAGCTCGAGACACGCGAGCCCGTACGCGACGGCGCCGGCCCCGGCGCATCCGTAGCCCTTCAGGTGCATGCCGAGGAACCCGAGGTCACCGAGCTCCTTCACGAGCTCGCGGCGGAAGTGCTTCTGCTCGAAGTCGTCCTCGATCACCGGCATGATGCGCTCTTGCGCGAAGCGCCGCGCACGCTGCTGCCACTCGCGCTCGTCTTCGCTGAGCAGGGCGTCGAGGTCGAACACGGCGTCGATTCGCGGGGCGGTGGTCATCGTGGTTCCTTTCGGCGGGCGGATGTCTCGAGCCAGTCGGCGCCCGAATGTTCGTCGAGCGCGGGCGGAGGGGTTCGGTAGGCGGCGGGGTCGGTGGTCAGTCGGATCGGATTCGCGATGGTGCGGCTGACGTGCGTGGCGGCGGGGATCTCAGCGACCGGGTCCAGCCCGAGTCCCCCGGCGAATGCGATCGCCTCGCCGACGTCGTTCACGAGTCCGGCGGGAACGCCGACTTCGGTGAGCGCGGCGACCCAGTGATCGGCGGATGCCCCGGCCAGACATTGCTCGATAAGCGCGGTGAGCTCGGCGCGATGCGCGACTCTTTCGGCGTTCGTCGCGAACCGTGCATCGTCGAACCCCGCCGATCGAGTAGCGCCCGACGAAACAGACTCCCCCGCCGATCGAGTAGCGCCCGACGAAGAAGGACTCACCCCCGCCGATCGAGTAGCGCCCGACGAAGGAGGACTCACCCCCGCCGATCGAGTAGCGCCCGACGAAGGAGGACTCACCCCCGCCGATCGAGTAGCGCCCGACGAAGGAGGACTCACCCCCGCCGATCGAGTAGCGCCCGACGAAGGATGACGCGTATCGAGATCCGCCCCGAGCACCGCGGCAAGCGCCCGGAACTGCTTGTCGTTGCCGACGGCGATGACGAGTTCGCGGTCGGCGGCATGGAACACCGCGTACGGTGCGATGCTCGGGTGCGCATTGCCGAGCCGCTTCGGCGCCGTGCCCGTGGCGAGCGTCGACGCCGCCTGGTTGGTCAGCGCCGACAGCATGCTCTGCACGAGGTTGACCTCGACGAGCTGACCTGCACCGGTGCGGTCGCGCTCGCGCAGGGCGAGCAGGATTCCGGCCAGCGCGTTCTGCCCCGTCAGCACGTCGACGAGTGCGACGCCGGCCTTGGCGGGTTCGCCGTCGGACGCGCCGGTGATCGACATGAGCCCGCCGACGGCCTGCACGAGCAGGTCGTAGCCGGCGAGCGCCGCGCCCTCACCGGTGCCGAACCCCGTGATCGAGCAGTAGACGGCGCCGGGATTGACCGCATGCACGTCGTCGAACGCGAGCCCGAACCGCGCCATGACTCCCGGCCTGAAGTTCTCGATGACGACATCCGCCGTCGCCGCGAGCCGCTGCGCCTCAGCAAGGTCGGCTGCATCGTTCAGGTCGAGGGCGACCGAGCGCTTGTTGCGGTTCACGCTGCCGAAGTAGGTGGCCTGCCCGTTCGCGTCGACGGGCGGAGCCCAGTGCCGGGTGTCGTCGCCGGTCGGCGGCTCGATCTTCACGACGTCGGCGCCGAAGTCGGCGAGCATCATGGTCGTGTAGGGCCCGGCGAGCACCCGCGAGAAGTCGGCGACGCGCACACCGGCGAGTACGCCCCGTGGCGCCTCATCGGGCCGTGGCTCGTGCATGGGTCATCCGCCTTCGCATGTCGGCGGCCCTTCGACCGCGCCAATTCATCCTATCTTGAATGATTTCTGCGCGCGCCGCCATTCGGCGGCCTGCCGCTCGACTAGCCTGAACCCATGGAGTCGAGGGTGGGACCGGGCGCACGCGAGGCCGTGTTCGCCCAGCTCGCCGACACGGGCCGTGCCGAACAGGTCGCCCAGCGCCTCACCGACGGCATCGTGCTCGGCGTGCTCGGGCCAGGCGAGCGCCTGCCGAGCGAGCCCGAACTCGCGCGCCGCTTCGGCGTCGCGCTCATCACGGTGCGCGAGGGGCTCGGCATCCTTCGCGAGACCGGCCTCGTCGAAACGCGCCGCGGCCGCGACGGCGGCAGCTTCATCGTCGAGAACGACGCCGACCACCGCTCGCTCATCACCACGCGGCTGCGGGGGCTTGCGCAGGTCGAGCTGAGCGACATGGCCGTGTACTTCGGGGCGATCCTCGCCGGAACGGTCGAACGCGCCGCCGAACGCGCGTCAACCGGCGATGCCGAGCGGATCACGACGTGGCTGCGCGCCGCCGACTTCACGACCGCGGCGGCCGCGCGCACGAACCAGGGCGGGTTCTTCCTCGAGGTCGCGGTGCTCAGCCAGTCGGCCCGGCTCGTGCGCGAGCAGATCCGACTTCAGGCCGAGTTCGGTCCCCTGCTGCTGCTCGGCCTCGACGACGCTGCGCAGCGAGCCGACGTGGCGGCGCACGATCGTCGCATCGTGCGGGCCATCGCGCAGCACCGCACCGCGAAGGCGCGCGAAGCGGTCGGCGACCTCGTGCGCGGACTGTCGGAGCACCTGCTCGCCACCAAGGCCCGCATCGAACGAGGAGGTTCGCTCGATGAGCCGATCACCGCGTGACGCGCCCGTGCCACCCGAGGTGCGTGCCGTCGCCGACGCCGTCACCACGGTGTTCGCCGGCGCCTTCGACCAGCTCGCCGAATGGCGATCACCCATCGAGCAGACGCTCGGCACGACGCCCGACATGCGGCCCGCCGCACTCGACGACGTCGTGGCCGACCTCGTGCTGCCGCGCTTGATGCCGGTCCCCGAGCACGCCGGCGTGCCGTTGTTCGTCGGTGCCGGTGTCATCGCCGACGGCGAGATCGTGCGCGGGCGCGACGTGCACTTCGCCTGGTGGCTCGGCCCGCTCGAGGCGAACCCCGTGCTCGGCTCGACCACCGAGCCGACCCGCCTCGACCTGTCGACGCGCGGCTACACCGAGTACCTGCGCGACTTCCGCGCACTCGAGTGGTACCGCATCCCCGCGACCACCCGCGACGCCCACGTCACCGGCCCCTACGTCGACCACCTCTGCACGTGCGACTACATCCTCACCCTGACGATGCCCGTACATGCCGCGATCGACGGTCCCGAGGCGGGCCCGCGCATGGTCGGCGTCGTCGGTGCCGACATCGCCGTTCGTCGCCTCGAGCACGAGCTGCTGTCGCGATTCCTCGAGGTGCCCGAGCCCCTCGCACTCGTCAACGCCGAACGTCGCGTGCTGCTCTCGACCGAGCCGACGCTGCCCGTCGGCCAATTGGCCGCCCCGGGGTCGCCCGCGGTCGAATGCGCCGCAACGCCGTTCAGCGTGATCGTCGAGCCTGCGGCATCCGTGTCGAAATAAATCATCCGCTGCTATATCTTTGAACAACGAGCGTATGCACCGCGGCAGACGAAGCTCTGGCGCGTGCACCCGAGAAGGAGAATCCCCATGAGCAACTATGCCGTGATCAATCCTGCGACCGGTGAGACGGTCAAGAGCTACCCGACGATCACCGACGCCGAGCTTCAGGCAGCCATCGCCTCGGCCGACGAGGCGCACCGCAACTGGTCGAAGGCCTCGACCGTCGACGAGCGCGCTGCGCTCATCCGCCGCGTCAGCGAGCTGCACACCGAGCGCCGTCAAGAGCTCGCCGAGATCATCGTGCGCGAGATGGGCAAGCCCATCGAGCAGGCCCTCGGCGAGGTCGACTTCGCCGCCGACATCTACGGGTACTACGCCGACCATTCGGCCGACTTCCTGAAGGACGAGCCCATCACGCTGCTCGCGGGCGACGGCACGGCGGTCGTGCGCCGCTCGTCGCTGGGCGTGCTGCTCGGCGTGATGCCGTGGAACTTCCCGTACTACCAGGTCGCCCGGTTCGCCGGCCCGAACCTCATCATCGGCAACACCATCGTGCTGAAGCACGCCGAGCAGTGCCCCGAGTCGGCCGCGGCCATCGAGCGCATCTTCCTCGACGCCGGCTTCCCGCAGGGCGCCTACGTGAACATGTACGCCTCGCACGACCAGATCGCCACGGTCATCGCCGACCCGCGCGTGCAGGGTGTCTCGCTCACCGGCTCCGAGCGTGCCGGTGCCGCGGTCGCCGAGATCGCCGGACGCCACCTCAAGAAGGTCGTGCTCGAGCTCGGCGGCTCCGACCCCTTCATCCTGCTCTCGACGAACGACCTCGACGGCGCGGTGCAGGCAGCTGTCGACGCCCGCCTCGACAACAACGGCCAGTCGTGCAACGCGGCCAAGCGGTTCATCGTCGCCGACGACATCTACGAGTCGTTCCTCGAGAAGTTCACGGCGAAGCTCGCCGAGATCGAGGTCGGCGACCCGACGTCGGCCGACACCACGCTCGGCCCGCTGTCGTCGCTGAAGGCGGCCGAAGGCCTCGACGAGCAGGTCAAGCGTGCCGTCGAGCACGGCGCCACGCTCGTGCACGGCGGCGCGCGCGAGGGTGCGTTCTTCCCGACGACGGTGCTCACCGACGTCACGCCCGAGAACCCCGCCTCGAAAGAGGAGTTCTTCGGACCGGTCGCGCAGGTCTACCGCGCCGCCGACGAGGCCGAGGCGGTGCGCATCGCCAATGACATCCCGTTCGGTCTCGGCTCGTACGTGTTCACGACCGATGACGAGCAGGCGCAGCGCGTGGCCGACAGCATCGAGGCCGGCATGGTGTTCGTGAACGTCGTGCTCGCCGACGGCGCCGAGCTGCCCTTCGGCGGCGTCAAGCGCTCGGGCACCGGCCGCGAGATGGGCCGCCTCGGCGCCGACGAGTTCGTGAACAAGAAGCTGATCCGCATCGGCTGACGCTCAGCCCCGCCGATCCGAAAACAGGAACGGATGACCCCATCGGGTCATCCGTTCCTGTTTTCGCGTCCACCCGGCGTGTGTTCCTGTGCTCAGAACGAGCCCGCGCCGGGCGCCGGCCGGGCCCGCGCGCGGCGCTACTCGGTGACGGCCGGGGTGTCGCGGACGGTCGTGTCGGCAGGCGCGTCTGCGGCCGCGCCCTCGAAGCGCGTGCCGGCGTCGTCGAGCGCGACGAACGCGGGCGTCGGCACGGGCTCGTTGCCACGCGCGATCGCCGAGCCGGCGGCCGCGCCCGCAGCGGTGCCGCCGACGAGCGACCCGATGAGTTCGCGGATGCCGACGCCCATGGTCGAGCTCAGCATCGCGTCGACCTCGGTGATGCCCGAGACGGCGTTCTTGGCGAGCTGCGACGCCCCGTCGGTCGACACGACCGTGAGCTGGTCGATGTTCGACATAGGTGCGGCCAGCTCGCGCGCGATGAGCGGCAGCGCGTCGATGAGCCGCATCTGCAGCAGCGCCTCGGACTGCTGCGCCACCGCCTCTGCGGCGGCCTTGGTGGCGGCGGCTTCTGCGGCACCTCGCGCGTTGATGGCATCGGCCTCGGCCAGACCCTCGGCCTTCAGCGCCTCGGCCGAGGCGGTGCGGGCCACGCGGTCGGCGTCGGCGGCGATGCGCACCGCGTCGGCGGCGGCCTCGGCTTCGACCTTGACCTTGTAGGCCTGGGCGTCGGCGACGGCCTTGACCTCGGAGTCGAGCTCGGCCGCACGCAGCGCGGCCTTCTTCTGCGCGGTGATCTCCTGCTGGGCGACGACCTCCTGCTGCGAGAGTGCCTCGGCAAGCGGGCGAGCGGCAGCGGCCTCGGCGGTCGCCTTGTCGGTCTCGCGCTGCAGCGCGGCCTTGCGCTGGGCGAGCTCGGCCTCGCGCTCGGCGACGGTCTGCTCGGCGGCGATGACCGCCTCACGGGCCTCACGCTGCGCCTGTGCCTCGGCGATCTCGGCCTGCTTGCGCACCTTGGCCTGCTCGGCACGACCGAGGTCGTCGATGTAGCCGTTGGTGTCGGAGATGCCCTTGATCTCGAACGAGTCGACGTCGAGGCCCTGGTTCACGAGCGACTCGCGCGCCACGCCGAGCACCGCCGCCGAGAGCTCGTCACGGCGGTTGATGATCGTGAGCACGTCGGTCGCACCGATCGACGCGCGCAGCGACCCCGAGAGCACTTCTTGGGCGAAGATGTCGATGTTCTTGTCTTGGCCGAGAAACCGCTGCGCGGCGGCACGGATCGAGGCCGCGCTGTCGCCGACCTTCACGATCGCGACGGCGTCGACGTGCACCGTGATGCCGTTGTTGGTCTGCGCTTCGGCGCGGATCTCGATGGCACGCGAGCGCAGCGAGATCTTGTGCGCCTTCTGGAAGAAGGGCATGATCCACACGCCCTGGCCGTGCACCACGCGCTGCCCCGACTCCTCGGTGTCGACACCGTCGACCATCTTGCGGCGCGAGCGCTTGCCGGTGACGACGATCGCCTCGTCGGGAGACACGTTGCGGTACAGCACTTTCGCCCAGATCCACAGGATGACGGCGGCGACGATGACGAGGGCGATGATGCCGGCGAACGGGGTGAACAGCAGTTCCACGGAGTTCCTTTGCTGGGGGGCGGGTAGGGCTCCGTCAAGAATGGATGTCCCGCGCTCCGCGCGCAATGGATACCTCTCGATCGGCGAACGAGAACTGGGGTCTTGACCGGGCGGTCAATCAGTTCTAGCGTGGTATTGACCCCCGAACAGGGGTGCTCCCGATCCGGAGGAGGTTGGTTCGATGAAGAAATGGACACGCTGGGAGGACTGGGTGGCGATCGCCGTCGGCATCGTCGTGGCCGTGTCTGGCTTGCTGATGGCCCCGATGGGTTCATCGGTCGCGCTCATGGTCACGCTCGGCGTGCTGCTCGTGATCTCAGGCGTCGTGAACCTCGCGATGCCGGGCATGGTCGCCATGGAGTACGTGCAGGGTGCCCTCGGGCTGCTGCTGATCGTCTCGCCATGGATCGGCGCATACGCAGACGC
The DNA here is from genome assembly GCF_039529735.1 of Agromyces neolithicus. Classification (NCBI taxonomy): domain Bacteria; kingdom Bacillati; phylum Actinomycetota; class Actinomycetes; order Micrococcales; family Microbacteriaceae; genus Agromyces; species Agromyces neolithicus. Next base: position 384,077 of record NZ_BAAANJ010000004.1, read on the forward strand.
GATGACCTTCGGTCCCGCCTGGATGTCGTGGATCGGCGGAGCAGTCGCCGTCATCGTCGCCGCCCTCGCCATCCGCCCGAGCATGAAGGCGCATCACGACGCGGTCACCCACTGACCGCACCATTGATCACCGGGGACGGCGGGGACGCTGCCGTCCCCCTTATCGTTCACGAGAGCAGTCCATGACCGCGCCACCCGCCACGCGCGAGCGCATCCTCGACGCCGCCGAGCGCCTGTTCGCCGAGCGCGGGTTCGACGCCACGCCCACCTCGAGCATCTCCAAGTCGGCGGGGGTGCCCAAGGGGCTGCTGTTCTACTACTTCCCGACGAAGCACGATCTGCTGCGCGCGCTCGTGACCGAGCGACTCGACCTCGGGCCCATCGACCCGAGTGCGCTGGTCGAGCCCGGTGACCCCGTCGCCGCCTTGCTCAACCTCTCGAAGGCGCTCGCCGACGTTCAGGCCGAGTCGGCGGTGCTCGGCGTCATCGTCTGGCGCGAGCAGCGTACCCACCCCGACGTGCGGGCGAAGCTGCGCGAGTACCGGCAGCAGGTGCAGGGCATCGTCGAGCGCGTGCTGCGCGGCAGCGTGCGCTCCCCCATCGCCGCGCGCGCGGTCCAGGCCGCCGCCGCCGCGTGGGTGGCGATCCTCTCGATCCGCCCGCATGCCGACCACGGCGATTCAGACGACGACGCCGGCCCCGACCTTCGAGCGCTCGCCGAGCTGATCTGCGCCGGGCTCGGCGTCTCGGCGGCTCCCGCGTGAGCGCGCCTTGCTGCCCGTCGAGGTGCGGCGCGCCCGCACGCAGAGCACGAGCATGATGCCGCACGACACGAGGTAGAACGTATGCAGGGTCCAGATCGGGCCGATCGGCAGGCTGAACACGTAGAGCGAGTACACCGCGTTCGCCGCGTTGATCATCAACATGCTCGGGAGGCTGTACGACGAGACATCCCTCGTGCGCAGTGCCTTGCGCAGCATCGGCAGATTGCTGACCGCGAAGACCACGGTCGAGATCGTGCCGGCAAGCAGCGGGATGTCCATGCCTGAACGCTAGGCGCGACATCCGCTCGCTCGCGTCGACCGAACCATGCATCTTGGTCGTCGGGCCGAATGGGTAGATCTGTGTAGATCGGCGCTGGGATCAGCGCCGCTTCCTGTCGAGTTGCGCGTCGATCCGGGCGATCCGCTCGCCGAGGATGCGGCGCAGCAGGTCGTCGGGTATCGGGTGCTCGGCGGTGAACTGGACCGCGCCGGGCGACCAAGTGAAGTCCCCGAGCTCGTCGGCGAACCCCTGCAGTATCTGCCCGCTGAAGGGGTAGAGCCCGAGATGCTGCTTCGCCTCCATCGCCGCGACGAAGGCTTTGCCGCGGTGCAGCAAGGCGGGCATACCGTAGCTCTCGCCCTCGGTGGCGTCGGGCACGAGCTCGCGTGCGACGGCGATGACGTGCTCGAGTGCCTTCTGGTTCTCACCTTCGCGTGCGGCCAGGTAGTCGGTGACGGTCCCCATGCGGGCATCCTTGCACGGTCCCGGAGCGGCGTCATCCGACGGGTCGGGCGGGTTAATCATTCGGAGCTATAGCTTTACACCTGAATGATTCACTATGCTGACGCTCACCGTGCGCTCGGGTGGGGAGCGCGAGATCAACGACGATCGAAAGGGCACCATGCCAGTCGAACCTGCCAAGCCGAGTGAACTCGGCGACGGTGAACACCTGAGCGTCCTCGGCTACGAGGACTCATTCAACCGCTCCATGAGCCTGTGGGCGAACTTCGCCCTCGGCTTCACGTACCTCTCACCCCTCGTCGGCGTCTACTCGCTGTTCGCGCTGGCGCTGACGGTCGGCGGGCCGCCCTCGATCTGGTGGATCGTGATCGTCGGCGCCGGACAGCTGCTGGTCTCACTCGTGTTCGGCGAAGTCGTGTCGCAGTACCCGATCCACGGAGGCATCTACCCCTGGGCGCGCCGCCTCTGGGGCAGGCGATACGCGTGGATGGCCGCATGGGTCTACATCTGGGCGATGATCGTCACGATCACCGCCGTCGCCGAGTTCGGCTCGGGCTTCGCCGCCAGTCTCCTGGGCCTCGAGGCGACCCCCGCCACGACGCTGTGGCTCACGCTCGGCCTGCTGGTGATCGCCCTCGCCATCAACCTGACGGGCACCAAGTGGCTCGCACGCGTCGCCCGCATCGGTCTCGCCGCCGAGCTCATCGGCGTGATCGGGCTGGGGCTCTACCTGCTGATCTTCCAGCGCAAGCAGGACTTCGGCATCTTCTTCGACACCATGGGCGTCGAGGGCGACGGCAGCTACCTCACCGCGTTCGTCGGTGCGGCGCTGGCCGGCCTGTTCCTGTTCTACGGCTTCGAGGCCTGCGGCGACGTCGCCGAAGAGGTCGAGAACCCCGCGCGGCGCATCCCGAAAGCCATGATCCTCACGATCCTCGTCGGCGGAGTCTCGGCGCTGTTCTCATTCGGCGGCTACGTGCTCGCAGCTCCCGACCTGCAGGCGATCGTCTCAGGCGAAGACGCCGATCCGATCCCCGCGATCCTCGAGTCGACGCTCGGGCCGGTCGGCGCGAAGGTGTTCCTCCTCGTGGCGATCACCGCGTTCCTCTCATGCGTGCTCAGCCTGCAGGCCGCCGCGAGCCGACTGCTGTTCTCGTTCGCCCGCGACGGCATGATCCCGGGGCACCGCTGGCTCGCCAAGGTCTCCGTGAGGAGCAAGGTGCCCACCAACGCCCTCATCGTGGCCTGCACCGTGCCCGCGCTCATCGCCGTGCTCGTGTGGCTGAACGCCGACCTGCTCGTGCCGGTCACGGCGTTCGCGGTGCTCGGCATCTACGTCGCCTTCCAGATGGTCGTGCTCGCGTCGCTGCGTCAGCGGTTGCGCGGCTGGAAGCCGGCCGGTCCGTTCAGTCTCGGGCGCTGGGGCTTCACCGTGAACGTCGCCGCCCTCGTGTACGGCATATTCGCGATGGTCCTGCTCGCCACGCCGGGCACGTCTGGCAACTTCGTCACCGACTGGATCGTGCTCATCGGCCTCGTGGTCGTGCTCGTGACCGGCCTCGCGTACCTGCTGCTCGCCCGGCCCGACCGCAAGTCCGACGCGCCCGAGGGCGACGCCGTCGCCGTGGCGAACGAGATCCGGTTGCGCACGGGCTCGGTCTCGGCCGTGGGCACCGCCGACGACGCGACGAGCCCCGCCCCGCGGTAGCGGTCATCGATCGGATGCGGCTGCGCGGTATATCGCCGCGCAGCCGCATCTCGTGCGCGGCGCTCGCGCCCGGGGGCTGAGCGGGCATATCGTTGCCGCATGGACGTGATCCGCAGGCACGTCGTCGTGCACGGCCAGGTGCAGGGCATCGGCTTCCGGTTCAGCGCCCGCGTCGAGGCGCAGCGGCTCGGTGTCTCCGGGTGGGTGCGCAATCGCTCCGACGGCGCCGTCGAAGCCGAGATCGAGGGCGAGCCTCAGGCGATCGACGCCATGCTCGGCTGGTTCGACGAGGGGCCGCCCGGGGCGAGTGTTACCACGATGAGCGCGAGCGATCTCGATCCGACCGGCGAGCACGGATTCCGCGTCACGTACTGAAGTCCACCCGCGGCCGCCACCGGTCAGACGAGCCCGTTCTCGTAGGCGTACGCCGTGGCCGCGGCACGCGACGAGAGCTCGAGCTTGCCGAAGATGTTGGCGATGTGGCGTGCCACGGTCTTCTCGCTGAGCGAGAGCCTCGTGCCGATCGCGCGATTGGTGAGCCCGGTCGACACGAGGCGCAGCACCTCGACCTCGCGCGGCGTGAGCACCCCGGCGCGACGATCTCCCATCAGGTCCTCGAGCTCGGCGAGCGCGGGGGCGGCGCCGAGCGCGACGAAGACCTCGCGTGCACCCTTGAACTCCGCGAGAGCGGCGTCGCGATCGCCGAGCTCCAGCAGCGCTCGCCCAGCCGACACGACGCTCCGCGCGCGTTCGTACGGGGCGGCGAGGGCCTTCCATGCGTCGGCCGCGGCGTGCGCGGCGTCGAGCGCCGCCGCGGGGTTGCCCTCGGCGAGCAGCACGCGCCCCTCCGCTGCGGCCACGGTCGCGGCGAGCATCGGGGTCGGCGTCGACCTGCCCGCCTCGCGGAGCTCGTCGACAGCATGGCGTGCCGCGCCGAGGTCGCCCGCCGCTACCTCGATCTCGACCACCGCCGGCAGCAGGAACCTGCGCGTGAACGGGTCGGCGCCCGCGACGCTGCGTCGGATCTCCTCCTGTGCGCGATCGGTTCTCCCGGCAGCGAGATGCAGCAACGAGAGTCCCGGCTGCGGCTCCCATCCCGACTCGCCGGCCCGCCGATACGACTCCTCGGCGGAGTGGAACGCACCGCGCAGCCGCGCGAGCTCGGCGTGGTAGTACGGGGCACCGTAGACGGCGCGATAGTCTCCCGTGCGGAAGCGCGACAGTGCGAGTTCGGCGGCAGTCGACGCCTCGGCCCATGCGCCGCGCAGCAGCAGCAGACAGGCATCAAGCGCATGCCGCTGCCCGCTGAAGGTGACCAGCTCGGGTTGATCGCGGCACCATCGATCGAGTACGCGCGTCCACTCGGTGGCACGCTCCAGGTCGAACGCCATGATCGCGTCGGAGATCACCGCGCATGAGACGACGCCCGTCGGCACGGGCTCCACCTCGCCGGCCGCGACCGCGGTCATGAGCGCGTCGAAGCACTCGAACCCCTCGGCAATGGCATCGACCTCGATCAGCGCCTTGCCGAGACCGATCCGGGTGATCGCGGCGAGTTCGCGGTCGCCGTGGCGCTCAGCGATCGCGAGCACCTGCTCGAACTCCAGCCTCGCCTCGGCCGGATTCCCGCTGCCGAGCTGCGCGACCGCCGGCGCCAACCGAACGAACCCGGCCAGCGCCCCCGGCTCCGCCATGTTGCCAGCGAGTCGCATCGCTCGCGCCGCCCACGCGACCGAGCGCGTGAAGTCCCCGAGTTCGATCAGGTTGAGGGCGAGCCAGCCCGCCGAGTGCGCGGCACCCGCGGTGTCGTCAGCCGCGAGGTGCGCCTCGTACGCCCGCGTCAGCGCGTCGACCGAGGCCTGCGGCTCGCCGCGGAGCAGCGCGACCGTCGCGAGCAGGTCGAGCTCGGATGCCCCGAGCCCGTCGCTCGCGTCGACGCCGGCCAAGCGCTCGTACGCGTCGGCCCAGCGCCGATCGGCCGCCGCCGCGCGGCCCGCATCGAGTGCGCTGGACGAGGTCATGTCGCTCCTCCGCCGGTCGTTCCCCTGGCGGGGTCGGTGCCGGCGCTCGTGCGGGAACGGTACCGCCGAGTCGTCGGCCACCGCAAGGGCCAGCAGACGGCCCCGTGCGCGGCGTGCCGTGTGGGAGCAATCATCGGCAGCGGGAGCAACCCTCGAACTCTGCTCCCGACGCCGATCCTTGCTCCCACGCCGGGAGAAGCATGACGAAGGGCCCGCCGGCGAACCGGCGAGCCCTTCGTAGTGGTCTACATACGTCGCTGCGCGGCTAGATCTCGATACGGCGTTGCACGCCTACTCGATCCACCGCTCGACCGACGAGTGTCAGATGGCGTTGACGTCCAGCGGGATGCCGGGGCCGAACGTGGTCGACACGGCGCCCTTCTGGATGTAACGGCCCTTCGAGCTCGCCGGCTTGAGACGCAGCACCTCTTCGAGCGCGGCCTTGGTGTTCTCCTCGAGCTGCTCGTTCGAGAACGACGCCTTGCCGACGACGAAGTGCACGTTGGCGTGCTTGTCGACACGGAACTCGATCTTGCCGCCCTTGATGTCGGAGACAGCCTGGCCCACGTTCGGGGTCACGGTGCCGGTCTTCGGGTTGGGCATGAGGCCGCGGGGGCCGAGCACCTTGCCGAGTCGGCCGACCTGGCCCATGAGCTCGGGGGTCGAGACCGCCGAGTCGAACGCGGTGTACCCGCCGGCGACCTTCTCGATGAGCTCGGCGCCGCCGACCTCGTCGGCGCCGGCAGCGATTGCGGCCTCGGCCGCGGGGCCGGTGGCGAACACGATGACGCGGGCGGTCTTGCCGGTGCCGTGCGGCAGGATGACGGTGCCGCGCACCATCTGGTCGGCCTTGCGGGGGTCGACGCCGAGCTTCAGCGCGACCTCGACGGTCGAGTCGAACTTCGCCGAGCCGGTCTGCTTGGCGAGCGCGACGGCCTCGGTCGGGGTGTAGTACTTGCCGTCTTCGATCTTCTCGGCCGCGGCGCGGTAGGCCTTGGACTTCTGTGCCATGTTGGTTCTCCTTGAGAGAGTGTGGTCATCTGCGCCTGGCGGGCGCTGCCACGAGTCTGAGTTCTGGTGAGCGGATGTCTCGTGCGAGGCATCTGCACTCCGCCGGTCGAGCAGGCGCGCCAGCGCCGTGTCGAGACCAGCGGAACCGGTCTTATTCGACCGTGATGCCCATCGAGCGAGCGGTGCCCGCGATGATCTTCGACGCGGCGTCGAGGTCGTTCGCGTTGAGGTCGACCATCTTCGCCTCGGCGATCTCGCGCACCTGCGCCTGGGTCAGCTTGCCGACCTTGGTGGTGTGCGGGACGCCCGAGCCCTTTGCGACGCCGGCGGCCTTCTTGATGAGCTCGGCGGCGGGCGGGGTCTTCAGGATGAAGGTGAACGAACGGTCTTCGTAGACCGTGATCTCGACGGGGATGACGTTGCCGCGCTGGGCCTCGGTCGCCGCGTTGTAGGCCTTGCAGAACTCCATGATGTTCACGCCGTGCTGACCCAGGGCCGGGCCGATGGGCGGGGCCGGGTTGGCGGCGCCGGCCTTGATCTGAAGCTTGATCAGACCAGTGACCTTCTTCTTCGGTGCCATGATTTCTCTCTTTCTGATCGAACGCCCTGGCGGGCACTCTCCCGCAGGCCCGGCGGATCCGGGATGCGGTGGATTGGGGTTCGTGCGCGAGCGCACAACCTGTCAATGATAACGGAAAGCCGCCGGTCGAGTAGCGCAGCGTATCGAGACCTCGTGAGTGGGCCTCGATACGGCGCTGGCGCGCCTACTCGACCGCCGGAACTAAAGCTTCGTGACCTGGTCGAAGCTGAGCTCGACCGGGGTCTCGCGCTCGAACAGCGAGACGAGCACGGTGAGCTTTCCGCTCTCGGGCTTGATCTCGCTGATCGTGCCGGGAAGGCCCGCGAACGAGCCGTCTTTGATCGTGATGGTCTCGCCGACCTCGAAGTCGACCTCGGCGGGAAGCTGGCGGGCGGCACCCGCTGCGGCACCGGCCTTGGCACCCTTGGCGGGCGCGACCTCTTTGATCTCGACGAGGCTCTTCAGCATGCCGAAGGCCTCTTCGAAGCGCAGCGGCGTGGGGTTGTGCGCGTTGCCCACGAAGCCGGTCACTCCGGGAGTGTGCCGGATGACCGACCAGCTCTCTTCGTTGAGCTCCATGCGCACGAGCACGTAGCCGGGGATGCGCACGCGGGTGACCATCTTGCGCTGGCCGTTCTTGATCTCGACGACGTCTTCCATGGGCACCTCGACCTGGAAGATGTGGTCGGCCATGGCCATCGACTCACGACGCTGCTCGATGTTGGCCTTCACGCGACGCTCGAAGCCGGCGTAGGAGTGGATGACGTACCACTTGCCGGGCAGGAACCGCAGTTCGGCGCGGAACTCGGCGTAGGGGTCGGCGGTCTCTTCTTCTTCCTCGGTGACGGCTTCGAAGGCGGCCTCGGCCTCTTCGGGCGAGTCGATCTCGAGGGCGTCGTCGATGACGGCGTCGGCCTCGGGGTCGTTCGACTCGGCCATGGCGTCGAGCACGGCATCGAGGTCGACCTCGTTGCCCTCGTCGTCGACGACGTGCACCGCACGCTGCTCGGCGGGCTCGACTGAGTTCTCGTCGTGTCCGAGCGAGTTGCCCGTCTGGGCCTCGTCGTCTTCGGCGGACTGCTCTGCGGCAGTGGCCCAGTCGACGTCGTCGCGCTCAATCTTTGACACTTGTCTCAATCCTTCTCTTGCGTGCGCCTGCGGCGAATCGGATACCTCGAGCCGAAGGCCCGATCAGGCCCCGCCCGTTCCGAAGACGTACAGCACCAGCCACCCGAACAGTTGGTCGAGCCCGTACACGATCGCCATCATGATGATGACGAACACGAGCACCACCACCGTGAAGCTGAAGAGTTCTCTGCGGGTCGGGGTGACGACCTTCTTCAGTTCAGCGATGACCTGCCGGATGAACAGTGCGATGCGCGAAAAGGGATTCCGACGCGCTGCGCGATCGCGCTTCGCGTTGGCGACGACGTCTTCACTCGGCTCGTCGATTACTTTTCGCGCCACTTCGTACACCTTTCGTGGGCCGGCATTCATCGCCGGCTCGCAGGGCGGACAGGACTCGAACCTGCAACCTGCGGTTTTGGAGACCGCTGCTCTACCAATTGAGCCACCGCCCTATGGACGCCCGGGCTTCGCCGAACCTTCCACGGGTTGAGATCTCGCCGACTTCTGCCCACCTGACCCGTGAAAACGGGCGCAGTGAAGCTTGGCCGACTCAACAACCTCACCAAGTGTATGCGACCGGGTTGGCAGAGTAAAACCGAGGCACAACCGAGCGGATGCCGCGACTCGGGCAGCGGCATCCGCTCGGCAATCACGCGACCTGCGTGATGACAACCGCCACCCTCGTGCATAGGGTCACGGTCAGCACCATCCGTGCGCGGCCCGACCGAGCCCGCACATCGACAATCTGCAAGGGAGTTGTTCCACATGAGTGACACCCAAGTGACCGGTTGGGTCGGATGGGGCTGGTTCGCCGCCATCGTCCTGCTGATGGCCGGGATCTTCGATGCGATCCGGGGGTTCATCGCCCTGCTTCAGCCCGACAACGCCTATTTCATCGTCGAGGGCGAGCTGTTCCTCTTCGACGTGCAGGGGTGGGGGTGGTGGAACCTGATCATCGGCGTCGTGCTCATCCTCGTGGCCATCGCCCTGTTCACGGGTGCGACGTGGGCGCGCGTCATCGCGATCATCCTCGCGATCCTCAGCGCGATCGGGCAACTGTTCCTCATCCCGGCGCAGCCCTGGTGGTCGCTCATCGTGATCACCCTCGACGTGCTCGTGATCTTCGCGCTGACGGTGCACGGCAAGGAGCTGAAGGCGGCGGGGCGCGACGACGGAAGCTACGCCGGCTAGCGTCGCCTCCACGGCAGGGTGAGAGCGGTGCCCGCGATCGCGAGCACCGCTCCCGCCCCTGCGGCGTACCAGGCTGTATCGGCCGGAACGTCGAGGTAGACCGTGATGCCGAGAATGCGCGAGAGCCCCCACGGCAGCAGGGCCATCTGGTCGTTCCAGGCGGTGAGCACGGCCTCGAGGCCGATCGTGCCGATGAGCGCGCCGAATGCGGCGAGCACGATGCCGATGCCGGCGATGACGACACCCGTGGCGCGACGACCGCCGATCTGCGTCGCGAGCGCCCACGCTGCGGCGACGACGACCCAGCCGAACGCGGCGAACGCGACAGTCAGGTAGAGCGATCGGGCGAGCGGGTCGGTCCAGAAGCCGAACCAGTAGCCGCCGGGCCCGGTGGGCGCGAGCACTGCGAGCAGCAGGCCGACGCGCAGCGACACGGCGCCGCCGATCGCGGCGAGCACGGGCCAGGCCGACCGCCGGCCGAACAACCGCAGCGCCACCAGCACGACGAGCACGAAGACGAGCCACGACCCGAGCGTCACGAACAGGTGCGCCGGCGCGAGGAACCAGGTCTGGATGCCGCGACTGGCGACCAGCACGAGTGCGGGCACCGCGACGACGAGCACCCGATCGAGTCGCCCCAATCCCGCGGTGACCTCAACGGCGCGCCACGGCCTCGCGCCGGCCACCCACAGCGCGCGGGCAGCGCCGGCGCCGCGGTGTCGGGAACCGCTGCGTGCGGCGAGCACGCCGTAGACCAGCCACCCCGCGAGCAACACGAGCAGGATGCGCGCGGCCCACGCCATGGGCAGGTCGCGCTCAGCGCGCTCGACGCCGAGCTCGGCGGCCGTCAGGTTGTAGGCCGGGTAGTACGGGTCGCCGGCGTAGGCCGCCTCGTGTGCGGCAGCGGATGCCTCGAACGCGCGCCGCGCGGAATCCCACTGCTCGTGGGCGGCCGGATCGCGGGTGTCGTGCCACTGCGCCTGTCGCAGGAACATCTCGCGATAGTCGCCGAGCATGTCGTAGGTGCTCGCCTGGTACTCGAGGGTGTCGAGGAACATCGTGCGCAGCCCGGCATCACGCCAGGTCGCCGCATCCGTCGACTCGATCGATGCGCGCATGCGGTCGACCGCGGCGAGCGCGCGGTCGCCGCCCGCGATCGCCTCGTCGAGTTCGCCTCGGCTGATCTCGTAGATGACGTCGAGCACGGCGCTGTCGCCGGTGACGATGTCCCATTCGAAGATCCACATCATGGGCGGCGGCTCGAGTCCGATCGCGAAGACTCGCCGGTCGGCGAACGGGCCGATGTACAGCCCGTCGGTGATCGCCTCGCGCGACTGTGCCATGGCCTCGCCGATCGCCCGAACCGTGGCAGGGTCATCCGAGAACCAGCGCCTCGCCCAGTCGGCGGTGATCGCGGCCGGATCGGCGTCGGGGTCGCGGGCGAGCCGCACCGCGAGCTCGGTGTTGAGCTCGTACAGCTGCCAGAAGCCGGTCTTCAGCTCGAGTGAGAGTGGGCCGGCGCGCCAGGGGCCGCCGTCCTGGGTCCAGGTCCAGATGCCCTCGACGTTCGGATTGGCGGCGATGAACCGCGCCAGCGCCTGCCGGTAGAGCACGCCGAGGTCGTTGGGGAACGCGCCGAAGTTCTCGAACTCGCGCCGGCTCTGGAACTCGACGATGCGGCGCTGGTCGCCCACCTCGAGGGTGTCGTTGAGCGGCAGGTGGCTGTAGAAGTCGCCGAGCGTGTACTTCGTCGAGACGATGAGCCGGTCGGAGTCGATGCCGTCGAGCACGGCATGGTACGAGTCGGCGTTCGTGTGCATGTCGCCGACGGCGCCGACGCCGACGCTCCAGCTGCGGAAGATCACCTCGCGGTCGGCGCGCTCGGCCTGATCGGTGAACGCGGTGAGCATGGCGCGCACCGCGTCGACGCTCGTGACCGCGAGTGCTGCCGAGGGCGAGGAGTACTGCGAGCGCGATACCGACGAGCACCGGTCGTCGGGGGTGCGTCATCACGCCGAGCAGCGTAACAAGAGTGGGTCAGATGTCCCAGTTAATTCTTCCGCAGCATCTCGGCGTGCGGTGCGAGGGCCGCGACTGCGACCCGCGGCATAGATTGGGCGTATGTCGATCGAGCGGGCGTCACGCCGAGTTCCCGAGCCGCGCAGCAGTGCCGAGGTCACCGGTGAGCACTCGCAGTTCCGGCTCGACCTCGAGCGCATCAGGTTCTCGCCGTACTTCTCGCGGCTGTCGGCCGTCACGCAGGTGATCGCACAGCCGGGCGCGGGCCCGTTGATCCACAACCGGCTGACGCACTCGATCAAGGTGACGGCGGTCTCGCGCGCGATCGCCGTGAAACTGACGGATGCCGCATCACCGACCCGCGCGTTCGCACTCGGGCACGGCTGCGACGCGGTCGTCGTGCAGGCCGCGGCGAGCGCCCACGACCTCGGGCACCCGCCGTTCGGGCACCTCGGCGAGCGCGTGCTCGACCGCCTCGCACGCGAGACGCTCGGGCTCGTCGACGGCTTCGAGGGCAACGCGCAGAGCTACCGCATCCTCACCGCGCTCGATGTGAGCGAGGCGGCGCCCAGAGGCCTCAACCTCACTGCTGCAGTGCGCACCGCGGTCGCGAAATACCCGTGGACGCGGTACATCGACGGCGATGCGCTCGGCGACGGGCCGGTGCCACGTGGCATGCGGCGCACGGCCGAGGGCGCCGAGGCGCTGAAGTACTCGGCGTACGGCATCGATGCCCACGATCTCGAGCAGGCGCGGTCGGGACATCCGCCGCTGCAACAGTCGCTGGAATGCTCGATCATGGACATCGCCGACGACATCGCGTATTCGATCCACGACGTCGACGACTTCTACCGCGCCGGCGTGCTCAGCCAGGGCGCGGTCGCGCGCGAGTTCCGGGGATGGATGGAAGACGGCGCCGGCCTGCGCGAACTCGACGACGAGGCGCTCGCGGCGCGCGCGGCGCCGCCGGGGAGCGCACTCGAGGGCCTGCGTCGCAAGCTGTTCCGCAGCGACCCGTGGATCGCCGACGACGACGCATTCGCCGACGCCGTGCACGGAGTCGCCGACGATCTCGTCGACGGGCTGCTCGCGTCACCGTTCGACGGGTCGATCGCGTCGGAGCGGGCGCTGTCGTCGTTCACGAACCGGTGGATCAGCCATCTGCAGTCGTCGGTGGTTCCGGCGCCGCCCGACGTCGTGCGCACCGGGCTCGTGACCCTCGATGTGCGCGCATGGCACGAGGTCGAGATTCTGAAGTTCGTGCACCGGCACTTCATCCTCGACCGGGCCGACATCGTCATGTACCAGCGCGGGCTCAGCCGGGTGCTCGCCCGGGCGGTGAAGGGGCTCAGCGCCTGGGCGACCGACGAGCACGATCGCGACCGCGTGCCGCAGCGCCTCAAGGAGCTCGTCGAGATCGCGACCCACGGCTACGCCCGGATCCGTGAGACGCGACCCGAGGGTGTGCCGATCCCCGACACCGCCGACGTTCGTCGGCTCGGCGTGGGCCGCGGCGTCATCGACTACGTGGCGTCGCTCTCAGACGACCAGGCACTCGCGGTGTCGGAGGCGCTCGACGGGCGACCCGACCGGTTGTGGGACATCGGGCGCAACCTCTGAGCGGAACTCACGCGCCAGGGTCGCGCCAGGCGAGGCGCAACATCTCCTCTGCCTGCCAGTACACGGACTCATGTGAGTCGGTGAGGATCACCGACTCCGCCCCGTGCACCTTGAATGTCCAATCGACGATCTCGTCGGCCGAGTGGATATCGAGGAGCCGGATGAGGTCGACGATGTCTTCCCGATCCTTCAACCGACCAGCAGCCATCTTCATCGCGAGCAGCCAACGCGGTGACGCCAGCCTGACCGTCAACCCACCCAATGTGATCGACTCCGCCTCAGTGTCAGCCGTCGATACCCCGGTCGGCATGAACGGCTCGATGCGAGAGTTCAACCAGTGTTGTGGGATTCCGCGCTCGTGCGCCATCTCATCGGCGATCTCGAGTACGAGGCTTACGTTCGAGAACAGCCCATCGATATCCTCGGTAGACCGCCGGGAACCGAGGATGATCGCGATCGCTGCGCCGCCGACGATATACGCGTCGACGTGCTCGTGGCGGGCAGCGACGCGATCCCCAAGGTCGGAAAGCAGTTCTCGAATCTCGTCCGCGCTGAACAACGGACCATGCTCGTCAGGCAACGGCGAGATCCCGATCTCGCATCAGGATGCCCTTCTCTAGGAACTCAGGCTCCGCGCTCTGGCGGATCATCTCGAGGTACCGTTCCGCGGGTTGGCCCGGCGTCGCCGGCAACCACTCCGTCGCAAGCGGCGGCTTCCACGTCCACGACGGCGCTCGGATTCCGCGACGCTTCGCGTCCCACGCGATCGCAGTAGCCAACAGCGTGTCCCACCGGTCATCTCCGGTGGACGCCGGCACCCGCAGGAAGTCGCGAATCTCCTCACGTGTGCGAGCGCGCCGGAAGTGCTCGATCGCTTGCACGGCAATCCGAAGCGCAGCGTTCTCGTCGTCGATGGCAAGTTCAGCGGCGATGTAGCCCGCCGCGGCGCGGGCCGTCATCAGGTGCCTGGCGTCCATCGGTGCGTCGGCCGTGCCGGTCGACAATTCGGCTCCCATCGCCTTGAGCGCCCGCTTCAAAGTCGAAATGCGGATGGAGTCGTCGCGCTCGGATCGCTCCATCTGGGAAACAGCCCCGGCGGTGACGCCCAGCAAGTCAGCCAAGTCGTAGATCGTCAGGCCTCGCCGGGTTCGGGTGTCGCGAATGTGTGTCGACAACTGCCTCCTCCTTTCGATCTTGTATAGGTCTAACTATACCGAACCACGCGCGTGAGTAGTTGCGGTTTCTCAGAGAACGGTCCTCGCAGATTATGAATATCGCCAACTTGTAGTAATCCAGGCTCTTCAGATTATGAAGGTGACCGCGGGCTGACCGAGCCTGACACGTGCGACGGGTGGGCGGATGCGAGACATCCGCCCACCCGTTTCGCTTCGGGGCTTCGTGACGACGCACTTGCCCCACGGGGCATCCGCTCGTTCTAGGCTGTGAGGGTGACCGAGCACCCGCGCCTCTCAGCCCGAATCGCCGCCATCGCCGAGTCCGCGACCCTCAAGGTCGATGCGAAGGCGAAGGCCCTGCAGGCCGAGGGCCGACCGGTCATCTCGTATGCGGCGGGTGAGCCCGACTTCGCGACGCCCGAGTACATCGTCGAGGCGGCGCTCGCAGCCACGCACGACCCGAAGAACTACCGCTATACGCCAGCGGCGGGCCTGCCCGACCTGCGCGAGGCGGTCGCGGCCAAGACGCTGCGCGACTCGGGGCTCGACGTGTCGCCCGGTCAGGTCGTCGTGACGAACGGCGGCAAGCAGGCGGTGTACCAGGCGTTCCAGGTGCTGCTCGACGACGGCGACGAGGTGCTCGTGCCGACGCCGTACTGGACGACGTACCCCGAGGCCATCAAGCTCGCCGGCGGGCGCCAGGTCGACGTGTTCGCGGGCGCCGACCAGGGCTACCTCGTCACGGTAGAGCAGCTCGAGGCCGCGCGCACCGAGCGCACCAAGGTGCTGCTGTTCGTGTCGCCGTCGAACCCGACGGGCGCGGTGTACTCGGCCGATCAGACGAAGGCCATCGGCGAGTGGGCGCTCGAGCACGGAATCTGGGTCGTCAGCGACGAGATCTACCAGAACCTCACGTACGGCGACCTCGACGGCGACGCAGGGGCCTCGGCTCCACGCGCGGTCTCGATCGTCGAGGCGGTGCCCGGGCTCGCGAACCAGACGATCCTCGTCAACGGCGTCGCCAAGACCTACGCCATGACCGGGTGGCGCCTCGGCTGGATGGTCGGCCCCGCCGACGTCATCAAGGGCGCGGCTAACCTGCAGTCGCACCTGTCATCGAACGTGTCGAACATCTCGCAGCGTGCCGCGATCGCCGCGCTCAACGGCCCGCAGGACGCGGTCGAAGAGATGCGCCAGGCGTTCGACCGCCGCCGGCGCACCATCGTCGCCGAGCTGTCGAAGATCGACGGCGTCACGGTGCCGGTGCCGCAGGGGGCGTTCTACGTGTATCCCGACGTGACGGGGCTGCTCGGCCGCGAGTGGGGAGGCGTCACCCCGACCACGTCACTCGAGCTCGCCGACCTCATGCTCGAGCAGGCCGACGTCGCGGCGGTGCCGGGCGAGGCGTTCGGGCCGTCGGGCTACCTGCGGTTCAGCTACGCGCTCGGCGACGCCCCGCTGCTCGAGGGCGTGCAGCGCCTGCAGCGCCTCTTCGGCTGAGCCGCTGCTCGGAGTAGGGTCGGCAACAGCGGGCACGACGGCGTCCCCGCGGAGGAGGGCAGGATGAGCAACCACACCTACCGGGTCACCGAGATCGTCGGCACCTCGCCCGACAGCATCGACACCGCGATCCGCAACGGCCTATCACGTGCGTCGGCGACGATCCGCAACATGGACTGGTTCGAGGTCGTGTCTGTGCGCGGCGAGATCGAAGACGGCGCGGTCGCACACTTCCAGGTCACGCTCAAGGTCGGCTTCAAGATCGAAGACCCCGCGTAGCGCAGGAGTTCAGGCACGCAGCTCGCGGCGCGCCTCGTCGATCACTGCGCCGGCGATCGCATCGAGCAGCGGCGAGCGCAGGTTCCACTGCTGCCAGTACAGCGGCACGTCGACCGGTGATCCGCCGAGGCGCACAAGGGCGCCGAGCTCGAGTTCGGCCGCCGACTGGAATGCCGGCAGCAGTCCCCAGCCGAGTCCGAGCTTGATCGCCGTCGCGAAGTCGTTCGACGCCGGAACGTAGTGTCGCGGCGGCCGGTCGGCATCGACACCGCGGCCCACGAGGTACTCGCGCTGCAGGTCGTCGCGGCGATCGAAGTCGACGACCGGCGCCGTGTCGAGCGCGTCGGCTCCGCGGTCGACGACTCCCCACCGGTCGACGTACGCGGGCGCCGCGACAGCCTCGTACCGCATGACGCCGAGCGGGCGCACGAGACATCCGGCCACTGGCGTCGCCTGCGAGGTGACCGCGCCCATCACGGTTCCCGATTCGAGCAGGCCGGCGGTGAAGTCCTGGTCGTCGCGATACAGGTCGAAGACCACCGGATGCCGCTGCGCGACCCGCGCGAGCGCCGGCAGGAACCACGTCGCGAGCGAATCGGCGTTCACCGCCAGGGGCAGCGACACCGGCCTGGCGGCGGCGGCTTCGCCTGCCCCGCCTGCCCCGCCTGCCCCGCCTGCGTCGTCGCCCTCGCCGAGCCCGAAGCCGGCGAGCGCGTCGTGCTCGAGCAGGGCCAACTGCCGCGCGAGGCGCACGATCGCGGCCCCCGCCTCGGTCGGGCGTGCCGGCTTAGAGCGCACCACGAGCACCCGCCCGAGTTGCTGTTCGAGCGACTTCACGCGTTGCGAAACCGCCGACGGCGTGATGCGCAGGCGCCGCGCGGCCGCGTCGAAGGTGCCCTCGTCGATGACGGCGGCGAGCGTGCGCGCGAGGTCGAGTGGAATCTGCATCTGAAGCAATGCTAATGCCAGTGAAGAATCTCCAGCTGGACTGAACGTAATGAGCCTCGTAGCGTCGAACCCGTGATGTTCTCTTCTGCGCTCGCCGGCCTCGGCCTCGGCCTCTCGCTCATCGTCGCCATCGGCGCGCAGAATGTGTTCGTGCTGCGGCAGGGCATCCGTCGCGAGCACGTGTTCGCCGTAGCCGCGATCTGCGCGCTCAGCGATCTCACCCTCATCATGGTGGGGGTCTCGGGCATCGGTGCCGTCCTGCAGTCCGTGCCGTGGCTCGTCGACGTCATCCGCTGGGTCGGCGCCGCATTCCTCGTCGGGTACGGGGTGCTCGCCGCGCGGCGGGCGTTCAAGCCCGGCGGTGAGGCGCTCGTCGCGGACGAGGTCGAGGGTGGTCTCGATACGGCCCGGGCGGCCGACGGGTCGGGTGGTCTCGATACGGCCCGGGGGGCCTACTCGACCGACGGCATGGCCCGGGGGGCCTACTCGACCGACGGTACGGCCCGGGGGGCCTACTCGACCGACGGCATGGCCCGGGGGGCCTACTCGACCGACGCGAAATCCGTCGCCTCAGGGACATCCGCTGCCGTGATCGTGCCGACGCGCACACGACCGGCACGCTCGACGCTCACGGTGGCGGTGCTCACGTGCCTGGCGCTCACCTGGCTGAACCCGCACGTGTATCTCGACACGGTGTTCCTGCTCGGGTCGGTCGCGAACACCCACGGCGAGGGCCGGTGGGCGTTCGCCGCGGGCGCGGGCGTCGCGAGCATCGTCTGGTTCTTCGGCCTCGCGTATGGCGCGCGATTGCTCGGCGGTGTGCTCGCGAGCAGGCGCGCGTGGCGCGTCCTCGATGCCCTGATCGCCCTCGTGATGGTCACGCTCGGCGTCATGCTCGTGCTGCCGCTTTGAGCCGGGCAACCTTCGGACTCGAAGTTCGGGCCCGGTGCCGATCCGTGTTAGCGTGTCGGCATCGTGAGTACTGACACCTGTCGCTGCTGTCGCCGCTAGGCGGTCGTCTCCCCGACGACCCCAGGGCGCGAATCCTCCCGCGCCGCCGACCGCAGCCCCCGTGCTCACGCCGCATCCGACGCGTCCGCGTCAGCTCCGCGGCATCCGCTCTCGAGGCACTCGTCTCGAATCGGATGTCACGCAGCCGACGTCGAAGGATGCCGGGGCCGCCTCATCGTCGGCGCACCATCCGGCACCTCGAAAGGACCAGCACATGTCCGGCATCCCGGTCCTCGACCTCTCACTCCTCAACGGCACCCCCGAGCAGCAGTCGCGCTTCCGCGACGACTTGCGGCGCGCGACCCACGAGGTCGGCTTCTTCTCGCTCATCGGGCACGGGGTTCCCGCCGAGCTCATCGAGCGGGCGTATGCCACGGCGCGCGCCTTCTTCGCCCTGCCCGAGTCGCACAAGCTCGCGATCGAGAATGTGAAGAGCCCGCACTTCCGCGGCTACACGCGCATGGGCGGCGAGCGCACGCTCGGCCGCGTCGACATCCGTGAGCAGATCGACATCGGCGCCGAGCGACCCGCCGTGCCGATCTCGGCCGACACCCCCGACTACCAGGTGTTGCAGGGCCCGAACCTGTGGCCTGCGGCGCTGCCCCAGCTGCGCGAGGTCGCCGAGGAGTGGATCGCACGGCTCGACGAGGTCGGAACGCGGTTGCTGCGCGCCTGGGCCGAGGCGCTCGGCGCGCCGGCCGACACCTTCGACGCCGCGTTCGCGCAGCCGTCGCCGTACCTGAAGATCGTGCGCTATCCCGGCGTCGAGGCCGAACAGCCCGCGCAAGGTGTCGGCGCGCACAAGGACCTGGGCGTGCTCACCCTGCTCTCGGTCGAAGACGGCAAGGCGGGCCTGCAGGTCGAGAAGGACGGCGAGTGGATCGACGTCACCCCGCCGTCGGGCGCGTTCGTCGTCAACATCGGCGAATTGCTCGAGATCGCCACCGGCGGCTACCTCAAGGCGACCCTGCATCGCGTGGTGTCGCCGACTCCCGGTACCGAGCGCATCTCGATCCCCTACTTCCACGGACCGGCGCTCGACGCCACGATCCCCACGATCGACCTGCCGCCGGCGCTCGCCGCCGAGGCCCGCGGCGTGACGCAGGATCCGGCGAACCCGTTGCACGCCGTCTTCGGCGAGAACTGGCTGAAGAGCAGGTTGCGCGCCCACCCCAATGTCGTGGAGGCGCAGCACCCGCGGCTGCTCGTGGGAGCCTGACGGGCCCGTCGGTCGGGTAGCCGGCGAAGCCGGCGTATCGAGACCTGTACCGCGGGCGTGGTCTCGATACGCTCCTTCGTCGCAACTCGACCGACGCATCCACCGATCGGTGGAGGGCGGAATCAGACGGTCCACCGCTGCCGCCACGGCGACTGCGCTGCCACGCTTGACCCATGACAACGAACGACGCGGCCGTACAGGTGCGAGAGCTTCGCAAGACCTACGGCCAGAAGAACGCGGTCGACGGGGTGAGCTTCGACATCCGGACCGGCGAGACGTTCGCCCTGCTCGGGCCGAACGGGGCCGGCAAGTCGACGACGATCGAGATCCTCGAGGGGTACCGCAGCCGCACCGGCGGCGAGGTGAGCGTGCTCGGCACCGACCCGGCGAAGGGCGGCCTCGACTGGAAGGCGCGCCTCGGCATCGTGCTGCAATCCACCGGCGAGACCGGCCTCGTCACCGTGGCCGAGCAGCTGAAGCACTTCGCGGGGTTCTACCCGAACCCGCGCGACGTCGACGAGGTGATCGCGGCCGTCGGGCTCGAGCCCCAGGCGAAGACACGCATCGCCAAGCTCTCGGGCGGCCAGCAGCGCCGCGTCGACGTGGCACTCGGCATCGTCGGCCGGCCTGAGCTGCTGTTCCTCGACGAGCCCACGACGGGCTTCGACCCCGAGGCCCGCCGCCACTTCTGGCAGGTCATCCGCGGACTCAAGGCTGAGGGCACGACGATCCTGCTCACGACGCACTACCTCGACGAGGCGGCACAGCTCGCCGATCGTGCAGGGGTGATCGCCGGCGGCCGACTCGTCGATATCGGCGGCATCGACGAGATCGGCGGGGCCGACGCCCGCGTACCGCTCGTGCGGTGGCGCGACCGCGACGGGGCGCTCCGCGAGGAGCGCACCCACGAACCGGGCCGAGTCGTGGCATCCGTCGTCGCCGCATTCGGAGGCGAACCCGCCGATCTCGAGGTGATCCGTCCGAGCCTCGAAGACATCTACCTACAGCTCGTGCGCAGCGTCGACATCGCTGCCGAACCCGAGGAGGTGCTCGCATGAGCATGGTCACTCTCGGTGCCTCGCGCATCGGGTACGAAACGAAGACCTACTTCCGCTCACCCGACACGCTGTTCTTCACGTTCTTCTTCCCGTTCGTGATGCTCGCGATCTTCTCGGCCGCGTTCAGCGCGCAGGGCGAGGTCGGCCCTCCCGGGGCCGAGATCACGATCGCCGCGTACTACCTGCCCGGCATGATCGCCGCCGGAATCCTGCTGTCGGGCGTGCAGAACCTCGCGGTCGACATCGCGATGGAGAAGAGCAACGGCACGCTCAAGCGGCTCGGCGGCACCCCGCTGTCGCCGACGAGCTACTTCCTCGGCAAGATCGGCCAGGTGTTCGTCACCGGCACGATGCAGGCGGCCCTGCTGATCCTGGCCGGATGGCTCGTGCTCGGCATCGAGCTGCCCACCGAGCCCGAGAAGTGGTTCACGTTCGCGTGGGTGTTCGTGCTCGGCCTCGTCACGTGCGCCCTCGTCGGAATCGCCCTGTCGGCGGTGCCGCGCAGCGGCAAGAGCGCCACGGCTGTCGTGATCCCGATCGTGCTGCTGCTGCAGTTCATCTCGGGCGTCTACCTGCAGTGGAACATGCTGCCGTCGTGGCTGCAGGACATCGCGAGCCTCTTCCCGCTCAAGTGGATCGCGCAGGGCATGCGCTCGGTGTTCCTGCCCGAGGGCTGGGAGGCGCTCGAGCAGAACGGGTCGTGGAATCTGCCCGGTGTCGCGATCGCGCTCGGCATCTGGCTCGTCGTCGGACTCGTGCTCAGCCGGGTGACGTTCCGCTGGATCCGGCGCGACGCGTGAGGCGCGGGGTCGAGGCACCGCCGCAGTTCCGGCATCCGGTGCGAGAGTAGGGCCATGCAGAACATGCGATGGTGGGACGCCGCCGTGATCGGGATCGCCCTGATCACCGGTGGCGTCCTCGCCGTCGATCCGCCATATGGGCCGTCCGACTATGGAGCCTGGGCTGCGCTCGGCGCTTTCGTCGTGCTGTATCTCGCCTACACGCGACGCGCGCTGCAACTGCACCGCGCCCCGCACGACCTCATCGTCGCGGCGCTGATCGCGATCGTGCTCGGCGTCGGCATCTCGTTCGAGCCGTTCCTGTCGTTCCTGCAGGCCATCGCCTACCCGATGGTCTGGGTCGCCGCGTCGAGCGTGCGACGGGCGATCATCGGCAACGTGATGGTGTCGGTGGGGGTCTTCGCGGGGTATTACGCCGGGTCGGACTTCGAGAACCTCCTGCTGGCCATCGGCTTCGCCGCGCTGTCGCTGCTCTTCAGCCTCGGCCTCGGGCTCTGGATCACCCGCATCGAAGAGGCGGGAGAAGAGCGCGGCCGCCTGCTCGCCGAGCTCGAGGCGGTGCAAGACGAGCTCGCGGCCATGCACCGCGACGCGGGCGTCACGAGCGAACGCGAACGCCTCGCCCGTGAGATCCATGACACGCTCGCGCAGAGTCTCACCGGCCTGGTGCTGCTCGCGCAGCGTGCGTCGCGAGAGATCGAACCGACGGATGCCGCGACCCAGACGATCTCGCTCATCGAGCAGACCGCGCGCGAGGCACTCGGCGAGGCACGGGCGCTCGTGGCCGTGAACGCGTCCGTGCCGGTCGGCTCGGGCCTCGCCGAGGCGCTCGGGCGGCTCGGCGAGCGCTTCGCCCGCGAGACGGGCGTGCACGTCGAGACGCACGTGGACCCGGTGCCGCTCGACCGCGACCGCGAAGTGGTGCTGTTGCGGTGCACGCAAGAGGCCCTCGCCAACGTGCGCAAGCACGCGCACGCGACATCCGCTCGGGTTCGAGTGATCTCGCACGACGACGAGGTGATCCTGACCATCGAAGACGACGGCGTCGGGCCTTCAGGAGCCCATGAAGACGCGGGGTTCGGCGTCAGCGGCATGCGCGAGCGGCTCGCCCTCGTCGGCGGGCGGCTCACGCTCGAGCCCGGCGAGACGAAGGGCACGGTGCTGCGCGCAACGGTGCCCGCGCGAGAACGGAAGGTCGACGCATGATCCGCGTGCTCGTGGCCGACGACCACCCCATCGTGCGCGCCGGCATCGTCGGGCTGCTGTCGGCGGCGGTCGACATCGAGGTCGTCGGCGAGGCGGCCGACGGGCTCGACGCGGTGCGGCTCGCCGCCGAGCTCGACCCCGACCTCGTGCTGATGGACCTGCGCATGCCCGGGCTCGGCGGCGCCGAGGCCACCGCCCGCATCATCGCCGAGCGGCCGGTCGCGAAAGTGCTCGTGCTCACCACGTACGAGACCGACGAGCACATCCTCGGGGCGATCGAGGCCGGGGCGTCGGGCTACCTGCTCAAGGCGGCGCCCGAGGCCGAGATCCTCGCAGGCGTGCGTTCGGTCGTCGCCGGCGAGACGGTGCTCGCGCCCTCGATCGCCGCGAAGCTCGTGTCACGGGTGCGGCAGGACGCGACATCCGCCGCGCCCTCACTTTCGCCGCGCGAGCTCGAGGTGCTGCGACTCGTGGCCGACGGCCGTTCGAATCCCGAGATCGCGCGCACCCTGTTCATCGGGGAGGCGACCGTGAAGACGCACCTGTTGCACGCGTTCGAGAAGCTCGAGGTGAACGATCGCACCCGCGCCGTCACACGTGCGATGGAGCTCGGCCTGCTCTGAGCAGGCCGAGCCCCGATTGCATCTGATGCGGTGTCAGCTGACGGTAGATGGCGACGGCCCAGACGTAGGCGACGACGAGGATGCCGACGAGCCAGGCGAGGGCGATCCAGATCTCGCTGCCGACGGGCTGCTCTGAAAACAGGGCGCGGATCGTGTTCACGATCGAGGTCACGGGCTGGTTCTCGGCGAACCAGGCGACCGGGGCCGGCATCGAGTCGGTGGGCACGAATGCCGAGCTGATGAACGGCAGGAAGATCAGCGGGTAGCTGAACGCGCTCGCACCGTCGACGGTCTTCGCCGAGAGCCCGGCGATGACGGCGAGCCAGGTCAGGGCGAGGGTGAACAGCACCAGGATGCCGGCGACGGCGAGCCAGGCGCCGACGGATGCCCCGGTGCGGAAGCCCATGATGAGCGCCACGCCGATCACGATCGCGACCGAGATCAGGTTCGAGACGAGCGACGTGAGCACGTGCCCCCAGAGCACACTCGACCTCGCGATCGGCATCGACTGGAACCGCTCGAAGATGCCGCCCTGCATGTCGAGGAACAGCCGGTACGCGGTGTAGGCGATGCCCGAAGCGATCGTGATGAGCAGGATGCCGGGGAGCATGTAGTCGATGTACGACTCGTCGGTGCCGGTGTTGATGGCACCGCCGAGCACGTACACGAAGAGCAGCATCAGGGCGATCGGGGTGACCGCCGTGGTGATGATCGTGTCGGGACTGCGCAGGATGTGGGTGAGCGAACGGCCGGTGAGGACCCGGGTGTCGCTGAGGACGTGAGTGGTCATGATGCCTCCTTGAGTTCTTTGTCGCCGGCTTCGCCGGTCTCGCCGGTCTCGCCGGTCTCGCCGGTCTCGCCGGTCTCGCCGGTCTCGCCGGTCTCGCCGGTCTCGCCGACGAGCGTGAGGAAGACCTCTTCGAGCGTCGGCTGCTTCTCGACGTACTCGACCTTGGCCGCCGGCAGCAGCCGCTTGAGTTCGTCGAGGGTGCCGTTCTGGATGATCGTTCCCTTGTGCAGGATCGCGATGCGGTCGGCGAGCTGCTCGGCCTCGTCGAGGTACTGCGTGGTGAGCAGTACCGTGGTGCCGTTGTTCGCGAGCTGCTTGATCGTCTGCCACACTTCGATGCGCGCCTGGGGGTCGAGTCCGGTCGTCGGCTCGTCGAGGAAGATGATCGGCGGGTTGCCGATCAGGCTCATCGCGATGTCGAGCCGGCGGCGCATTCCGCCCGAATAGGTGGCCGCCTTGCGGCCGCCCGCCTCGGTGAGCGAGAAGCGGGCGAGCAGCTCGTCGGCGATCCCGCCCGGGTTCTTCAAGTGCCGCAGCTTCGCGATGAGCACGAGGTTCTCACGGCCCGTGAGCACCTCGTCGACCGCGGCGAACTGGCCGGTCAGGCTGATCGAGTCACGCACATCGGCGGATTTCGCGGCGACGTCGAGGCCGTTGACCGTTGCGGTGCCCGCATCGGCCTTCAGCAGCGTCGACAGGATGCGGACCAGTGTGGTCTTGCCCGCGCCGTTCGAGCCGAGCAGCGCGAAGATGCTGCCCGCCTTCACGTCGAAGTCGACGCCCCGAAGCACGTGCACGTCCTTGAATGACTTCTCGATGCCCTGCACGCGGATCGCGGGCTCGCGACTGCGTGTGGGCGTCGTGTTGATGGTGCTCATGTGTCGATCCCTTCTCTCTTGCTTCTTCTGATGCGTGCCGATGTCATCGGGCGCGCTGGATGGTGATGTCGCCGTACTGCGTGCGCGCACGCACAGCGACGGTCTGCTCCGACTCGTCGGGAGCGCCGCCGCCCTCGAGCTGGTTGCGCACGTGCCCGTCCTTCGAGGACAGGTCGAGCCAGGCGGGCACCCCGGGCCGCACACCGATGGTGACCTGCCCGTATCCGCTCTGGACCTCGATGGAACCGCTCGACACCTCGGCGAGTCGGATCGTGCCGTACGCGGTCTTCGCGGTGACGGACGCGAGCGCCTTCGTGATCTCGAGGTCGCCGTAGGAGAGCTTCGCGTCGAGGTCGCCGCCGACCTCTCCGACCATGATCGTGCCGTGCGACGCCTTGAGGATCGCGTCGCCCGTGACCGTGCCGACCCGAATCTGACCGTGGTCGGCCGTGATCTCGACCCCGCCGTCTGCGGTACCGGCGGTTGCGTTCCCGTGTCCGGCACGCAGCCAGAGGTCGGCGGTGGTGTCGACCTCGACCGGACCGGTCATGGCCTTGATGCGGGTGGCACCGAGGCGTCCGACGGTGCGCACGCCGCCGACCGCGATTTCGGCGGTGACGCGCGATCCTGTGGGCAGCTCGACCTTCACGTCGACGGAGTCGAAGGGGCCAGGGCCGATCCAGCTGAGGCGGGGTCGTGGGCCCGTGATCGTGAGCCGTTGGCCGTCGAAGTCGACCTTGGTGTCCTCGACGCCTCGGCGATCGACCGCCTTCGCGGGATTGGTCGCCGACACGGTCACGACCGTGTCGGAGCGGTCACTTGCGACGACCTCGATCTCGCCGACCTGCATGTTGATCGCGAGGTCGATCGGGTTCGGTGTGGTGTAGGTGGGCATGCTGGCGCCTCCCTCTCTGTGGGTGTGGTCGTCCGGCCCCGCCGGTCGGCGTGGCCGGTGGATCTGGTGGGCTGGGACCGGTTAGCGCGCCCAGCCGGCGAAGTCGCTTCCGGTGCGCAGCGTGCGCTGCGCCGATCGACGTTGCTTGGGTTGGAGTGCGGCCGCGACCGCACGCACGAGCCACGTGTTGACCGACAGGCCATCAGCGGCCGCCGCTTCATCGACCCGCGCCTTGAGGGCGTCGGGCAGGCGAAGCGTCGTGCGGGAGGTGCTCGCGTCGTCGAAGTCGACGGTTGCGGCCGGCCGCTCGTCGGCGTCGGACTCGGAGTTCGACTGCGTCACGACGAAGTCGATCTCACGACCGCGCAGTCGCAGGTCGACCGAGCCGGGCGCGAGGTCGCGGGTGATCTCGCCGGCCGCGGCCGACAGGGCATCGAGCAGCACGAGGCGCGTCGCGGCGTCGAGGCCGGCGGCGAGCCGCTCGGCGGCGGCGCGAGTGTCGTCGGACCCGTTCTCGGCGGCGTCGACGAGCTGACGCTGCAGGTCGGTCACGTACTGTCCAAGTTCCATGACACCATCATGACACCACTGTGATGCCATGTCAAGCAATCTGACACCAATCTGGTGTCAACAAGATCTTCAGGTGGTGTCACACCGGTCGAGGTGGCGTGCAAGCGCCCGAGACTCCGACACTGATGCCCAGCAGCATCAGTGTCGGAGTAGCCATATGGGGACGGGGCGGGCCACGTTCCCGCCGACTGCGTCACTGATGCAGATTCAGCACCAGTGACGCAGTCAGAGCAGGCGACGCGCGCTCGCCCAGGCGGTGAGTTCATGGCGGCTCGAGAGTTGCAGCTTGCGCAGCACCGCCGACACATGCGTCTCGACCGTCTTCGACGAGATGAAGAGCTCGGCCGCGACCTCCTTGTAGGCGTAGCCACGGGCGATGAGGCGCATGACCTCCTGCTCGCGCGCCGAGAGCCGGTCGAGTTCGTCGCTCGCCGAGGCGGTCTCGCCGACCGCCGCGCCGAACGCGTCGAGCACGAACCCCGCGAGCTTCGGCGAGAACACCGCGTCACCGCCGGCGACCGCATGCACCGCACGACTCACGTCGGCGCCCGAAGAACCCTTCGTGATGTAGCCCCTGGCACCGGCACGGATGACCCCGACGACATCCTCGGCCTTGTCGGACACGCTCAGCGCGAGGAACCGGGTGCCCGGGACGCTCGGCGCTGCGCGCCGGATGACCTCGGCCCCGCCGCTCGTGCCGGCAGGGACGTCAAGCCCCGGCAGGTGCACGTCGAGCAGCACGACGTCGGGCGCGGCCTCGGTCACGACCCGCACCGCCGACTCGACGTCGTGCGCCTCGCCGACCACCTCGATCGAATCGGCGAGGTCGGCCTTCAGGCCCGACCGGAAGATCGAGTGGTCGTCGACCACGACGACGCGCACGCGAGCCGACGCGTGAACGGCGGGCGACACGGATGCCTCAGCCACGGCCGTTCTCCGATGCGGTGCGCTCGACGGGGTAGTGCAGGCGCACCTCGACGCCGACGCCGCCGGCTCCGGGCAGCACCTCGCCCGTGCCGCCGGCACGGCGCATGCGGCCGATGATCGACTGGCGCACGCCGAGCCGGTCGCCCGGCACCTCGGCGAGCGCGAATCCCGGGCCGCGGTCGCGCACGAACACCTCGACCGCCGCAGGGCTCGACTCCACGTACACCGACACCTCTCCCCCGGCGTGCCTCGCCGCATTCAGCATCGCCTCGCGGGCAGCTGCCGCGAGCTCGCCGCTCGCCCGCTCGCGCGACTCCCCGACCACGACCACGTCGAAGGTGACCGGATAGTCGATCTCGAGGGCGCCGCCGTAGTCGCGCAGGTCGGTGGCGAGGTCGCTGTCGGGAGGCGCGTCGCCCGCGAAGAGCCAGTCGCGCAGCTCGCGCTCCTGCGCGCGGGCGATGCGGGCGACCTCGCTCGTGGCGCCCGCCCGGTTCTGGATGAGGGCGAGGGTCTGCAGCACCGAGTCGTGCAGGTGCGCGGCGATCTCGCTGCGCTCCTCTTCGCGGATGCGCCGGGTGCGCTCGGCGGTGAGGTCGCGCCACTGCGCGATGAGCGTCGGCGCGAAGACGAGGGCGATGCCGACGAGGGCCGCGAGCGCAGTGAAGGCGGCGCCGAAGGTCTTGGTCGTCGTCGTGGACTGGCCGAGCACGACCACGAATACGAGCACCGTGACGACCAGCAACGCCGTCGCCGTGATGCGGATCGTCAGCTCGTGGCGCGGCCCCCGGATCGACTCGGCCCGGTCGATGAAGGTCGCCCATGCGCCGGCCGCGACGGCCGCGACGACGCCGGCCAGGGTCGGGCCGAACCAGGTGCCGACGGCGGCGACGTATCCGGGGCCCGAGGCCTGCGTCACCCACACCGGCACGAGGCAGATCACCGACACTGAGACCATGATCCACGCGACCGGTGCGCTGCGGCTCGGCCGCTCGTCGCCCGGCGACCATGGCGTCAGTGCCCACAGCCAGAGATAGAGCAACAACCCCGCCCCAGCCGCGAGGCTCCCGACGATGAAGGCGGTGCGCACGATCCACACCGGCCAGCCGAGATGCTCAGCGAGGCCCGCCGACACGCCGGTTGCGACGCATGCGCGTGGTCGGGTCATCCGTCGCTCGGTCGCGGCGGTCGCGGCGGTCGCGGCGGTCGCGGCGGTCGCGGCGGTCGCCGCTTCACCTGCGCTCCCGCCGCCGGGCAGGCCCGATGCAGCGGGCGTGCCCGGCCCCGGGGCATCCGCCGCCCGTGCCGAACCGCTCGTCTCCATGCCTGCAATCCAAGCAGACGGCGCCGCGCGCGCAGCAGGCCGAGCACCCCACTCAGGGTCGAATCAGGGATTCACCCCATGGCGGGCGCCCGACCGACGCTGCCAGCATCGAGGCATGGAGACGAACCAGACCGCCCCCGGGGCAGGCCCAGTGCCGGAAGATGCGCAGGGGGACTCCGCGTCCGCCGGCCCGCAGGCCGAAGGGGCGGTCGGTTCGGCTTCACCGACGGATGCCTCGGGCCCCGGCTTCTACGCCTGGCTTCGCCGCCTCGGGGTGCCGCGTCGGGCCGGATGGCTCGGCGGGGTGTGCGCCGGCGTCGGCGCCCGACTGGGCATCGACCCGATCATCGTGCGCGGCATCGTGGTCGTGGTCGCGGTGCTCGGCGCCCCGCTCGTGCTGCTCTACGCCATCGCGTGGCTGCTGCTGCCCGACACCGACGGCAACATCCAGCTCGAGCGCCTCACGCGCGGCATCGTCGACCCCGCGATCGTCGGCATCGCCGTCATGGGCGTCATCGGCTTCATTCCGCTCGTGCAGGGCGGATGGCTCGGCTGGCGCTGGTGGCCCGACTGGCAGGTCTCCGACCCGATCTTCGGGTTCAACCTCACATGGCCGCTGCGCGTGCTCTGGGTGCTCATCGTGGTCGCGGCGATCATCGCGCTCGTCGTCTGGCTGGCCCGCCGCTCGGCCGCCGGCCCGCAGACCGCTGGGGCCTCGCCGGCTTCCCCGGCCTACGGTGCGACGGATGCCGCGGCGCCGGCGACGGCCGCGACCCCCGCCTTCACCGGGGCTGCCGCTGGCGCCGCGACGGCGCCGGCCGCGACATCCGCTGCGGCATACCCGACCACCGAACCGCCGGTGCCCGCCGTCGGAGCCGATGCCGATGCCATCGCCGAGTGGCGCGCCCAGCATGAGGCGTGGCGCCTTTCGCACGCCGAGTGGAAGGCCGGCCAGGCCGAGGCCGACCGGGCCGCCCGCGCTCGCGCCGCCGAAGAGAACAAGGCTCGGGCGCTCGAGCTCACCGCACAGGCCGAGGCCGCGCGCGCCGTGCGCCGGGCGAGCCGCCCGCGCACGAGCGCAGCGTATGTCGTCACCGTGCTCGGCGTCGCGATCATCGGCGGAGCCATCGCCGCGCTGCGGGCGCTCGGCGTGCCCGATACGGCCGGCTTCGCGATCCCGATCGCGTTCGCCGTCGCGACGCTCGCCATCGCGATCGGCATGCTGATCGCGGCCCTGCGTCGACGCCGTGCGGGATTCCTCGCCTTCACCGCGATCGTCGCCACGGTCGCGATGCTCACCGCCACCACAGTTGCCGCGATCATGCCGCAGGGCGTGCTCGTTCCGCCCGGATACGGCATCTCGCTCGACCGCTCGCAACGTCTCGTGCAGCCGTTCGGCGACGCCTACATGTACGCCTTCCCGACCGGCGCCGGTGACACACCCGTCGTCGAGCTGACCCAGGGCACCGGCGACACCTGGCTCACGATCGACGAGAACGCGAGTGTCGTGCTCTTCGCAGCCGATGCAGGGGATGTGCGCGTGTACTCGGTCGCCCCCGACGGCATGATCACACAGGTGCAGGTCGACCCCGACGACCGGGTGCTCACGCTCGGCGGCGACCCCATCTTCAGCGACCGGGCCGAGAGCGATGCCGACGTGCACCTCGTGCTGAACCAAGGCGCCGGTGACGTGCACATCGAGATCCACGAAGGAGCATGACCGTGACCGACACCACGAACCCGGGCGACGCGAGCTCGCGCGACACGAGCACCCGCGACACGACACCACCCGACTCGAGCGTCGGCAACGCCGACCGCACCACGACCGTGCTTCCCGAATGGGTCACCGCGGGACAGACGTCGACCGGCGAAACCTCGGCCGACGACGGCCCGTCCACGGCAACTCCGGCCACGACCGCGCCCGTGCCACCTCCCGCCCCTGCGCCCGCGCCGCCTTCGGCCGACGTGGTCGAGCGCCCGACCATCCGCTGGGGAGCCCTCGTCTGGAGCCTGCTCTTCGGTGCGACCGCCGGGTTCACGCTGTGGGTGCTCATCGACCCGTCCCGCCGGCTCGCCGTCGGCGAGTGGCTCACGACCCTCAACCCACTCGCGGCCGGGCTCTACGGTCTCATCGCGCTCGGGGTGATCCTGGCCCTGTTCGGCATCGTCGGCCTCATCCGCCGCGGCGAGCGCGCCCGCCACGCTTGAGCCCGCCACGCGCCCGCCCCGCTCCGGCGCCCGCGCGCCGCGCCCCGCGCCCCGCGCCCCGCTTCCACAGGCGCGTGGGAGCAAGGTTGTCGCGCCAGAGCACAGTTCGAAGGCTGCTCCGACGCCCGAACCTTGCTCCCACGCGCATCTGGAAGCGGCACGGCACGGCGGCGGGCGCGCGGCGCGGGCGGGCGAGCGGGCGCCGCTACAGCTCGACGCCCACGAGCACGGGCTCGGGCCGCAGCACGATGCCGAACTCGGCCTGCACGCGCTGCTGCACGAAGCGCGCGAGCTGTACGACCTCGTCGGCGCGGGCGTCTCCGCGGTTGGTGAGCGCGAGGGTGTGCTTCGACGAGATGGCGGCCCGCGATCCGGGCAGCGCGAATCCGCGACCGATGCCCGACTGCTCGATGAGCCACGCCGCCGAGAGCTTCACGAGCGGCTCGGCGTCTGCGGCATCCGATTCGATGACCGCGGTCTCGAGCGACGCCTGATGCTCGAGGAACGCGTCGAGGGGCGTGGCCGAGGCGATCGTCGCGAGCGGCGTGACCTCGTCGGGCGCCTCGGGGTCGAGGTACCAGCGTGGCGCCGCCGCCGGCAGCGTGCGGGCGGTGTGCTCGCCCACGATCGGGTTGGTGAAGAACGAGCCGGCGCTCACCGAGTCGGGGTCGGCGGGGTCGAGCACCATGCCCTTGCTTCGACGCAGGGCGAGCACCGCCTCACGCACCCGAGCGATCGGCACCCGGTCGCCGAGGTCGACGTGCAGGGCGTCGGCGAGCTGGGAGTACGCGATCGGCTGCCCGAGGGCCTCGCCGAGCACCGCGAACTCGGAGGCCGTGTCGTGCAGGTCGAGCTCGATCGAGACGACGATGCCGCGCATGCCCTGTTTCAGCACCGAGGTGCGGTAGCCGAGCTCGAGTTCGTCGGCGGTCATGCGGCGGGGCGCTTCGGCTCCCTCGTCGAGGAACTCGATCGCCACGAGCGTCGCCTCGAGCTCTTGACCGTAGGCGCCGATGTTCTGCACCGGCGCTGCGCCGACCGCGCCCGGAATGCCCGAGAGCGCCTCGATGCCCGAGTACCCGTGCTCGACGGTCCACGCGACGAGGTCGTCCCACGTCTCGCCGGCCTGAACCCGCAGGCGCACGGATGACTCGTCAGGGCCCTTCGGCAGCACCTCGATGCCCTTCGTGGCGATGCGGATGACGATGCCGTCGAAGCCCTCATCGCCCACGAGCAGGTTCGAGCCGCCGCCGAGGGCGAGCCACGGGACATCCGTCGACCAGGCCTCGCGCGCGAGATCGACGAGGTCACGCTGGGTGGTCGCGGTGACGAGCCGGTGGATCGGGCCGCCGACCTGCAGCGTCGTGAGATCGGCGAAACGGATGTCGCTGCCCATGTCAGCCGAGCGCGACGCGCACTTGCGCCTTGCCGAGCACGGTGTCGCCGCCGAGCTTCACCGTGAGGTCGATGCGCGCGACCGTGGCGGACTCGTCGAGCTGGCCGACCTTGGCGACGACGGTGACGAGCGCGCCCGACTCGGGGTCGACGACGACCGGGCGGGTGAACCGCACCTGGTAGTCGGCGACGCGGCCGGGGTCGCCCGCCCAATCGACGACCGGCTGCACGGCGAATCCCATGGTGAGCATGCCGTGCGCGAGCACGCCGGGCAGGCCCACTTCACGAGCGACATCGTCGCGGTAGTGGATGGCGTTGAAGTCACCTGAGGCCCCGGCGTAGCGCACGAGCGAGTCGCGGGTGAGCGCGAACTCGCGCTCGGCGACGACGTCGCCGACGACGAGCGCGGCGAAGTCGGGGGTGGTGGTCGCGGCGGTGGTGTCGGCCATCAGTCTTCTCCTCGGATGACGAGCGTCGAGATCGAGGTGACGACGTGCGCGCCCGATGCGTCGGTGATGGATGACTCGGCCGTGACCATCGAGTGCGCACCGAGGCTCTTCACGCTCGACACGGTGAGTGTTGCGGTGAGCAGGTCGCCCGCGACGATCGGCCGCGTCGAGGTGAAGCGCTGGTCGCCGTGCACGACGCGCGAGAAGTCGATGCCGGCATCGGGGTCGGCGAGCAGTTGCGCGAGCGAGAGCTCCTGCACGACGACCGCGAAGGTCGGCGGGGCGACGACATCGTCGTAACCCGCGGCACGCGCAGCCTCGGGGTCGAGGTTGATCGGATTCGTCGCGAACACGGCGCGCGCGAACTCGCGCACCTTCTCGCGACCGACGAGGTATGGCTCGGTGGGCGGGAAGACCCGCCCCTGCAGCTCGGGGTTCAGTGGCACCCCGACAGTCTAAGCGGGGGCCCTCAGCGCTTGCCGCCGCCGAGGAGTCCGCCGAGGATGTCGCCGAGTCCGCCGCCCGAGCCGCCCGAGCCACCTGCACCGCCGCCGCCGAGCAGCCCGCCGAGCAGGTCGCCGAGGCCGCCACCGCCGCCACCCGCGGCGCCACCACCACTGCCACCACCGAGCAACCCGCCGAGGATGTCGCCGATGCCGCCGCCGCCGCTCGCGTCGGCCTGGGCCTCGGGCGCCTGCTGCTTCTTCTGGAACTGCCCCGCGAGGAAGCTCATCACGATCGGTGCGAGGATCGGCAGCAGCTTGACGACGACCCCGCCGATGCCGCCGCCCGACTTCGTGTCGAGCGCGTTCACGACCTGGTCGGTATTGCCGCCGAACACGTTCTTCACGATCTTCTCGCCGTCGGCCTCGTCGACGTCGCCGAGGTTCACGCCGCCCTGCACGAGCTTGGGGTCGTGCTGCGCCACCGCCTTCTCGAGCGACGCCGCGCCGGCCGGGTCGGTCGCGTTCGCGCCCATGCCCGCGAGCAGCGCCGGCAGCGCCTCGTTCACCGCGCTCGACGCGGTCGCCTCGTCGACGCCGAGCTTCGCGGCGATGTCGCCCATCGGCAGATCGGCGATGATGTCATCGATTGCAGCCATTGCGAACTCCCCATTCTTCACGCCCCGCCATTGCGGCGCCCCGGGTTCACCGTATCGCCGCGGACCGGCCGGGCGGAAGGGACATCCGCTCATCTCACGCTCGGAGACCGCGAGCCATCGCTACTCAGGAGAATCGGCCCCATCCCTGCCTCACAGCGAGCATGGGGTCGAATCTCCTGAGGTACGCACGGTGACCCCGCTCAGTCCTCAGCGGTCGCCCGCGTCAGCGTCTCGCCGCGGAAGAAGCCGGGGCGTGTGCGCCACTGCCACAGCATCACGACGACACCGCCGAGCAGTACGACCATGCCGAGCACGAACACCAGGCCGAGGCCGAAGATGTTCGAGCCGCTGCCGTAGTCGGGGTTCATGCTGTCGATGAGCGTGGTGAAGAACAGCACGCCGAGGATCACGCCGCCGACGAGCGGGAACAGCAGGGTGAAGAATACGTTGCGCACGGAGCGCCACCACACCTTGCGGAAGAACCACACACAGGCGAAGGCGGTGATGCCGTAGTAGAAGCAGATCATCATGCCGAGCGCGGTGATCGTGTCCCACAGCACGTCTTCGCTGAGGAACCGCATGACGGCGTAGAACACCGACGCCACCACGGCCGACACGATGGTCGCGTAACCCGGCGTGAAGAACCGCGGGCTCACCTTCGCGAACTTCTCGGGCAGGGCGCCGTAGTGGCCCATCGCGAGCAGCGTGCGCGCCGGCGAGACGAACGTCGACTGCAACGACGACGCCGACGAGGTGAGCACGGCGAGCGAGACGAGCACCGCGAGCGGACCGAGGATGGGGCCGGCGAGGTGGAAGAACACGTTGTCTTGGATGTCGGGGTTGCCGAGTCCGAACTCGCCGGTGCCGACGCCGGCGTAGGCGATGAGCGCGACGGCGATGAGCAGGTAGAGCACCACGATCGTGACGACCGTGATGGTGGCCGCGCGACCGGGGGTCTTCTCCGACCCGCGAGTCTCTTCGTTCATGGTGAGGGTGACGTCCCACCCCCAGAAGATGAAGATCGAGAGCGAGAGCCCCGCGGCGAACGCCGAGAACGACTCGACCGCGAACGGGTTGAACCAGCTCAGCTCGATCGCCGTCGCGTCGAACGCGTTGCCGTTCGCGACCTCGACGAGCGCAGCGCCCGCGAAGAGTACGAGCACGAGCACCTGGAAGCCGACGAGCCAGTACTGCAGCTTCTGCGTGGTCTGCATGTCGCGGTACGAGACCCACGTCGCCGCGGCGACGAAGAGCAGGCACACGGTGACGTTGATGAGCGGGTTCGCCGCGAGGCCGGCGATCTCGGGGTTGCCGGTGAACTGCGAGATCAGCAGGAACAGGAAGTCGACGGCGATGCCCGCGAGATTCGAGAGCACGAGGATCGTGGCGGCGATCAGCCCCCACCCGGCCATCCAGCCGATCCACGGGCCGAACGCGCGGGTCGCCCACGTGAACGAGGTGCCCGAGTCGGGCATGCGCCGGTTGAGCTCGCGGTAACCGAAGGCGACGAGCAGCATCGGGATGAACCCGACGAGGATGATCGCGGGCACCTGCACCCCGACCTCCGACACGGTCGGGCCGAGGGCGGCCGTGAGCGTGTAGGCCGGAGCGATGCACGAGATGCCGATGACGATCGCGCCGATGAGGCCGACCGAGCCGGCCGAGAGCCCCTTCTTCGTGATGCCGTGCTCGGCGCCGTCGACGGCGAGGGTCGCCTCGGTCATCGGCGGCTGATTGTCGGGCTGTTGCGTCATCGCATTTCTCTTTCAGGGGGTCGTGGTGCGCGGCACCACGACGTCAGGGGGTCGTGGAGCGCGGCACCACGATGAGCGGCACCGGCAGTTCGCGAAGCATCTTCGCGGCGGTGGATCCGAGGAACAGGTGGTGCGGCGTGGCGAGCCGGCTCGAACCGACGAGCACGACCTCGCCGGCATGCCACTCGAGGTCACGCACCGACTGCTCGATGGTCGCGCCGGTCGCGGTCATGACGGTCGCGTCGACGCCGGCCGGCAGCGCGCGCTGCGCCTCGACGAGCACCTCGTCGGCGTGCGCGGTGCTGGTGAGGTCGGCGAGCTCTTCGTCCATGCCCGACGGGAGGTCGATGGGCACGAGCGACAGCAGGCGCAACGGCGCGTGCGCCGAGCGCGCGAAGCGAACGGATGCCTCGAGCACGGCACTCGACCCCGCACGCGTGCCGATCGCCGCCGTGATGCGGGTAACCCCCTGTGAGGGTGCGACCTCGCGAGCGCCCGCGGGCGCGAGCGCCACCGGCACATCCGACGAATGCAGCAGCGCACTCGCGACCGAGCCGACGCGCATGCGGCCGAGCAGGCCGCCACGGGCCGCGCCGACGACGATGAACGACGCGCCGAACTCGTGCGCGGCCGCGATGAGCCCCTCAGCGAACGAGTCTGCGTAACGGATGTGCAGCGACTGCGCGATGTCGTCGTCGAGCGTGGCCGAGGCCTCGGCGAGCCACGTGCGCGAGCGCTCCTTGACGTAACGCTCATAGCCGGTGTCGGGCGGCACGACGCCGCCCCGCGCCTCGATCGGCAGCACCATGACCACCTCGAGCAAAGCCTCGGTCGCGGCGGCGAGCCGGGCACCGAGGGCGAGGGCGTCTGCGCCCGACTCATCGGCCGTGTAGCCGACGACAATGCGGCCGGGCACGGCCATCAGCGACCCTCGAGGATCGTGCCGGCGACGAGACGACCCATGCGGATCGCGCCGTCGACGTGCTGGTAGCCCTTGCCGGCCATGTCGCTGCACGCGAAGTGGATCGGGCCGACGGGCGCGCGCAGGTCGGCGCCGTACCGCGCGAGGCCGCCCATGTCGAAGCTCGCGGCGTAGGCGCCGCGGGTCCACTCCTCGCTGCCCCAGTCGCTCTCGTAGTACACGACCGGGGTGAGTGCCTGCTCGCCGTAGTAGTGCGAGAGCGACTCGAGGATCTTCGCCTTGCGCTCTTCAGGCGTGAGCGAGAAGACGCCGTCGGCCTCTTCATCGGAGACGAAGCCGACGAGCGTGCCGCGCGGGTCGTCGTGGTTCGTGTTGTCGTAGGCCTCGTGCACGAGCTCGTACGGGCTGAACGCCGTGCCGCTGAGGCCCGAGTCGCGCCAGAAGGGCGTCTCGTAGACGGCGTGCACCTTGATGACGAATCCCATCGACAGGTGCTGGTGCAGCTGGTGCTGGCGGCGCGGCAGCGGTGGCTCGTACGAGATGCGGCTGATGAGGATCGGCGGGACCGCGAGGATGACCCGGTCGGCATGCACCTCGAGCGAGTCGGTCATTGCGACGACACCGTGGCCCGGGGCATCCGCTCGCCCGTCGGAAGGCTGCGCCCAGCGGATCGTGCGCACCGGCTGGTTCAGGCGCACCCGGTCGCCGAGGCGCTCGGCGAGGCCGAGCGGCACCTGCTGCAGGCCGCCGACCACGCGCTTGTCGAGGATGAAGTCGGCGTCGACGAGGTTCGAGAACGACCCGGCCGAGGCGGCCATGAGCAGCGCCTGCAGCGCCGAGAACGCGTGGTCGGGCTTGGTGAGCATCGCGCCGGCGATGAACATACCGATGTTCAGGCGCGCCTCGTCGTCGTCGGTCTGCGTCTCGAGCCAATGCGCGAACGAGATCTCGTCAAGCTCCTTGGCCTTGGGGTGCGCCCACGGCTGGTCGGGATCGATCTGCGCGACGAGTTCGTCGAGTTTCTCGATGAGGCCGACGATCTCACCCTCGGTCTTCGCCGGAACCGGGAAGATCTCGCCCTCGAAGAGCCGGCGCTCGCCGCTCTCGCTGATGTACACGTTCTCGCCCTCGCGGTAGCGCGAATAGGTCTCGAGGCCGAGGTCGTCGAGCGTCTCGATGAGGGCGTCTTGATCGGGCGAGACCCACTGGCCGCCGATCTCGAGCATGGCGCCCTCGATCGTGTCGGTCCAGAGGCGGCCGCCGACGCGATCGCGGGCCTCGAGCACGACGACGCTCTTGCCTGCGGCGACGAGCTTGGTTGCGGCGGTGAGGCCGGCGGCGCCGGCCCCGACGATGACGACATCCGTGTCGATGCGTTCCATGATTCCTGTCTCTTCGGTCTTCACCCGGCGAAGGGGTGGGGTGCGCAATTCAGGTGTGGAGGTGTGTCGCGGGCGCGACACGCCGGTGAGGGGCCGTGCGACACACCTCCGAACCTGAATTGCGTACGGGGGCGAGCGGATGCCGCGGCGAGAGGTCGGGGCATCCGCTCGCGCGATCTCAGCTCACCGGAATGAGCGTGTACTTGGTGTCGAGGTATTCGTGGATGCCTTCGAACCCGCCCTCGCGGCCGATGCCCGACTGCTTGATGCCGCCGAACGGGGCAGCGGCGTTCGACACGAGGCCGGTGTTCAGGCCCATCATGCCGGTGGCGAGGCGCTCGATCATGCGGTGGCCACGCGCCAGGTCTTGCGTGAACACGTACGAGACGAGCCCGTACTCGGTGTTGTTCGCGAGGCGCACGGCCTCGTCTTCGTCGGCGAACGTCGTGATGCCGAGCACCGGGCCGAAGATCTCTTCGCGCAGCAGGCGCGCGTCGGCAGGAACCGAGCCGAGCACCGTGGGCGAGTAGAACGAGCCCGCGCCCGAGATCACGGCGCCTCCGGTGAGCAGCGTCGCGCCCTTGTCGACGGCGTCCTTGACGAGCTCATCGGTCGTGGCGACCGCCTTCTCGTCGATCAGCGGGCCGATGGCGATGCCGTCTTCGGTTCCGCGGCCCACGCGCATCGCCGAGACCCGCTCGGTGACACGGCGGGCGAACTCGGCGGCGACGCCTTCGTGCACGATGAAGCGGTTCGCCGCGGTGCAGGCCTGGCCGATGTTGCGGAACTTCGCGAGCATCGCCCCGTCGACCGCCTTGTCGAGGTCGGCGTCGTCGAACACGACGAACGGCGCGTTGCCGCCGAGCTCCATGCTCGTGCGCAGAATTCCCTGCGCCGACTGCGCCATGAGCGCGCGGCCGACCTCGGTCGAACCGGTGAAGCTCAGCTTGCGCAGCCGCGGGTCGGCGATGATCGGCGCAGACACCTTCGACGAGGTGCTCGTCGCGATGACGTTGACGACGCCGGCGGGAAGGCCGACCTCTTCGAGCAACTGCACGAAGGCGATGGTCGTCAGCGGCGTGAGGGCCGGGGGCTTGATCACCACGGTGCATCCTGCAGCGAGCGCGGGCGCGATCTTGCGCGTCGCCATCGCGAGCGGGAAGTTCCACGGGGTGATGAAGAACGACGGGCCGACCGGGCGCTGCGACACGACCATGTGGCCGGTGCCCTCGGGGTTCAGGCCGTAGCGGCCTGAGATGCGCACGGCCTCTTCGCTGAACCAGCGCAGGAACTCCCCGCCGTAGGCGACCTCGCCGCGCGCCTCGGCGAGCGGCTTGCCCATCTCGAGCGTCATGAGCAGTGCGATCTCCTCTTTGCGCTCCTGCAGCAGGTCGAACGCGCGGCGCAGCAGCTCACCGCGCTGGCGCGGCGCGGTGGCCGCCCAGGCATCTTGCGCGGCAACGGCCGCGTCGAGCGCACGGATGCCGTCTGCCGGTGAGGCGTCGGCGATCTGCTTGATGGTCTCGCCCGTCGACGGGTCGCTGACGGCGAGGGTCTTGCCGCCCTCGGCGTCGATCCACTCGCCGCCGATGAAGAGGCCCCCGTTGACCTTGTCGAGCACGGTGGCTTCGAGTGTTGCGTTCGTCATGGGTGTCGTTTCCGTTTCGTATTCTCGGTGGCGATGGGATGTCCCGGCGGGGGTTCCCCCGTCGATCAGGGGTAGAGGCCGCGGAGCTTGTGCGCCTCGGCGACGCGTTCGACCGCCAGCGCGGTCGCCGCCGTGCGAAGTGACAGCCCCCGCGCGTCGGCGTAGCCGAGCACGCACTGCCAGGCGCTCAGCATCCGCTCTTCCAGTCTGCTCTCGACCTCGTCGGCGCGCCACCAATAGGCCTGGTTCGCCTGCACCCATTCGAAGTACGAGACGATCACGCCGCCGGCGTTCGCGAGGATGTCGGGCACGACGAGGATGCCGCGCTCGCGCATGATGCGGTCGGCAGCCGGAGTCGTGGGGCCGTTCGCGCCCTCGACGACGACCTTGGCCTGCACGGCCGCAGCGTTGCCGTCGTGCAGCACGCCCTCGACGGCGGCCGGCACGAGCAGGTCGACGTCGAGCGTCAACAGGTCGGCGCCCTCGATGGCCTCGGCATCTGCGAAGCCGACGACCGAGCCGGTGGCCCGTACGTGCTCGCCCAGCGCCGCGATGTCGAGGCCGGCCGCGTTGAACACGGCGCCGTACTGGTCGCTCACGCCGGTGACGGTGACGCCCGCCTCACTGAGGAAACGTGCCGCGTCGGCACCGACCTTGCCGAAGCCCTGCACCGCGGCCGTCGAGCGGGCCGGCTCGAGGCCGACATGCCGCAGCGCGGCGAGCGCGATGTGGGTGACGCCGCGGCTCGTGGCGCTCGCACGGCCCTGCGAGCCGCCGAGCGAGATGGGCTTGCCGGTGACGATGCCGGGCACCGTGTAACCGCTGTTGACGGAATACGTGTCCATGATCCACGCCATGGTCTGCTCGTCGGTGCCGATGTCGGGCGCGGGGATGTCGCGTTCGGGGCCGATGATCGGCAGGATCTCGCTCGTGTAGCGACGCGTGACGCGCTCGAGCTCGGCCATCGAGTGCTCGCGCGGGTCGATCGCGAGGCCGCCCTTCGCGCCGCCGTAGGGCACGTCGAGCAGGGCACACTTCCAGGTCATCCACATCGCGAGCGCGCGCACCTCGTCGAGGTTCACGTTGGGCGCGTACCGCAGGCCGCCCTTGGCAGGGCCACGCGAGAAGTTGTGCTGCACGCGGTGGCCGACGTAGAGCCGGCTCTCACCGGAGTCGAGGCGCAGCGGCACTGCGACCGTGAGCTCGCGGCGCGGGGTCGCGAGCATCTGGTGCAGGCCGTCGGTCAGGCCGAGCAGGCCCGCCGCCTCGGCGAGCTGGGAGCGGGCGTCGCTGAGCGGTGTCGCGATGTGGTCGGCGTGGACTGTTGCCGGATCAGGAGATTCGAGCGCGGTGCCGCGTGTCGCCCCGAGTTCAGACGGCGTGTCGCGAAAATCCCCGAATCCGGAAACACCAACAGCGGCGGATGCCTCGGGCGACGTCATTGTCGTCGTGTCGGTCATGCGTTCTTGAGTCCTTCTGCGATGACGCCGAGGCCCTCGATGAGGAGCTCGTCGCTGATGGTGAGCGGGGGGAGGAAGCGGATCACGTTGCCGTAGGTGCCGCAGGTGAGCAGTACGACGCCGTTCTGGTGGGCGTACTTGGCGACGGCGTTCGTGAGGGCGGCGTCGGGGGCGCCGGTCTCGGGGTCGACGAGCTCGATCGCCACCATGGCGCCGCGACCGCGCACGTCGCCGATGCGCGCATCGACGGTGCGCAGGGCGTTGAGGCGACCGATGAGCACCGTGCCGATCTCGCGCGCGCGCTCGATGAGGCCGTCGTTCTCGTAGGTCTCGATGGTCGCGAGCGCCGCGGCGCACGCGATCGGGCTGCCGGCGTAGGTGCCGCCGAGGCCGCCGGCCATCGCGGAGTCCATGATCTCGGCTCGACCGGTGACCGCAGAAAGCGGCAGGCCCCCGGCGATGCCCTTCGCGGCAACGACGAGGTCGGGCACGATGCCCTCGTGCTCGCTCGCGAACCAGGCGCCGGTGCGGGCGAACCCGGTCTGCACCTCGTCGGCGATGAAGACGACATCGTTCGCGTTCGCCCACTCGACGAGCGCCGGCAGGAAGCCCTGCGCGGGAACGATGAAGCCGCCCTCGCCCTGGATGGGCTCGATGATGATCGCGGCGAGGTTCTCGGCGCCGACCTGCTTCTCGATCACCGAGATCGCGCGGGCCGCCGCCTCGGCGCCCGACAGGCCGCCGTCGCGGAACGGGTAGCTGAGCGGCGCGCGGTACACCTCGGACGCGAACGGGCCGAAGCCGCTCTTGTACGGGATGTTCTTGGCGGTGAGGCCCATCGTCAGGTTCGTACGGCCGTGGTAGGCGTGGTCGAACGCGACGACGGCCTGCTTCTTCGTGTAGTGACGGGCGATCTTGACCGCGTTCTCGACGGCCTCGGCGCCCGAGTTGAACAGGGCAGAGCGCTTGACGTGGTCACCCGGGGTGAGCTCGTTGAGCTTCTCGGCCACCGCGACGTAACCCTCATAGGGCGAAACAGTGAAGCAGGTGTGGGTGAAGGCGTTCAGCTGCGCGGTGACGGCCTCGACCACGCGAGGGTTCGAGTTGCCGACGCCGGTGACGGCGATGCCCGAGCCGAGGTCGATGAGCGAGTTGCCGTCGGCGTCGACGAGCACCCCGCCGCCGGCGGCGACGACCGAGATGGGCAGGGTGTGGCCGACGCCCGCGG
Source organism: Agromyces neolithicus (assembly GCF_039529735.1). Classification (NCBI taxonomy): domain Bacteria; kingdom Bacillati; phylum Actinomycetota; class Actinomycetes; order Micrococcales; family Microbacteriaceae; genus Agromyces; species Agromyces neolithicus. Next base: position 425,612 of record NZ_BAAANJ010000004.1, read on the forward strand.
CGACCGCCTCGGCCTTGCGGGCCATGAGCTGCTGCGAGCGCGGGCCCGGGATGGCGGTGACGAGGCGGCGCTCCTGCGCGAGCGCGGGCCCTCCGGTCATGGTGGCGGTCGGCGTGGCCGAGGTGTCGACGAGGGTCATGGCTGCTCCGATGCAAGGTGGCGGCGGTGGCTGATGCGTCGATGCTAGGTCGTGGCGATCGGATGACTCAGCGCCCACGTGTACACTCGGGTAGTGGTTGTTGGACGTCGCGTATAAAATGTGTGTCCGCCGATCGAGTAGGCCCGCCAGGGCCCACCCCGCCGATCGAGTAGGCCCGCCAGGGCCCACCCCGCCGATCGAGTAGGCCCGCCAGGGCCCACCCCGCCGATCGAGTAGGCCCGCCAGGGCCTACCCCGCCGATCGAGTAGGCCCGCCAGGGCCGTATCGAGATCCCGCAACTGGTCTCGATACGCTCCTTCGTCACTACTCGACCGGCGAAACATGAGGAGTCGCCGTTCGACCGGCGGAACAGAGGAGAGGCGATGAAGCCCACCGTGCAGACCCTGCTCGACCGCAGCGAGCTCGCTCTGCGGCTGCTCACCGCCGCCGACGCCCTCGCGACGGGCGCACTCGACATCCCGGTGGTGTGGGCGCACACCTCCGACCTGCCCGACCCGACGCCGTTCCTCGACACCGGCCACGTGCTGCTCACGACCGGCACCCAGTTCGGCGACGCCTCGGTCGGCGAGGGCGCCGCCGTAGCGACATCCGATGACGCAGCCTTCGCCGACGCCTACGTGCGCCGCCTGCGCGAGGCGGGCGTCGCGGCGCTGGGCTTCGGCACCGAGGTCATCCGCGCGGGCACCCCCGACGCGCTCGTCGCGGCGTGCACCACCCAGGGCCTGCCCCTGTTCGAGGTGCCCTACCGGGTGCCGTTCATCGCGATCGCCCGGCTCGTCGCCGACCTGCTCGCCGAAGACGCCTACGCCCGCCAGGCCTGGGCGCTCGCCGCGCAACGCGCGATCTCGCTCGCCGCGCTGCGCCCCGACGGCCTCTCGGCCACCCTCGCCGAGCTCTCGCACCGACTCGGCACCTGGGTCGGCCTCATCGACGCGACCGGATCGCTCGACCGCGAGGCCCCCCGCGGCGGACTCGGCCAGCCCGCGCTCGGCGAGGTCGTCGGCGAGGCGCGGTCGATGCTGCGACGCGGCCAGCGCGCGAGTCGCACCCTGCTCGCGGCCGAGTCCACGGGCACCGCGCAGCGCCTCACCCTGCAGACCCTCGGCGGCGGCGGTGCGCTGCGCGGAGTGCTCGCGATCGGCGACTCCCCCGAGCTCGACCAGGCCGGCCGCGAGGTCGTCACCGCGGTCATCGCGCTCGCCGGGCTCGCCCTCGAGCAGAACCGCGACCTCGATCGAGCGCGTGGCCACCTGCGATCGGGGCTGCTGCGCAGCATCCTCGCCGGCGACACCGCACTCGCCGAGCGCGTGGCCGCCGAGATGTGGGGCGAGTTGCCGCATGCGCCGGTGCGCGTGATGGTGACGGATGCCCCGTTGGCCCACGTCGACCGCCTCACCGAGTTGCTCGAGCTGCGCGTCGAAGAGCGCGGCGGACGCCTCTTCTTCGGGCGCGACGGCGAGCAGTTCGTGTTGCTCGTCGAGCAGCACGACGCGGCGCTCGCCGACGAGCTCGCGAGCGAGTTCGACCTGCCGGTCGGAGTGTCTGATCCCGTCGGCGCGAGTGGCGGCGCGGGTGCGGGTGGCGGCGCGAGTGCCGGCGCGGGTGGCAGCATCGCACTCGCCCACGAGCAGGCCATGCGTGCGCTCGAGCGTGCCCGCGAGACCGGGGCGGGCGTCTCGTACTTCGAAGAGATCAGCCGCCAGGGCGTGCTCGCCTTCCTCGCCCGCACCGACGCCCGCGCCGTCGCCCTCGCGACGCTTGCCCCGCTGACCGAGCACGACGCCGCCAACGGCACGACGCTCGTCACGACGACGCGCACGTGGCTCGAGCACGGCGGCCAGTTCGACGCCACCGCGCAGGCCCTCGGCGTGCATCGGCACACGGTGCGCAGCCGCATCGCCCTCGCCGAACGGCTGCTCGGCCGTGACCTCTCGGGCTTCCATGCCCGCGCCGACCTCTGGGCCGCCCTGCTCGCCGTGGGGTAGCGCGGGCCCGCTCGCCCCGTCCCACTGTGCGCGCCACAACCTCGGAGATCGCCACGGTGCCGGAGGACTTTCGGCAACCTGGCCCGAATCCGTGCAGATCTCCGAAGTTGCGGCGAGCACCCTCACAACTGGGTCAACGGGCGTACGCTGGAAACCGTCGAAGGGGGTTGCAATGCAAGCGAACGTCGGCGAACGCCTCGTCATCCACGGCAAGCAGGTCGGCCAGCCCGACCGGCGCGGAGAGATCCTCGAGGTGCGCGGTGAGAACGGCGGGCCGCCATTCCTCGTGATGTTCGACGACGGTCACGAGACCCTGCTCTACCCCGGGGCCGACTGCGAACTCGAGCGCCAGCACCAGACCGGCTGATCTCGCCCGAAGGACGGTCAAGCGACGGATGCTCCGCCGCGGCGCCGCGCTAGCGTGGAGGCATGTTCAACTCCTACGCGGCGATCGGCGACAGCTTCACCGAGGGCGTCGGCGACGAGTTGCCCGACGGCACGGTGCGCGGCTGGGCCGATTTCGTCGCGCTCGGACTCGCTCGGGCTGCACGTGAACCGATCGGCTACGCGAACCTCGCCATCCGCGGCCGCAAGCTCGGCCCGATCATCGACGAGCAGCTCGATGCGGCGATCGCGCTGAAGCCCGAGCTGCTGAGCTTCAACGGCGGCGGCAACGACATGCTGCGCCCCCGCATGGACGAGCAGGCCACGGCCACGAGGTTCCGCGGCGCGATCGAGCGCATCAGGGCGGCGGGCATCCACGTGCTCATGCTCAGCGGCGCCAATCCCACCGATCACCTTCCCATGGGCGGCGTCTTCGACGCGCGCGGTGCGCGACTCACGGCCGCCCTCGTCGACCTGGCCGAGGTTCCGGGAGTGACGTTCGTCGACAACTTCAACGACCGAGGGCTTCGCGACATCCGTTACTGGTCTGCCGACAAGCTGCACCTGAACTCGCTCGGGCACGCTCGCGTGGCGAGCAACGTGCTCACCGCGCTCGGCGTGCCCGTGCCCGACGAGTGGGGTGTCGCCGAGGTGGCGGCCGCTCCCCCGGGGCCGCGCAGCCGCAACACGGCGGCCTACTACCGCGAGTTCGTGCTGCCGTGGATCGGCCGCCGGCTCACCGGGCGGTCTTCGGGCGACGGCCGCACGGCGAAGCGCCCCACGCTCGAGCCGACGCCGGCCGCCTGAGCCGCGGCGCCGAGTCGGCGATGTGCTCCGCTCCGCCGTGAGTGCGCGCCGCCCACTCGGCAGGGTGCTCGGCGTCTACGCGCCGTTGAGCACCTCGGCGACGAACGCGCGCGTGCGCCTGGCCAGCCCCTCGATGCGCTCGAGCTCGTGCGTGCTCGGCTGCACCTCTGAGGGCGCGGGCGGGCGACCGAGCCGCACCGTGTCTTGACAGGCGAGGTCGCTGCAGATGTAGGTGCCGACGCTGTCGCCGCGCTCGCCCGCGGCGCCGCCCCGCCGCGCCGAGAACAGCACGACCTGATCGCCGGGCTGCTGCGTGTGGCAGAGACTGCAGATCGCCGCCCGATGGTGCGAGCCGGTGCGCTCGGCCGCGCGCAGCACGACGCCCGCGGCTGAGCCATCGAGTTCGGTGACCAGGTAGCCGCGCTGCGGGATGCGCGGATCACGCCACGCGAATGCATCGAGATGCGCCCACTCGGTGACGAAGAATCGCACGGGCAACGCGAGCTGTGCGAGCTCGGCGTCGTTCGCATTGCCGAGTGCCGAGCGGATGTCGCTCTCGACCAGCGCCTGCATGCATCCCCTCCCGTGCGACTCCTCCAGTCTACGAACCGCCCCCGTCGTCGGCGATGCGCGACGACGACCACTCCCCGTAGGTCATCGGCGGCACGTCGCCGACTCCGAACGAGGGCCCGCCCGCCGGTTCGCGATCGCTCCCGTACCCCGAACCCGGCACGATCGACCATTCGAGCTCGATGGAACTGGCACGCCAGTTCACGATCACGGCCTCGCCGTATGAGATGTCGAGGGTCGACCTGACGCGATCAGTGAGCTCGCCGGCCTGGATGACGCGCCCGAGCCCCGACGTGGCGAAGTGGTCGACGGCGACGCACTCCTCGACCCATGCGAACCAGAACTCGCGGCGCGAGAGCAGGCACACGCGGCCCTCTTCGCGGTAGGCCCAGAACTCATGACCCAGCACCCGGCCCAGCGATCGCAACGCCTCGGGCGACGTCGACTGCAGGCCCGCCGTCTCGACGACCTTGCGTGCGAGTCCACGCTCATATGCCGGCGGGAGCCGCTCGAACACCTCGAGGCCGCGCGGCGGTGACATGGCGTCCCGAAGGGAACCGAGCACGGGCATCGCGGCCATCAGCGCGACCGCCAGCGAACCCACGAGCACCCAACGCGGCATCCGGATTCGCCCGGTGCGCACCGCGTCGTCGCCGGATCCGGACTCGGGATCGCCGGCCCGTGGCAACCCGATCGATGCGTGTGCCGCACGTTCTCGGTCGACGATGGCCTCGCGCGCCACGAGTTCGGCTTCGACCGCGACCAGTTCGCCGATCACCGCCTCCGACGGATCGGGCGTGCCGTAGACGATCCGTCGCAGCGTGTCGCGACGGCGTTCCAGCGGGTCATCCGCCTCTGTGCGCATCTCCTCGCCCCATGCGCCCAGTGTCGCGCACCCGGCACGCGGCCGTCAGAGAACCGTGCCAGGCGTTCAGGCGAGCGGGCGCAGGCCTCAGGGCGTGGCGGAGGTGGGGCTGACCTCGGCGTCGGCATCGGCCCCGGAAGCAGTGCCGGCCGCGCCGCCGCGCCCGCGGATCAGGAATCCGAACGCGAGGGCGACGAAGAACATCAGCACGCCGTAGACCGCCGCCGGCAGGCTCATCTCGACGCTGCCGATGACGGTCTGGGCGATCACGATCGCGAGCGTCGCGTTGTGGATGCCGATCTCGAACGAGCTCGCGATCGACTGGCGGCGGTCGACCCTGAGCAGGCGCGGCACGAGGTAGCCGATGCCGAGCGAGATCACGCAGAACAGAACCGTGATGCCGGCGAGGCGCCCGGCGTTCTCGATGAGCAGGTCGAGGTTCGCGGCGATCGCACCGGCGATGACGACGACGAGGATGACGACCGAGGCGATGCGCACGGGCTTGTCCATGCGATCGGCGAACGCGGGCTTCCACCAGCGCACGAGCATGCCCGCCACGACCGGCAGCAGCACGATCGCGAACACCTCGAGAACCTTGGCGAGCTGCAGCCCGAGTCCGTCGCCCTGGGGCATGAAGTACAGGATCGCGAGGTTGGTGATGAGCGGCAGCGTGACCACGGCGATCACCGAGTTGATGGCGGTGAGCGAGATGTTGAGCGCGACGTCACCGCGGAACAGGTGGCTGTAGAGGTTCGCGGTGGTGCCGCCGGGCGAGGCGGCGAGCAGCATCATGCCGACCGCGAGCACGGGCGGCAGCCGGAACAGCAGCACGAGCCCGAAGCAGATCGCGGGCAGCAGCACGAGTTGGCAGATGAGGGCGACGATCACCGCCTTCGGATGCTTCGCCACGCGCGAGAAATCGCGCGGCGTGAGGCTGAGGCCGAGCCCGAACATGATGATGCCGAGTGCGACGGGCAATCCGATGGTGGTCAACGCTGATCCCATCCGCTCAGTGTGGCGGATCCGAGGCGTTCTGGGAATGGGCAGTTTGCGACTGCGGGTCGGGCAGGTCAGCCGTGGTCGAATGCGGGTGGCGGCCGATCATCGACGCGCGGGCACCACCCGCCCGGGGCGCGGTCGTAGGCGTATGCCGGTCCGTCGGCGATGAGCGCCGCGAGTGCGGTGAGAAAGCGGTCGATGTCGTCGACGGATGTCCCGGCGCCGAGGCTCGCCCGAAGCCCGTTCGACCTCGTGGCGAGGCGGTCGAAGAGCGGGTGGGCGCAGAACCGCCCGGCGCGCACCGAGATGCCGTGCTCGGCGCCGAGTGCGGCGGCGAGGAGCCCGATCGATCCGCGGTCGAGCTCGATGGTGGCGATGCCGAGCCGGTCGTCGACGTCGTCGAAGCCCCGGATGACCCGCACGCCTGCCTGGGCGACGAGCCCGGCGTGCAGGCGCTGGGTGAGTGCGTGCTCGTGCGCCGCGCGTGCCTCGTCGCCGAGCCGCTCGAACTCGGCGAGCGCCCGGGCGAGCGCGACGATGCCGATGACGTTCGGCGTGCCGGCTTCATGCCGGTCGGGGCCGGTCTTCCACGAGACGTCGTCGATGCCGACCGATTCGACCGCACCGCCGCCCGCGAGGTGCGGCGGGGCCGCGTCGAGCCAGTCGGCGCGGCCGACCAGTGCGCCTGCGCCGTATGGGGCGTAGGCCTTGTGGCCCGAGAACGCCAGGTAGTCGACGCCGAGCGCGGCGATGTCGACCCTTCGGTGCGGCAGCAGCTGGGCGCCGTCGACGGCGAGCCGCGCGCCATGCGAGTGGGCGAGGTCGGCGAGGTCGGCGATCGGCAGCACCTCGCCGGTGACGTTCGACGCGCCGGTGACCGACAGCAGCGCGGCCCGACATCGACCGAGTTCGGCATCGAGCGCGTCGAGCGTCGTGGCGAACGACGAGCGGCCCACGACCACCCGGCGGCCACCGTCGCGCCACGGCAGCAGGTTGGCGTGGTGCTCGATGTCGAGCACCACGGTGTCGCCGGGCACCGCGCTTGCGAACAGATTGAGCGCGTCGGTCGTGTTGCGGGTGAACACGACGAGGTCGTCGTCGCGCGCGCCGACGTGCCGTGCGACGGTCGCGCGCGCGCCCTCGACGAGCGCCGTCGTCTGCTGTGACGGGTACCCCGTTCCCCGGTGCACGCTCGCGTAGTAGGGCAACACGCGTTGCACGTGCTCGGCGACCGACTGCAGCGCAGGCGCCGACGCGGCGACATCGAGATTGACGTGCCGCATGCGACCGCCCCCGAGCACGGGCACCTCGAGGCCCGCGTCGGCGAGCAGCGCGAGCGGTTCGAGCGAGGCCGGGGCCGGGACATCCGCTCGCCCGATGGGCGCAGCCGACCCGACCGTCGCGACCGACGAGATCACTCGCGCGCCGCTCACGCGCCGAACCCCGCCGTCTCGAACTCGCTGCGCGCGACGTGCACGTTGTCGGGCCGCTCGAGCCCGAGCGAGTCGCGCAGGGTCTCGCCCTCGTACTCGGTCGGGAACACGCCCCGGCGCTGCAGCTCGGGCACGACCCCGAGCGCGAACGCGTCGAACTGCGCCGGCTGAACAGCCGAGAGCACGTTGAACCCGTCGACCGCGCCCGCATCGGCCCACGCCTCGAACTCGGTGGCGATGTCGTGCGCCGTGCCCACGATGACCGAGGCGTTCACGGATGCCGCGACCACGAGATGGCGCAAGGTCGGCGGCCGTTCGCCATTCGGACTGCGGCCGGTGCGCTCGGCGACGATCTCGACGAGCTGCTGCCCCACGGCACTGAACTCGGCGACGAGCCCTGGCGTCACGGCACGATCGGGCGACACGCCCGAGAGGTCGAGGCCGACGAGCGTCGAGAGCTGCGCGAGCGAGCGGTTGGCGGGGAACGCCGCGGGCGGGCCGTCGGGCCAGTCCTCGGCGATCTGCACGAGCTCCGACAGCTCGTCGGCGATCGCCTGGGCGTGCTCGCGGGTCTCGCCGACGATCGGCAGCACGGGCGCGATGACCTTCAGGGTGCGGTCGTCGCGGCCCGACTCGAACGCGAGTGACCGCAGTTCTTCGCGGATCGCGACGGCGTGCTCGAGGTCGCTCACCGCGACGAGTGCGAGGTCGGCGTGCTGCGCCGCGAACACCCGCGCGCGCGGCGAGGTGCCCGCGTGCACGATCGGCAGGTGTCCCTGCACCGGGCGTGCGACGTTCAGCGGTCCGTCGACGCTGAGGAATTGCCCCCGGAAGTCGGTGGGGTGCAGCTTCGACGGGTCGAGGAACACGCCGGATGCGGCATCCGCCACGATCGCGTCGTCTTCGAACGAGTCCCACAGGCGCCGCAGAACCTGGTCGAACTCCGCGGCGCGCTCGTAGCGCGAGGCGTTGACGACGGCGAAGTCCTGCCCGTGGTTGCCCGCCGCTCGCGGCTCGGAACCGGTGGCGAGGTTGAGCCCGGCACGGCCGCCCGAGAGCAGGTCGATCGACGCGGTCGTGCGCGCGAGCGCATAGGGGTCGGCGTACCCGGTGTTGGCGGTCGCGATGAGCCCGATGTGCTCGGTGACCCCCGCGAGATAGGTGATCGCCGAGAGCGGGTCGATGCGCGCCACGAGGTAGGGGTCGCGGAACTCGAGGTCGTGACCGGTCGCGAGCCAGTCGCCGAAGAAGAGGTAGTCGAGCCGCGCCGCCTCGGCGATCCGGGCCGCATGCCGCAGCACCGCGCCGTCGCCACGAGGGTCGCGGTGCGCTCCCGGGTACCGCCACCCCGACGGGTAGGCGCCGATGGCCCGCACCATGGCGCCGATGATGAGTCGCGTCATCGCGCGAACCCCCTACCAGGCGACTCCGACGGGGAGTGCAGGATTCCCGAGACGGCGACGATTGAGACGGCTGGCGACATGTGCTCACGTTAGGCACGGTGCCCGGCGCACCGCACCGGGCCGCGTCGCAATCGGTCACGGCGTGACACATTTCGTCGTCGGGCGATGCTAGCGTTGAGCGATTTCAACGTTGAAATCGGAGCGAGGACCGATGACCACCACCCGAACCGACTCCCGCGGCGTGCCAACGCCGGCGCGTGCCGCACTCGGCGCCCGCACGTGGACCGCGATCCTGCTCGTCGGCCTCGCCGGCCAACTGGCGTGGGTGATCGAGAACATGTACCTCAACCTGTTCGTCTACGACACCATCTCGACCGACCCTGCGGTGATCGCCGTCATGGTGGCGGCGAGCGCCATCGCGGCGACGGTCGCGACCCTCATCGTCGGCGCCTGGTCCGACCGGCTGGGCCGCCGTCGCGAGATCATCGCCGTCGGGTACCTCGCGTGGGGCGTCGTCACCGCCGGCTTCGGCCTGTTCGGGTCAGCGGATGCCTCGGCGCAGGCCGCGCCCGTGATGATCGCCTCGATCGTGGCGATCATCGCGCTCGACTGCGTGATGAGCGTCATCGGGTCGGGTGCGAACGACGCCGCGTTCTCGGCATGGGTCACCGACTCCACCGTGCCCGCGAACCGCGGACGCGTCGACGGGTGGCTCGCGATCATGCCGCTCATCGCGATGCTGCTCGTGTTCGGGCTGCTCGACCCGATGACCCAGGCCGGGCAGTGGACGGCCTTCTTCGCCATCGTCGGCGCGATCACCGCCGCCACGGGCATCGCCGCCTGGTTCCTCGTGCGCGACCGCCACGTGCCGCGGCCTCGCTCGGGGGTGATGCGTGCGGTCGTCGACGGGCTGCGCCCGGCGACGGTGCGCCGCGAGCCCGCACTGTTCCTCACGCTCGCGATCTGGTCGGTGGTCGGCATCAGCTCGCAGGTCTTCCTGCCCTACGTGCTCATCTACCTGCGCTATTCGCTGCAGCTCGAGGCGTACGCGATCGCCCTCGGCATCGTGCTGATCCTCGCCTCGGCACTGAGCGTCGTCGCGGGCCGCGTCATGGACCGCATCGGCAAGGCGCGCTTCCTGCTGCCCGCGGTCGGGGTGTTCGCGGCCGGCCTCATGGCCATGGCGTTCGCCCACGAGTTCGCCTGGGTGATCGCAGCGGCGACGATCATGATGGCCGGCATGATGGCGTCGATCGCGACCGTCTCGGCGATGACCCGCGACCACACGCCGGCCGATCGTGCCGGCGGCGTGCAGGGGGCGCGCATGATCATGGCGATCATGCTGCCGATGGTGATCGGCCCGGCGATCGGCGCCGCGGTGATCTCGGGCGCCGCCCACACGTATGTCGAACTCGGGCAGAGCCATCCGGTGCCGGGGCCCGAGATCTTCCCCGTCGCCGCCGTCGTGCTGGTGTTCGTGCCGGCGCTCGCGATGCTGCGCACGCGCGTGCTGCGCCGAGCCGGGTCATCCGACGCAGCAGAAGCGGGCACCGCGTGAGCCGCCGCACCCCGTGGGCCGACGCGATCGACCCCGAACGCGTGCTCGCCGAGTACCCGCGCCCGCAGCTCGTGCGCGACAGCCACCTGAACCTGAACGGGTACTGGCAGTACGCGATCAGCGCCGACGCGCGGCGCCCCGCGAGCTGGGACGGGCGCATTCTCGTGCCGTTCTCGCCCGAGGCCGACCTCTCGGGCGTCGGGCGACAGCTGCAGCCGGGCGAGCATCTCTGGTACCGCCGCGACGTGAGGCTGCCTGACGGGTTCCTGCGCGAGCGCGTGCTGCTGCATTTCGGCGCGGTCGACCAGAGCTGCCGGGTGTACGTCGACGATGCGCTCGTCGGTTCGCACAGCGGCGGGTACCTTCCGTTCTCGATCGACGTCACCGAGGCGCTCGCCGACGGCGACGTGCACACGCTCGTCGTCGACGTCGTCGACCCGAGCGACACGTCGTTCCACTCGCGCGGCAAGCAGTCGCTCGAGCGCGGCGGCATCTGGTACACGGCGCAGTCGGGCATCTGGCAGACGGTCTGGCTCGAATCGGTGCCCGAGCTGCACGTGCGCGCGCTCGAGCTGCGCCCCGTGCTCGCCGACGAGACGATCGAGGTCGTCGTCGAGGCATCCGATGGTGCTGGGGCATCGGGTGATGCCAGGGCAGCCGGTCCGTCTGAACGAGGCGACGCACCCGACGCGACCGTCGTCGTCTCGGCCGACGGCCACGAGGTCGCCCGGGCGGTCGGCCCGGCCGGACGCACCCTCGTGCTGCCGGTGCCCGATCCGCGGCTGTGGAGCCCCGACGACCCCTTTCTCTACGACGTCGAAGTGCACCTCGGCGACGACCGCGTCGAGAGCTACGTCGGCATGCGCTCGGTGGGCATCGCCCCCGACGCCGACGGTCGGCAGCGGCTGATGCTGAACGGCGAGCCCGTGTTCCACGCCGCCGTGCTCGACCAGGGCTACTGGCCCGACGGGCTCTACACCCCGCCGTCAGACGAGGCGATGGTGCACGACATCCGCACCATGAAGCAGCTCGGGTTCAACGCGCTGCGCAAGCACATCAAGATCGAACCGATGCGCTGGTACCACCACTGCGACCGGCTCGGCATGCTCGTGTGGCAGGACATGGTCAACGGCGGGCGCCGCTACCACCCGGCGGTCATCACCGTGCCGGTGAAGGTGCCGGTGCGCCTCGACGACCGGCGGCACCGGCTGTTCGGCCGCCACGACCGCGAGGGCCGCGAGGAGTTCCTGACCGAGCTCGATGAGACCGTGCGGCTGCTGAAGAACTCCCCCTGCGTCGCCGTGTGGGTGCCGTTCAACGAAGGGTGGGGTCAGTTCGATGCGCTCGACGCCGCCGAACGCGTGCGTGCGCTCGACCCCGACCGGGTCATCGACCACGCCAGCGGCTGGCACGACCAGGGCGGGGGCGACCTGCGCAGCCTGCACGTCTACTTCCGCCGGCTGAAGGTACAGCGGGCTCGGCAGCGCGAGCGCCGCGCCATCGTCGTCTCGGAGTACGGCGGCTACAGCCTGCGACTGCCGGGGCACGAGTTCGGCCCGCGCGAATTCGGCTACCGGCGCTACCGCAGCATCGCGGAGCTCACCGAGGCGTTCGTGCGCCTGCACCGCGACGACGTGCTGCCCGCGATCGACGACGGCCTCGCCGGCATCGTCTACACGCAGCTGGCCGACGTCGAAGACGAGCTGAACGGCCTGGTGACCGCCGATCGCACCGTGCACAAGGTCGACCCCGATCGGGTGCGCGACGTCAACGCAGACCTGGTCGCGCGGTTCGCCGCGGCGACCCGCCCGACGCACGTGGGGAACCGCGCATGACCGCTCCATCCGCCCGCCGCTCGGCGGGCCCCACCCTGAAAGACGTCGCCGCGATCGCGGGCGTCTCGTACCGCACCGTCTCGAACGTGATCAGCGGGCGTACCCCGGTGAGCCTGCCGACGCGCGCCCGGGTCGAGGCGGCGATCGCCCAGGTCGGCTATCGGCCGCAGCTCGCCGCGCGCCAGTTGCGTGTCGGCCGCAGCAACCTGCTCACCCTGTCGGTGCCGTTCCTCTCGCTGCCGTACTTCGCCCAGCTCGCCCACGCGGTCGTCGGCGCCGCCGAGCAGGTCGGCTACGACGTCGTCGTCGACGAGACCCACGGCGACCCCGAGCGCGAACTGCGGGCGGCGTCGGGGTACGGCGCCCTGCTCACCGACGGCATCGTGCTCTCGGCGATGTCGATCAACGACACGCAGATCGTCGCGGCGCGCGGCCGCACCCCGCTCGTCGTGCTGGGCGAGCGCATCCGTGCCGCCCGCGTCGACCGTGTCGTCGTCGACAGCGTCACCTCGACGCGTGATGCGACCGCGCACCTGATCGCGTCGGGTCGCCGACGGCTTGGCTTTCTCGGCACGGTTCCGGATGCCTCGAGCGGGGCCTCTGCGGCCGACCTGCGGCTCGAGGGGTTCCGCACCGCGCTGCGCGCCGCCGGCCTCGACGCCGACCCCCGCCACATCGTCGCGGTCTCGGCGTGGGATTCGAGCGCACCCGACGGCGACTACTCGCGCGAAGAGGGCTACGCCCGAACGCTCGCACTGCTCGACGGAATCGACGGAATCGACGGGCTCGACGGGCTCGTGTGCGCCAACGACATGCTCGCTGTGGGCGCCCTGCGCGCCTTCCGCGAGGCCGGCATCGACGTGCCCCGACGTGTGGCGGTCGTCGGCTGGGACGATTCACCCGAGTCGGCGTTCACCGCTCCGGCCCTCACGAGCATCGCGCCCGATATCGCCGGCATCGCCCGACTCGCCGTCGCTTCGGTGCTGCGGCTGGTCGACGACCCTCGCTCGCCACCGCGCGTGGAGCAGGCGCCGTACCGTCTCGTGCGCCGCGAGTCGGCGCCGTAGGTCGACGGCCTGGATCGGCCGCCGGCTCACTCGTCGCCGGCGCGGCCGCTCTTGTGGCGTGGCTTTCGAGCCGGGGCGTCGCCGCGGTCGTCACGCTCGTCGCGCCGGTCGCGGTCATCACGGCCGTCACGATCGTCGCGCGGCGGGCGGCTACGGCGGTCGCCGCGATCGCCGCGGTCGGTGCGACGATTCGGCGCACCGCGGTCGGGCCGCAGCTCGATGAGCCGACCCGAGATGCGAGTGCCGTCGAGTCGCTCGAGGGTCTCTCGCGGCAGGTCGGCCGGCAGCTCGACAAGCGAGAACTCGGGGCGGATCTGGATGGCGCCGAAGTCCTCACGGCTGAGGCCGCCCTCGTTCGCGAGCGCGCCGACGATCTGGCGCGGCTCGACCTTGTGGCGCTTGCCCACGGCGATGCGGTACGTCGCCATCGGGCCGGTGCTGGGCCGCTGACGACGATCGGGACGGTCGCCGCGGTCGCGACGATCGCCGCGTTCGGGTCGTTCGCCACGGGCCGGTCTCTCCGACCACTCGCGCTCCGCGCGGCGGGGCCGGTCGGGCTCGGGCTCGAGCAGCAGCGGCGTCTCGCCCTGGGCGACCACGGCGAGCGCGGCGGCGACGTCGACCTCTGGCACGTCGTGGTTGCGCACATAATGGGCGACGATGTCGCGGAACCCCTCGATGCGCTCGGCGGCCGAGAGCGCCTCGGTGATGCGGTCGTCGAACCGGGCGAGCCGGGTGACGTTGACCTCGTCGACGCTCGGCAACTGCATCTGCGTCATCGGCTGCTTCGTGGCCTTCTCGATGCGGGCGAGCAGCCCGCGCTCGCGCGGCGTCACGAAGCTGATCGCGTCGCCCGTGCGACCCGCGCGCCCGGTGCGCCCGATGCGGTGCACATAGGGTTCGCTGTCGGTGGGGATGTCGAAGTTCACCACGTGGCTGATGCGCTCGACGTCGAGGCCGCGGGCCGCGACATCCGTTGCCACCAGAATGTCGAGCTTGCCCGACTTCAACTGGTTGACGGTTCGCTCGCGCTGCACCTGCGCGATGTCGCCGTTGATGGCGGCGGCCGAGTATCCGCGGGCGCGCAGCTTCTCGGCGAGCTCTTCGGTGACGTTCTTGGTGCGCACGAACACGATCATGCCCTCGAAGTTCTCGACCTCGAGAATGCGGGTGAGCGCATCGACCTTCTGCTGGAACGACACCACCAGGTAGCGCTGGGTGATGTTCGCCGAGGTCTGCGTCTTCGTCTTGACGGTGATCTCTTCGGGGTCGTGCAGGTACTGCTTCGAGATGCGGCGGATGGCCGCGGGCATCGTCGCCGAGAACAGGGCGACCTGCTTGTCGTCGGGCGTGTCGGCGAGGATGGTCTCGACGTCTTCGGCGAAGCCCATCTTGAGCATCTCGTCGGCCTCGTCGAGCACGAGGTACTTGAGCTCCGAGAGGTCGAGCGTGCCCTTGTCGAGGTGGTCCATGATGCGGCCGGGCGTGCCGACGACGATATGCACGCCGCGGCGCAGCGCAGACAGCTGCACGCCGTAGCCCTGCCCGCCGTAGACCGGCAGGATGTGCACGCCGCGCAGGTGCGCCGCATACCGCTCGAACGCCTCGCAGACCTGCAGGGCGAGCTCGCGGGTCGGCGCGAGCACGAGCGCCTGCGGCGTCTTCTGCGACACATCGAGGCGCGCGAGGATCGGCAGCGCGAACGCCGCGGTCTTGCCCGTGCCGGTCTGCGCGAGGCCCACGACGTCGCGCCCGCCGAGCAGCGTCGGAATGGTCGCGGCCTGGATCGCCGACGGCGTCTCGTAGCCGACGTCGTCGAGCGCCTTGAGCACCGGGCCGTCGAGTCCGAGGTCGGAGAACGTCGTGGCGGGCTGCTCGGCAGCCGCTGCCTCGACGGGTGCGTCGTCAGTAGTCACGCTTCAGGGTAGTCCGCGCAAGCTGTGAGCGAGCGGATGTCGCGTGCCTCGCCTCGACCGCCGGCGCGGGCCGGCCCCAGCCGCGGCAGGTGCGGCGGGCCGTGAGGGGCTAATCGGGCTTCTTCGGCCCGCCGGGCGTGCCCTTGCCCTTTCCGTTGTTGCCGGGGTGGTCGGTGGAGGGCTCGGGCGTGTCGCTCGGCTCGGGCTCGGTGGTCGGCTCGGGCAGGTCACCCGGCTCGGGCGTGGGTGCCGCCGTCTCGGACGGGCCGGTGGTCGGCTCGGGAACGCGCAACGGCGGGGCCGGGGTCGGCAGGATGGGGCCGGACGGGCCATCGCTCTCGGTGCCGCCCGGCTCGGGGGCCGCCCGGCCGTCGCGAACCGACGTCTGGGAATCTTCGCTGAACGCCGTCTCGCTGACGGTGCGCATGAGTGCGGCACCGCTGCCGATCGCGATGACCGCGACGATGACCGAGACGGTCAGCAGGGCGCCCAGTCGATGCGCCGACAGCCACGCGGCGACTCGCGCGACGAGCGGCGCGGCTGGATCGAGGAGCGCAGCGAACAGCAGCGTGAACCGCGACTTCGGCGCGGCGCGGCGACCGCGGGTCGGCAAGGTGTCTTCGTCGATCTCGTTGTCGTCGATGCCGGTCATGCTCACCCCGCTTCAGTCTCTCCGCACGAGACCCCGCCCATGGGGGTCATCGGGCATCGATATCGAGGATACGTCAGTCGGGCGGCGACGGGCAGACCCGCTCGCCGTCGGACCTACCGACCGACCTTGCCGAACAGTCCCGCGATCGGCGCGAGCACCAGGGGGCGGGCGGCGACCCACGCCGCCCCGATCACCACGAGCGAGGCCACGAAGATCCAGAAGCCCAGCCAGCTGACGGTGTCTTGAGCGGCGTACATGTGGTTGAGGTTGCGCAGCGCCCCGGTGAGGAGCACCAGCGCGACGTGCACCACGATGAACGCGACGAAATAGAGCATCACGGGGAAGTGCACGGCACGCGCCCATTCCACCGGATAGATGCGGTTCAGGGTCTTCGCGTTCTTCGGCCACAGCCCCGACATGCGCACGCCGGTGACCACCGCGAGCGGCGCCGCGATGAAGATCGTCACGAAGTAGGCGAGCACCTGCAGGCTGTTGTAGTTCACCCACCCGTTCTCGAGCGGCCAGTCGAGCGAGACGTACTGCAGGGCAGCCGACACCGCGTTCGGGATGTAATCCCAGCTCGTCGGCACGACCCGCATCCACTGCCCCGTCACGAACAGCAGCACGACGAAGACGACGCCGTTCACGAGCCACAGGATGTCGAGCGACTGGTGGAACCACAGGTTCAGGCTGATCTTGCCCGTGCCGCCCTTCGCCCACTTCGGCGTCCAATAGGCCGCCGGCCGCTTCTCGGTGCGCACCTGCAGCCCAGAGCGGATGATCAGCACGATCAGGAACACGTTGAAGAAGTGCTGCCAGCCCAGCCACGCCGGCAGCCCCACAGGAGCCCCCTCGGGCAGGTGCGTCTCGCCGGGATAGGCGGCGAGGAAGTCCTGCATGAAGTCGAGCCTGATGAACCAGTTCACCGCGACCACCGCGAACGTCGCCGCGAGCAGCAGCGCGAACCCGCCGATCACTGCCGAGCCGACCAGTTGCCCGGTCGTGTAGTCGCCGAAGCGTCCGGGTTTCGGCGCGGGGGCGGATGCGGGTCGGCGCTGCGCGGGGGCCGGGCGGGCAGGGGCCGGGCGGGTGGGTGCGGGGCGCGTTGCAGCGGCGAGCGGGACTCGCGCGGGTCGCGCCGGCGGGGCGGTCGTAGCGGATGTCGCGGGCACGGGTTGCTCGATGACGACGGGTTGCTCGGCGACTGCGGGCAGGTCGACGACTGCGGGTTGCTCGGGTGCCGCCGGCATCGCCGCTGCCGCAGGTGCCTGGTGCGCGGCGACCGCGAGCGCCGGAGCGAACCCCGCGGGCGGCCACGGCTCGGCACCCTTGACGCGCGGCAAGCCGCGACGGAGCGGACGATCAGAGGTCTCAGCCGCGGCGGCGGGTGTCGCCGTGGCCGTCGCGGCGGCGGCAGCGATCGGTACTGCCGGCTCGGCCGCGGCCGGCACGACCGCGGCCGGCGCGACAGCGACCGGCGCGGTGCCCTCTGGCGGCCACGGGTCTCCCCCGGCAACGCGCGGCAGCCCGCGCCGGATCGATCGCGCGGGCCCAGCTGCAGCGGCAGCGACGCCCGAGCCGTCGGGAATGGCCGCGGCCGCGGCATCCGTCATCTCGACGCTGGGCGCAACCGGCGGCGCCGCAGCCTCGGCGACGGACCCAGCCGCTGCATCGACGGCGACGGGCGCCGTGCCCAGCGGCGGCCACGCGTCGCCGCCGGGCTCGCGCGGCAGTCCCCTGCGAAGTGTCGGCGGGTAGGTGGCCACCGCTCAGCGCTTCCGTTCGGCGAGCGCGCTGATCAGCTGCGGCACGACGGTGAAGACGTCGCCGACGACGCCGAAGTCGGCGACCTCGAAGATCGGCGCATCGGGATCTTTGTTCACGGCGACGATGTTCTTGGCGGTCTGCATGCCCGCCTTGTGCTGGATCGCACCCGAGATGCCGAGGGCGACGTACAACTGCGGCGACACCGAGACACCCGTTTGGCCGACCTGGTGGTTGGCCGGGATGTAGCCCGCGTCGACCGCGGCTCGCGATGCACCGACGGCGGCACCGAGCGCGTCGGCCAGTTCTTCGACGAGCACGAACTTCTCGGCCGAGCCGAGCCCGCGGCCGCCCGACACGACCTTCGTCGCGCCCCGCAGTTCGGGCCGGCTCGAGGCGGCTTCGACGGCCTCGACCGACTCGATGGTCGCCGAGGCCGCGCCCGAGGGCGGCACCTCGAGCGTCTCGAGGGCGATGGGTCGCGCGTCGGCGCGTGCTTCGATCGCGCCCTGGCGAACGGTGACCACCAGCGGGCCGAACGTCGCGGCGGAGTCGAGGTTGTAGGCGCCGCCGTACACCGAGTGCCGGGCGACGACGCCCTCGGCGTCACGTGCGAGCCCGATCGCGTCGACGGCGATCGCGGCGCCAGTGCGTGCGGCGAAGCGACCCGCGACGTCGCGCCCCTCGATCGAGTTCGAGATGAGCGCCGCGTCGGGCGCGACGACCGCGGCGGCCGCGGCGAGCGCATCGACCTGCGGCACGGTGAGCTGGGTCTTCGCGGCGTCGGTCTCGGCGACGAGCACACGCTCGGCGCCGGCTGCGGCGGCTTGCTCGGCGACCGCCTGCGCCTGCCCGGGCGCCGTGACGGCGAGCGCCACCGGGGTTCCGATGAGCGCGGCGGCGCCGAGCAGGCCGGCCGTGCTCTTCGCGAGCTCTGCGGTCGGCGACGTCTCGAGCAGGACGAGGATCGAGTCAGCGGGATAGTCGGTCATGATCGTCCTCTCAGGCCAGCCGGTTCTCGATGAGGAACTCGGCGATCTTCGTGCCGCCGTCGCCCTCGTCGGTGATCTTCACACCCGCCGCACGCGGAGGCTTCTCGGCGATCGCGGTCAAGATCGACGCCGCCACCGAGAGGTCGTGCGGCTCGATGCCGAGGTCGGCCGCGGTGAGCGTCTCGAACGGCTTCTTCTTCGCCGCCATGATGCCCTTGAAGTTGGGAAGCCGCGCATCGGGAAGCGCCTCGGTGATCGAGATCACGGCCGGCAGCGGGGCGCTCACGCGCATGGCCGCGTCGTCGGTGCTGCGCGTGCCGGCCACCGTGTCGGCGGTGATCTCGACTGACGACAATGCGGTCACGTTCGGCACCTCGAGCAGTTCGGCGAGCATGGCGGCGAGCACGCCGCCGCTGCCGTCGGTCGAGAGGTTGCCGGTGATCACGAGATCGAACCCGGCACGCCGGATCGCGGCGGCGAGCGTGCGCGCGGTCAGCCCGAGGTCGGCTCCGGCGAGGTCTGGGTCGGCGATGTGAATTGCGGATGCCGCTCCCATCGCCAGCCCCTTGCGGATCGTCGCCGCAGCGCTCTCGGGCGCCATCGACAGCACGACGACCTCGACGTCGCCGGCCGAACCGGCCGAACCGGCGTGCGCGAGGGCCACCTCGAGGGCGCGCTCGCTGATCTCGTCGAGCACCGATTCGCTCGCGGCGCGATCGGCGAGGCCCGTCTCGAGGTCGAGTTTGCGCTCGCCATACGTGTCGGGGACCTCTTTCACGAGGACGATGATCTTCATCGGGGCCCGGGTCCTTTCGCTCTGCCGGTGAGCAGCATCGCTCACCGGCACCAGTTAATCATGCCTAACTCAGCGCGGCCGCGTGGATTGTGCCGACCCTACAACTTGCTCACGAGATCGCGGCCGACGATCAGCCGCATGATCTCGTTCGTGCCTTCGAGAATCTGGTGCACGCGCAGGTCGCGCACCACGCGCTCGATGCCGTACTCGTGCAGGTAGCCGTAGCCGCCGTGCAGTTGCAGCGCCGAGTTCGCGACATCGAAGGCGGCATCGGTTGCGAATCGCTTCGCCATCGCGCACGCCGGTACGACATCGGATGCCCCGTCGTCGAGCTTCGCCGCGGCGCGCTGCAGCAGAGCCCGTGCGGCCTGAAGATCGGTCTCCATGTCGGCCAGCGTGAACATGACCGCCTGGTTCGTCGCGAGCGGTGCCCCGAAGGTCTCGCGTTCGCTCACGTAGCGCAGCGCGCGCTCGAGCGCCCATTGGGCGCCGCCGATCGAGCACGCCGCGATGTTCAGGCGGCCACCGTTGAGTCCCTTCATCGCGATGCCGAACCCTTCGCCTTCGGCGCTGAGGCGGTTCGCGATGGGCACCCGCACGTCTTCGAAGACGACCTGCCGAGTGGGCTGGGCGTTCCAGCCCATCTTCTGCTCGTTGCGCCCGAAGCTCAGGCCGGGAGTGCCGTCGGGCACCACGATCGCGCTGATGCCCTTTGGACCTTGGTCACCGGTGCGCGCCATGACCACGTAGACCGCCGACGAACCCGCACCCGAGACGAACTGCTTGACGCCGTTGATGACGTACTCGTCGCCCTCGCGACGGGCCGACGTCGTGATCGCCGCGGCATCGGACCCCGCGCCCGGCTCGGTGAGGCAGTAGCTGCCGAGGTCGGTCATCGCGGTGAGGCCCGGAATCCAGCGCTCGCGCTGGGCGACGTCGCCGAACGTGTCGATCATCCAAGCCACCATGTTGTGGATCGAGATGTACGCGGCGATCGCCGTGTCGCCCTTGGCGAGCTCTTCGAACATCGCGACCGCATCGAGCCTCGAAAGGCCCGAGCCGCCGAAGTCCTCGCGCACGTAGACTCCGCCGAGGCCCAGCTGGCCTGCTTTGCGCAGCGTATCGATCGGGAAGTGCTTCTCGGTATCCCAGCGCGACGCGTTCGGCGCGAGCTCTGCATCGGCGAACTCGCGCACCGCTTCGACCAGGGCGTCGCGCTCTTCGGTCATGATCCCGTTTCGGCCGGTCGCCTCACCGGGATGGAGAGGCTGCCTCTTCTCTTCATACCGGATGACGGCGGCGATGGGCTTCTGGCAGCACGAAATCGGCGGAATCGATCCACTGCGTGTTCGGTGCCCCGGGAGCGCATTCCCCGCTCCACGTGATGCCGCGCACAGACACCCCATCGGTCACTCCGCCTACGGTGCATAGGTCTAGACCTACATGCTGTAGGCTTCAGATCATGCCCCGCGCCAACCTGACCACCGCCGTCATCCAGTCGGCGGCCGCCGACATCGCCGACGGGGACGGGTACGACGCGATCACCATCTCGACCATCGCGCGCCGGTTCGGCGTGCAACCCGCCAGCCTGTACTCCCACGTGCGCGACCTCGCCGCCGTGAAAGAAGGCGTCCAAGAGCTCGCGCTCGGCGAGCTCGCCGACCGGGTCGCCGTTGCGATCGCCGGTCGCGCAACCACCGACGCGCTCCATGGGTTCGCCGACGCTCACCGCCGATACGCAACCGACCGGCCCGGCTGCTGGACTGCCGTCCAACGACCCGCCACTGAGACCACCGTCAAATCTGATGCCGCGGCACGACTATCCGCACAACTGTTGGCCGTCGTCAGCGGCTACCGCCTCCCCGCGTCCGAACTCGTGCATGCCGCACGGTTCGTCGCCGCCTCCGTCAACGGCTACCTCGCCTTGAACCGGGTCGGCGCATTCGACCACCGCACTCCAAACCCCGACACATCCTGGACCCGCACCATCGCGGCCGTCGATACCGCGCTCAGCGCCTGGCCAACCGAAGAAACAGAGAACCCATGATCTCTACCCCGATCACCGCAGACCTCATCCACGGCATCGCCGAACTCGAAATCACCGAACGCGGCGTACGCCCTCACCGGCTGCCCGAATGGGTACGCCGGCAGTTCCCCGACGCACAGCTGATGGCCATGGAATCTCAACCGTCCGGCGCGCGCCTCGCCGTCCGTACGACTGCGACAACCATCGAACTGGTCACCCACGCGGTACGTATCGCGTACCAGGGCGCCGATCGGCCACGCGGGTGCATCGACGTGCTCGTCGACGGGCAACTGTTCCTGCATGACCTCCTCGACGGCGGCGACGTCATCGAACGAGACCTGCAGACCGGCACCGCCACGTTCCGCGACGGGAATTCCCACACAACCACGATGACCGGACTGCTTCCGCACGAGAAGCTGGTCGAGATCTGGCTCCCGTACAACGAAACACTCGATCTCGTTTCCTTGCACTCCGACGCGCCGCTCGCCGCGCATGACGCGCAAGCACCGGTCTGGATGCACCACGGCAGCTCGATCAGTCACGGCACGAACGCCGCCTCCCCGACTGAGATCTGGCCTGTCATCGCCGCCCGCGCCGCCGGCGTCGAGCTCCACAACCTCGGCTTCGGCGGCAACTCACTCATCGACCCGTTCGTCGCCCGCGTGATCCGAGACCGTCCGGCCGACATGATCAGCGTCAAACTCGGCATCAACATCGTCAACATCGACGCCATGCGGCTCCGTGCGTTCACCCCGGCGGTCCACGGGTTCCTCGACACGATCCGAGACGGGCACCCTGACACCCCGCTACTCCTCGTCTCGCCGATCTACAGTGGCATCCACGAAACGACGCCCGGGCCAGCAGCCGTCGACCCTGCGTCGCTCGGCACCGAACAGGTACGGTTCATCGCCACCGGCGACCCGGCCGACGTCGCGCACGGCCGCCTCACCCTCGAAGTCATCCGCCGCGAACTCGCCGGTGTCGTCGAACAGCGCGCCGACCCCAACCTCTACTACCTCGACGGCACCACCCTCTACGGCGAAACCGACGCCGCCGTGCTGCCGCTGCCCGACGCCCTGCACCCCGACAACGCGACCCATCACCTGATCGGGCAACGCTTCGCCGAGCTCGTGTTCGCCAACCAGATGTTCGCATGGTCTGACGCCTGTACGCGAGTCGACCGCGGGACTTGACCTCCGATCTGGGACACGCTGAATCCAGCACGACGCTGGAATCCTTTGCGACTGGGTTGGTCGATGACGTCCTCGGGGCGGCCTGCCTCGACGATCACCCCGCCGTCGAGGAACACCTCCTGGTCGGCGACGCCGCGGGCGAACCCGATCTCGTGTGTGACGACGATAATCGTCGTGCCGTCGTTCGCGAGCTGGCGCATGACGTCGAGCACGTCGCCGACGAGGTCGGGGTCGAGCGCCGACGTGGGCTCGTCGAAGAGCATGAGCTTCGGATCCATCGCGAGCGCCCGCGCGATCGCAACGCGCTGCTGCTGCCCGCCCGAGAGCCCTGCGGGGTAGTGGCCCGCGAAGTCCGCGAGGCCGACGCGGTCGAGGAGCTCTTTCGCCCGCGTCTTCGCCCACGTGCGCCGCATGCGGGCGATGCCGACTGGAGCTTCGGTATGTTCTCGAGCGCGGTCAGGTGCGGGAACAGGTTGAACCGCTGGAACACCATGCCGATGTTCCGCCGCTGCCGGGCGATCTGCCTCGGAGTCATCTCGTGCGTGTTGTGCCCGGCCTGCCGATACCCGATGAGGTCGCCGTCAACGATGATGCGATCGAGTGACAGCCGTGTGGAAGGGTGGGACTCGCGTCGCGCGTTAGCAGCTTCGCCGACCCGTGACGGATCCTTCCCGCCGCCATCAGATCCGCTGCGCGATTCGGTGCAGCGCCGCAGCCGGCACGAGACCCGCGGTGACCGTCGCGATCTGCACGAGCGTCATGCCGAGCGCTTCGTCGGGCAGCGGCCCATCGACGATCGCGCCGAGCTCTTCGCGCAGCAACGCCAGCACCGCGGCATCCGCGAGTAATTCACGTACCGTGCGCGTGGCGAGCACGCTGCCTTCCAACGACGCGAGATCGTCGACGTCGCTGACGGGGGCCGTCTGGGCCGTGTCGCGCCCGAGCACCAGGTGCTCTTCGCCCGGTTCTCCGCGTTCGGGGAGGCCGAGCCGCACGTACTGTTCGGCCGGGGCATCCGCCTCTCGCATGAGATCGACGAGCAGGCGCAGCATCCGCAACTCGAGCTCGTCGTCGACGATCGGCGCGTTCTGCCCCGGGTCGTTCTCGAGGTCGAACAGCAGCGACCCGAACGCAGCGGGATTGGTCGGCGCGAAGGCCGGGAGCTTCAGCACCGGCATCCCCTTCGTGAACGGGCGAGGTTCGACGAGTTCGGCTCGGCTCAGCACCTCGGGTCCGATCCGCCCCCGCATGTTCATCGGCATGAGGGTGTACTCGGCGAGCGGCTGGTTGTCGGGGGTGACACAGGCCCGCATGTACACGTACCGACCGTCGGTCACGTTGGCGTGGCCGCCGTGGATGCCGAAGAGTGCGGCCTCGCGTATCGGCGTGTCGTCGTGGATGACACCCGCGAGCGAGTGCCCTTGCATGTCGCGCGTGCGGGAGACCCCGAAGAAGTCGAGCAGGGTCGGGCCGAAGTCGATCGTCTGCACCAACGCATCGCGAACCTCGCCTGCGGCCGGATGCCGCGGATTCCACACGAACAGCGGGGTGTGGATCGTCTCGTCGTAGAACGGCGGCACGTTCTTGCCGAGCCAGTCATGCTCGCCGAGCAGTAGGCCGTGGTCGGTGCAGACGATGAGCATCGTGTCGTCCCACATCTGGTGCTCGTCCATCGCGTCGAGCACGCGGCCGAGCGACGCGTCGCACTTCGACAGCAGCGCGAGGTAACGGTCGCGCAGGTGGTCGATCTCACCGGATGACTCGGTGACCTGTTTGTAGTCGGGCCAATCGAAGTCGGGGACCGACGTGACCGTCGGCGTGCCGTACAGCTCGTGGTACTGCGCGTAGCTGAAGAACGGCTCGTGGGGATCGAAGGTCTCGATCTGCAGCATCCACCCGTCATTGTCACGGTTGACTTCGATGAACTCGAGCCCGGCGTCGAACGTCAGCGTCTGCGGGTGATCCGCCTCGTCTTTCAGGTACTGCCGGTTGACCGCATCCTGCCTCCGCAGCTCACGGTTGGAGGCGTAGGGGGTCACGTTTGCGAGATCGGGGTCGGCGACCTGTCCCTTCCACTCGTCGCCCTCCTGCCCGCGGAAGAACTCGAAGGTCCGGAATCGCGGATGGTACGTGGCACCGCCGTCGAGCCAGTAGTGCTGGTGGTCGGTCACGAGGTGCGTGTGCACTCCCGCTTCGCCCAGCAACTGCGGCACCGAGTCGTCGAACGGCTCGAGCGGCCCCCACCCGCGGTGCAGGAAGTTGACGCGCCCCGTGTGCATCTTGCGACGTGTGGGCATGCAGGGCATGCTGCCTCCGTAGCAGTTCGCGAACTGCACGGTGCGCCGAGCGAGCCGCTCGAAGTTGGGCGCGTGCACCCCCTCGGCACCGTAGGGCGGCAGGAAGCGCCGGTTCAGGGTGTCGAACATCACGACGATGGCTTTCATCGATTCTCCTGTGGAACGGGTCAACGGACCGAACGGATACGGGTCACGGCGAGCCCACCCAGCGCCATGATGACCGCGGCGATGACGTAGAGCTCCGTGTAGCCCGCGACCGCGAGCACGAGCCATCCGACGAGCGGGGCGATCGGCAGATGCTGAACCGAGTTGACGATGCCGAGATCGCGTGCCCTGGTGGTCTCGTCGGGCAGCACGTCGGTGAGCAGCGCCTGATCGACCGCGAGGAACAGGCCGTAACCGAGCCCGAGCAGCACCGCGGCGACGAGGCTCGACGTCCAGGCCGGCGAGAAGGCGAGGGTGAGCGCCGCGGCGACCTGCAGACCCGCGGCGACCACGACGAAGACCCGGCGCGAGCGCAGTCGGTCGGTGAGCGCTCCACCCGCCCATGAGGCCAGCGCACTGGCCACGAGGTAGACGAGGATCAGCACCATCAGCGCACTGTCGGCATCGTCGAGTCGGAGCACGTCGACAAGGAAGTAGAGCAGATAGGTCGTGCCGACGAGGTTGCCCGCGTTGACGAGCACCCGCGAAACGCCCGCCCAGGCGAAGTCGCGGTTCGCGCTCGACCATTGGAGCCTGCGCCGCACCGGCCGCGGAGAGATGTCGATTCTCGGCTCGGAGAACCCGAGGAGGAACGGCAGCGGCGCGAGCATCGCCAACGCCGCGATGACGAACCAGCTCGGCCCCACCTGCGGTACGAGCTCGGTGACGATGACCATGCCGAGCGCGAGCGCGATCACCTGGGGAATGCCCATGGCCGCCGAAGCGCGGCCCCGTTGCTCGATTGGCACCTGGTCGGCGATCATCGCCGCCAGCGAGACGAGCACCGAGGACTGCCCGATCGCAACCACGCCCAGCAGCACTGCCGCAGCCTGCCATGACTCCTGGATCCCCACCAGCGCGAACGCGGAGGTCGCCGTGACGAATCCGCCGAGCGCCCAGGTGCGGCGGCGACCGAACCTCGGGTTGCTCCGGTCGCACCACCACCCGATCAGCGGCACGGCGAGCACGACGACGATCGACATCTCCGCGATGAGGAACGATGACACGCCCACCTTCTCAGATGGGTCGATCAGGCTCGCGAGCTTCACCACCATGAATTGGCCCGGCAGCATCATCAGCAGCCAGAAGCCGAACCACGCCCCGGCGAACCCGAGCAGCCACCCGCGCGTCACCGGTGTCTGCACCAAGGCGGCTGTGGTGTCCGCCGGCACGGCGGCCGCGCTCATGCGCTCAGCGACGCGTCACCGCGCGCGGCGAGGATGCTGCGGAGCCAGTGGAACGAGGTCTTGGGCGTGCGTGTTCCGGTGGCGAAGTCGACGTGCACGAGACCGAACCGTTGCGTGAACCCTGCGGCCCACTCCCAGTTGTCCATGAGCGACCACACGAAGTAGCCACGCAGCTCGAGTCCGGCTGCGGCGCCGCCCGGGGCGACCGCATCCAGCGCAGCCTCGAGGTGATCGCTGAGGAAGGCCACTCGTTCGGGATCGGGGACCGAGCCATCGGCAGCGATCACGTCGTCGAAGCTCGCGCCGTTCTCCGTGATGTAGACCGGCGGCAGCGACTCGCCATAACGTTCCTGCACCTCGGCGAGGGAGCGGGCGAACCCGCCGGGCACGATCGGCCAGCCGAACGCCGTCGTCGGCACACCCTCGAACTCCT
>NZ_BAAANJ010000005.1:0-274922 GCF_039529735.1 Agromyces neolithicus
CGAGCGTGCCGTGGAATGGCTCGACACCGCGCTCGCCGAGAAGCGCAAGATCATGGGCTTCGGGCACCGGGTCTACAAGAACGGCGACTCGCGCGTGCCCACCATGCGCGACTCGATGGAGCGCATGGTCGAGCACTACGACCGGCCCGACCTGCTCGAGCTGTACGTCGCGCTCGAGCAGGCGATGGGCGAGCGCAAGAACATCAAGCCGAACCTCGACTATCCGGCCGGCCCGACCTATCACATGATGGGATTCGACACCCTGACCTTCACCCCGCTGTTCGTCGCGAGCCGCATCACCGGTTGGACGGCGCACATCATGGAGCAGGCCGCGTCGAACGCGCTCATCCGCCCGCTCTCGGTCTACAACGGCCACGACGAACGGCACGTACCCGCGAAGGGGTGACGCCATGTCGCACGTGTTCCTCGAGATGACGATGACCCTCGACGGGTTCACGGCGGCCCACGGCGTGAGCATCGAGCACCCGCTCGGCATCGACGGGGAGTGCGTGCACGAGTGGATCCGCAACTCGGTGTTCCAGGGCGCGCCGCCGCGCGACGACCGGCACGGCGTCGTCGACCGCCTTCCCGACGAGGTCGATCGGCGTGCCCGCGCGGCGATGTTCGAGTCGACCGGCGCGTTCGTGATCGGGCGACGCGCGTTCGATGTCGGCGAGGGGCCTTGGGGCGACGACCCCGTGTTCCAGGGCCGGCCCTGCTTCGTCGTGACGAGCCGCCAGCGCGATGCGTACGAACGCGGCGGATCGCGCTACGAGTTCGTCACCGGCGGGGTTCGCGAGGCGGTCGAGCGGGCGAGCGCGGCCGCGAGCGCCGCGTCGGTCTGCATCATGGGCGGTGCGGATGTCGCACGCCAGGCATTGCACGCCGAACTCGTCGACGAGGTGCGCCTGCACCTGGCGCCGTTCCTACTCGGCGGCGGCTCGCGGCTGTTCCCCGACTCGACGGAGCACCGCATCGATCTCGGACCCGTCGCCGTCGAGCAGGGCGCCCTCGCCACACACCTGCGCTACCGGGTGCTGCGCCAGGTCGCCTGACCGCTGGCGCGCGCCGCCCCGGCCCCCTCCACAACACCGAGAGTGCAGTGGGCGCCCTCGCGTGGGGCGCGGAGTGCACTTTCGGTCATGAGGCGCGCCACGCTCCTTCGTCGAGAGTGCAGTGGGTGCCCTGTGTGGGGCGCGGAGTGCACTTTCGGGCATGAGGCGCGCGCCGCCCCGGCCCCCTCCACAACATCGAGAGTGCAGTGGGTGCCCTGTGTGGGGCGCGGAGAGCACTTTGGGGCATGAGGCGCGCCACGCTCCCTCGTCGAGAGTGCAGTGGGTGCCCTGTGTGGGGTCGGGAGTGCTCTCTCGGTGCGACGCGAGTGATCGAGCGTTCGCACAACCGCCCCCCGTGGCATCCGCATCGCGACTGTGGCAACTCGCCAACGCGAGACAATCTACGACGGAATCGACGTACAGTCGTGGACTATGCACATGATCTTCCGCACGCTGCTGCACGTGCTGTTCCTCGCGCGCCGTAAGCCCGACCTCGCGCACGACGAGGTCGCCCGCACGAACTTCATCACGCTGCCGACCGACCTCGACATCAACCGGCACATGAACAACGGCGTGTACTTCTCGATCATGGATGTCGCGCGCTTCGACATGCTCGTGCGCAACGGCGTCTGGCAGATGATGCGCGACAAGGCCTGGTACCCGGTGGTCGCGAGCGAGACGATCACGTTCCGCAAGTCGCTGAGCCTGTGGCAGCGCTTCACGATCGAGTCGCGGCTCGTCGGCCATGACGACAAGGCGGTCTACATGGAGCAGCGCTTCGTGCGCCCTTCGACAGGCTCAGGGAACGGTGCGGGCGGCGAACCCGAGATCTACGCGACCGGCTTCATCCGCGCGCGATTCCTGCGCAAGTCGGGCGGCACCGTGCCGATGAGCGAGATCGTCGAGGCGCTCGGCGTGACCGACGCGCACGGCATTCCCGAATGGCTCGAGCGATGGGGCACGGATGTCGCACTGCCCCCCACGCGCGCCGCGGCGCCGTCGGTCTGGCACTAGCCCGCCGGTCGAGTAGCCGCGAAGCGGCATATCGAGACCTGCCCGTCTACGACAGCGCCTTCTTCGGCACCAGGACGTTCGCCGGCATTCCTACGTTAGGCACGGTGAACGTTTCGCGGGCAGTTTCGTGAGTCAAGCCGGGCGCTCGACAAACACCAGAGCCGGGTATCTAATGGCCAGTGGAGACGTCCTGCAAAGGAGGCACCCGTGGGTGCGGACACTGGGCGGGAGGCCCCCACGACGAGGGGTGACAGAGTGCGTATCCCCCCTGTGAGTTGGGGTCTGCTCGCACTGGCAACGATCCTTGGCGCGCTCAACGGCCTCTATGTCCTTGTCGTCCCAGTAGGTGGCCAGACGGAACTGACCGGGCGCACCTGGGACCAGTTCGCTGCGGACGACGCCGAGATGGCGTCCCTCTATTCGATGGACCTGGCTCTCCTGGGCATCACCTGGGTGGCCTTTGGCCTCCTCGCCGCTGTTGTGTCGCTGTTCGCCTACCGACTCGGGGAGCGCTGGTCCTGGTACGCGCTCTGGCTCGTGCCTCTCGCGTACGGCGGCGCCGCAGCCCGGATGCTTGTCGACGAGTACTCGGCCGGGTGGTCGGATCCGCCTACGCGGTCCTGGCGGTCGTTGGCCTCCTGATCCCCGCCCGCCGCGTTCTCGCGCCGGGAGGGCGGAGCGGCGATTAGAGCGTGTGTGCTAACTATCGGGGGACGGGTCGGGAATCGTGGCCTTCGTGCTTCGCGATGGTGTGATCAGTGACGATTTGTGGGATGTCCTCGAGCGGGTGATGCCGGGACGCCGGTCGACCCGGCCGCCCGTGGAACTGCCATCGCACGACGCTGGGGGGATCATGCGGCGGTTCCGCCGTGTTCGAGGGCCGGTCCTGCTTCACCGTCACCAGTCGCGAACGCGACGGGCATCCCCGAGTGGATGGAGCGCTGGGGGGCGGATGTCGCACGTCCGCCCACCCGTGCCGAAGCGCCGTCGGTCTGGCGGTAGCGGGTCTCGATACGCGCTTCGCGCTACTCGATCCACCGCTCGACCGACGTCGTCACGATACCGCCTTCTTCGGCACCACGACCTCTTTGATGATGAGCAGGATGCCGGCCGCCACCGGGATCGCGACGAGCGCGCCGGGCAGACCGGCGAGCGTGCCGCCGGCGAGGGCGGCGATGAGCACGATCGACCCCGGCACCTGCACCGCCTTGCTCATGACCTTCGGCGTGAGCACGTAGGCCTCGACCTGCATGTAGATGAGCATCGCGACGAGCACGATGAGCGCCGCGACCGGTGAGACGAACAGCGAGAGCACGGTCATCACGATGGTCGTGAGCACGGTTCCGATCAGCGGGATGAGCGTGATGAAGAACGCCGCGACCGCGATCACGAGGGCGAACGGCACCTGCACGAGCCACAGCAGGATCAGGCTGTACAGCGCGTTGAAGAACGCGAGCACGACCATGCCGCTGAGGTAGCGGCCCACGTTCTGCATGATGCGCTCGGCGTAGCCGACGACCCGCTCGCGATGCGACGCCGAGATCAGTGTGTAGATCGCCGCCTTCGACACGTCGAGCGTGGCCGTGAAGTAGATGGTCAGGATGAAGATGAAGAACGCGCTCGAGATTCCGCCCACGATCGCGAGGCCGACGTTCAGTGCGCCGCCGCCGATCGTGGCCCAGAAGTTCGGATCGCTGAGCAGGCCGGTGATCCACGTGTAGATCGTCGTGAGCACCCCGCCCGTGCCCGATGACGCCTCTTGGAACCAGTCCTGTGCGCGCAGGTTCGCGAGCATCTGCGGCAGTTGATCGATGAGCAGGGAGATCTGTGAGATCACGAGCGGCAGCACCAACCACAGCATGCCGGCGATCACCAGGATGAAGAGGATGATCACGGTGACGATCGCGACGCCCCGCTTCATGCCCCGGCGCTCGAACCACCGCACCAGCGGGTCGAGGCCGAGGGTGATGAACGCCGCCGCGAGCACCGAGAAGACGACGCTCGAGATGCTCGCGAATGCGGCGGCGAGCCCGAGCGCGACGACCACGCCCAACGTGGCGACGAACGCCCACTGGAACGGCCGGTTCGCCATGAAATCGGCAGCGCGCCTGGGGCCGCGTTCGGTCGCCTGCTCGGCCTCGCGGGCACGTCGCTCGATGCGTTTCACGGCGTCAGTCTAGGGCTTCGGATGTCGCGTGGTCGGGACATCCGCATCGCCGGCGACGATGCCGGGCTCAGGCCTTCGCGGTACTCGGAACCGTCAGCTCGCGGTAGTGGGGTGCGAATACGGGATAGTACGTGTCCCACACGGGGAGTTCTGCCCCGGCGCGGGCCGCGATGAGCCGGTCGAGGTAGTAATCCCAGCCTGGGCCCATGCTCTCGGCCTCGGCCGCGTCGTTCATGCGCTGGCCGAGGGTGAGCGTGGTCATGCCGCCGCCCTCGATGAGGTGGCAGAAGACGCGGATGCCCTCGGGCCCGGAACCGGAGTCCGCAGTGAAGCGGTACGGTCGCTCGCACTCGAGAATGCTCACGTTCTGCCACTCGGCCTCGGCGCCATCCTCAGCCGTCATCTGGAAGCGCACGCCACCGGTGGAGGGTCTGCCCGTGTACGTGCCGATCCACGCCTTCATCGCGTTCGGATTCGTGAGGCTGAACCAGACGTCTTCGATGGGGGCATGGAACAGCCGATCGAACTGCAGGTACAGACCATCGGCCTTCAACACGTAGTGTCCGGTCGGTTTCGCGGTCATCTTCGCCTCCTGTCGCTCGTCTCCTCAGGCTAATGCGGTGCGGTGGCTATCTCTAGAGCGACGGGGCTCCACTAGAGTGACGCCATGGGTTCCAGTGGAGGCGCGAAGCGCAAACCGAGTCATCCGTCGAGCGGGCAGGCGCACGAAGAGACGATGAACGTCACTGACGGCAAGTCTGGGCTGTGGGGCGCGCTCGCCGGGCTCTTCGTGTTCGCGCTCATCGCCATTCCGTTGTCGGCGGCGTTCGCGTTCGCGACCAACCCGCACACGCAGCAGCTCTTCGCCGGCCGGCTCTCCGACGCGACCCAGGGCGGGTACCAGGCCTTCTGGTGGATCGTCACACTCTTCCTGCTCGCGCTGCCCTTCCTCGTGGGCTACGGCGTCGCGAGGCTGTCGGCGAAGTCGCTCGCGATCGTCGGCGCCATCGTGGCGCTGTTCGTGATCGCGATCCTCGTGCTCGGGCAGCTGTTCGTCTTCTAGTCGGTCAGCGACCGACGAGATCATGCAGTTGGCGAAGGCCTCCGACGAGGCGAAGGCACTGTTCCGTTCGGTGATTCCGGATGCCCCGGGCGTCGAGGTCAAACCGATGTTCGGCAATCTCGGCGCCTTCGTCAACGGCAACATGTTCGCGGGGTTGTTCGGCGACCGGATCGGCGTGAAGCTGCTCGACGACGAGGTGCGCGCAGAACTGGCCGCGATCGACGGGGTCGGGCCGTTCGGGCCCGCTGAGCGGCCGATGGGCGGGTATCTGTCATTGCCCTCTGCGTGGGCGGGGCAGCCCGCGAGGCTGAGCGAGTGGGTCGGGCGTGCGCTCGAGGGGGTGGCGGCGCTGCCGCCGAAGGCGCCGAAGGGGTCGAAGGCTCCGAAGAAGGGCTGAGGTCGCTCGACGGGCTGACGTGTCGTTCGACACGCTCTCGGCGTTCTCGCGCGCTCGCGCGCGGGGGACGAGAGAAACTGTCGTGCGTCACCGTTGACAGCGTGAACGATGTCCGCTAGCTTGCCGGAATATAGTTACTATAGGCGTTGCCTAAAGTAGGTCACAGCGCACCAACGGACGAAGGAGTTCTGCATGCGAGACCGGACCCGACCCCCGAGGCCGAGCGCGGCACGAGTCGCGATTGTGGGCGTGCTTTCAGCCGTCGCGCTGCTCGCCACGGCGATCTCAGCGCCGGCTGCGGCGGCAGAATCGGCGGCGCCGGTCACCGGCGAGAACGTCGCACTGGCCTCCGCAGGCGGGGTGGCGACCGCGTCGGGCAGCGAAGGCGACGGGTCGTTCGGCTGGACGCCCGACAAAGTGATCGACGGGGTCACCAGCGGTCCGGCAGGCACCGGCACCTCGCGCTGGTCATCGAACTACTCAGATTCCGCGTGGATCACCGTCGAGCTGGCCGAACCGACGGTCATCGACCACGTCAACATCTATTGGGAGGCCGCCTGCGCAGCCCAGTACCGGCTGCAGGTCTCGACCGACGGCGCCTCGTGGACCGACGCGACCGGCGTCGTGCGCCCGGCATGCGGCGCCCTCGACACCCAGGCCATCGGTGCCGCTGCCGACCCCTCGGCCGCGTACAGCCACGTGCGCATGCAGACGATCGAGCGCACGCCGATCGGAGGCAACAAGTACGGTGTCTCGATGTGGGAGTTCGAGGTGTGGAACGGGGCCGAACCCGAGCCGGTTCGTGAACTTCCGCTGGTGCCGAAGCCCGCGGTCGTCGAGACCACCGACGCCGAGCCGTTCACGATCACGCCGAAGACACGGGTGATCGCGCTCGGAGCGGCGATTGCGCCGGCAGAGTTCTTCGCCGACGTGCTGCGCCCGTCGACCGGATTCGACGTGCCGGTCAAGGACGACGGGCCCGCCGAGCGGGCGATTCGCATCACGGTCGACGCGGATGCCGACTACACCGTCGACGGCGCTGCGCCGACCGAGGAGTCGTATGTACTCGACGTCGCCGCTTCCGGCATCAACCTCACGGCGACGACGGCGCACGGTGCGTTCAACGGGGTGCAGACGCTGCGCCAGTTGCTGCCGGTCTGGGCCGAGTCGGATGTCGCGGTCAACGCCGACTGGGAAGTGCCCGCCGTGCACATCGAAGATGCGCCCAGGTTCTCCTACCGCGGCGTGATGCTCGACGTGGCGCGGTCGTTCCAGACCGTCGCCGAGGTGAAGCAGCACATCGACGCCCTCGCCCAGCTCAAGCTGAGCGTGCTGCACATGCACCTGGCCGACGACCAGGGGTGGCGCATCGAGATCACGAACGAGGGTCGCGCCGAGGGCGACACGATCGACTACTCCAAGTTGACGAGCGCATCGGGCATCACCGCGATGAACAGCGGAGGTTATCGTAACGAGGTCGGCCGCACCGGCTTCTACACGCAAGACGACTACCGCGAGATCGTCGAGTACGCGAACGAGCGCTTCATCACGATCGTCCCCGAGGTCGACGTGCCCAGCCACACGAACGCGGCGCTGCACGCCCTGCCCGAGCTGAACACGGCACGGTCGCTGCCGGCAGCCGACCCCGAGACCGGCGTGGTGCCGTGGAACGGCACCGGCTCGGTGGGGTACTCGGCGCTCGACGAGCAGCATGACGCGTCGTACGCGTTCGTCTCGCACGTCTTCACGCAGCTCGCCGAGCTGACCGGTGGCCCCTACGTGCACATCGGCGGTGATGAGGCCCACGCAATGGGGCACTCCCGCTTCGTCGACTTCATCACCCGGGCCGTGCCCGAGGTGAAGGAGGCGACCGGGGCCGGCGTCATGGGCTGGAGCGAGTTCGCCGAGGCCGGTCTCGACCAGCCCGAGGGGTTCTGGGACGGCTCGGTGGTGCAGTACTGGATCGGCTCGGGCGACTGGGTGCGCAACTTCATCGCGAAGGGCGGCAAGGCGGTGATCTCTGCCGCGACCGGAAGCTACCTCGATCAGAAGTACAACTCGGCGACGCCGATCGGGCTGAGCTGGGCGTGCGGGGGCTCGTGCGACTTCGACCGGTACTACGGCTGGGACCCCACGACCACGGTGGCCGGCGGGGTTGCTGAGGCGGGCGTGCTCGGCGTCGAGGGCCCGCTCTGGTCCGAGACCGTGCGCGGCGCCGACCAGGCGCAGTATCTGGTGCTGCCGCGAGCGGCATCGATCCTCGAAACAGGCTGGACGCCGAAGGCCGACAAGGACATCGAATCGTTCCGGCAACGGCTCGGCGACTTCGGTGCCCGGTTCGCCGTGCAGGGGCACAACTTCTACGAGTCGCCCAACACGACCTGGGCCTTCGGAGTGGCAAGTGCCGACGTTGCGCCGCGCACCGGCGCCGAGGCCGAATGGCCGGTCGGATACGTCTCGGCGCCCGGTACGAAGCTGTCGCAGGACGGTACGCAGATCCTCGCGGACACCGTCTCGACCGACGGCGACCCGGCGTCGAAGAGCGCGCTCGCCGAGCCGCTCACGGCCGAACTCGTCTGTGGCACGGATCGATACCCCGTGGTGTTCAGCACGAGCCGGGCACGCGACATCCTGCACGGAGCAGGGGTGTACACGGCGACCGTGACCGGCGCGTTCCACGGTGACATCGACTGCGAGCTGACGACCTCCACGGGGCATGAGGGCGCGGTCCGCGTCGACGTCGGGCCGAAGCATCCGCTTCCGGCCGACGCCCCGGCACTCGGTGAACCGACGCTCGCGGTGGGCGACGGCGGGGTCGTGCGCGCCGGCGACTGGGTGTCGCTCGCGCTCGACGGGTTCTCGCCCGACGGGCACGTCGAGATCCTGATCGACGGTGCGATGGCATTCACCGTGCGGCAGCCCGTCGGCGGCTTCGAGGGCTACGCGCCGATCCCGGCGGCCACGTTCGACGGCGAACGCGAGTTCACCGCGCGGCAGGGTGACCGCACGATCAGCCTGGTTGTCGAGGTCGAATCCGACGTCCGCGACCTGGCGAACCGCATCGACCAGTCGCAACTGACCATCGCCGATGTGTCGAGCGAAGAGACGGTCGGCGAGAACGCCCCGGCGACGAACGCGATCGACGGCGACCCGAACACCTTCTGGCACACCAAGTGGCAGGGCAGCGCGCCGGCGTATCCGCACCACATCACCATCGACCTGGGGGCGAGCTACGATGTCACTGGCTTGCAGTACCTCACGCGCCAGAACGCCGCGAACGGGCGGATCAAGGACTACCAGGTCTACGTCTCGCTCGACGGAGCGACGTGGGGCGATCCGGTGGCGACCGGGTCGTTCACCTCGGCCCTCATCGCGCAGACGGTCGACATCGACGCCGTCGCCGGTCGGTACGTCAAGCTCGTTGGATTGAACTCGATCCCGGGCAACGCGTTCGCCGGCGCGGCCGAGATCAATATCGGCGGCGTTCCGCGATGAGTCCGCTGCGCCCCACCGGCGGAACGAACGCCGTGGGGCGCAGCGGATCTCACCCGTCGAACTCACCGTCGTCTTCGTCGCGCGCGAGTAGCATCTATCCGATGCATCCCCTGATGGCCCGCGCGGACCTCCGTCACCAGAACCTGCGTCGCGCCCTGCAGATCGTGGTCCGCGACGGCGGCGAGGCGACCCGCGCGAAGATCGCGCGCGAGACCGGGCTGACCTCGGCAACGGTGTCTTCGCTCATCGCCGAGCTCGAGCAGTCGGGGTTCGTCGACGAAGGCGGGCAGGCGTCCAGCACGGGTGGCAAGCGAGCCACGCTGCTCCGGGCTGCCGAGCGCGGGCACGAGATCATCGCCGTGGGCGTCCGGCCGCACCGAATCTCGGGCGGCGTGTTCAACCTCGCAGGCGAGAAGCTCGCCGAGGCTCGCGCCGAATTCGAGTCCGGCGTGCGCGCCGATGACGTCGTCGACTTCGTCGAGCGCCTGGCGAACGATCACTGCGAACGGCTGCTGGCGGTGGGCATCCAGGTGCCGGGTGCCGCCGAATCGCGCGTCGTCGTCGAGAGTGTGCAACTCGGATGGTTCGAACTCGACCTCGGCGGGCTCGTCGAGAAGGCGGTCGGCGCGCCCACCCACGTCATCAACGACGCCCACGCCGAGGCGCTCGGCGAGTTGATCGATGATCGCGAGCGAGAGGGCGTTCATCTGTTCGTGCACCTCGGCGAGGGCATCGGTGCCGCCGTCGTGCATCGCGGCGAGCTGCTTCGCGGCGCCTCGGCCAGGGGAGGCGAGATCGGGCATGTTCGCGTCGTGTTCGAGGGCGAGCGCGCGCAGTGCCGTTGCGGGCTCTACGGCTGCCTCGAATCCGCAGCATCGATGAGCGCCATGATCGGCGACGAGTTCCGTGATGAGCTCACGGCCGTCGAGGTCGCGCAGCTCGTCGGCGGTCCGTACATCAGGGCACGGCTGGCAGCGGGCGCGTCGGCGTTCGCCCGGGCGTTGCGGCTACTGTCGGCGATGCTCGACCCCGACGACGTCGTCATCGGCGGGGCCGCGCCGTCCCTCGGTCCCGACTTCCTCAACATGCTGCAAGACGAGTTGGATCTGTACCGTGCGAAAGGCGCCGGTCCGGTCGCCGTGCGGTACGCCCGCCCGACCGACCCCTTCCTCGGTGCGGCCCAGCACGCCCTCATGTCGACGCTCGGCGTGCGGTGGAACCGCCCGGGCGTTGCACTGGCCGGCTGAGCCGCGCGGCGCTCGATAGGGTTCGAGCATGAGTGATGCGATGCCGCTGCCCGACGACGCCCGTGCACGAATCCTGAACGCCGAGATCGCCGGTTACGCGTCGAAGGGATGGACCGTGCAGACGGTCGCGGCCGGCCAGGCGGTGCTCGCGCGCAACAAGCGCATGGGCTGGTTCTGGAATCTGATCCTGGTGCTCATCACCGGAGGGCTCTGGCTGATCTACGTGATCTACCGAGCGCTCAACCGCAAGAAGCAGACGCTCGTCGTCACGGTCGACGAGTTCGGTCGGGTGCACGTCTCGTAGCCGCGGCGCGGCCGCTCAGGCGCCCGATGCCTCGAGCACGGCCATCGCCGCGTTGTGTCCGCCGATGCCGCTGACGGCGCCGCCGCGCACCGCGCCCGAACCGCACAGCAGGATGCGCTCGTGCGCCGTCGCCACACCCCAGCGCTGGGCGGGCGTCGCGAGCGAGGCATCGTCTTCGGCCCAGGGCCACGTGAGCGGACCATGGAAGATGTTGCCGCCCGGCATGCGCAACGCCTCCTCGAGGTCGTGCGTGGTCTTCGTCTCGATACAGGGCCGGCCCGAGGCATCCGTCGCAATGATCGCCTCGATCGGCTCGGCGAGCACCGAATTCAGGGACTCGATAACGGCCGCCTGCAGGCGCTCGCGCAGCGCGTCATTACCGTAGCGCTCGACGAGGCGGTCGGGCGCGTGCAGTCCGAAGACGGTGAGGGTGTGCATGCCGGATGCCGCGAGCTCGGGTGCGAGGATCGACGGGTCGCTCAGGGTGTGGCAGTAGATCTCGCACGGCAGCGGCGAGGGGATCTCGCCGCGTGCCGCCGTGGCGAAGGCGCGATCGAGCTGCGTCTCGAGCTCGTTGATGTGGAAGGTGCCGGCGAACGCGGCCTCGGGGGCGACTTCGCTGTCGCGCAACCGCGGCAGGCGCGTGAGCAGCAGGTTGACCTTCACCTGGGCGCCCTCGGGCACGGCGAGCCGGCGCAGGCGCTCGCGCACGACGGCGGGCACGGCGAGCGACTCGTCGCGGGTGAAGGGGGGCTGGTCGCGTGGGGCGATGGCCGGTGCGGTGTCTTCTGAGGCGGTGCCTTGCGGCAGGGTGTCGACCGGCCCCGACGCACCCGCGTCGAGCAGCCGCTCGAGCACGGCGGGGGCGACGTTGGCAAGCACGGTCGCGGTGGTGATCGTGTGCTCGGCGCCGTCGAGCCGGTACCGCACATGCCCGTCGCCCGAGACGCCCAGTACCTCGGCACCCGTCACGAGCTCGGCGCCGGCCTCGCGTGCGGCACGGGCGAGCTCGCCCGGGACCGCGCCCATGCCTCCGACCGGGACATCCCAGTCGCCGGTGCCGCCGCCGATCACGTGGTACAGGAAGCAGCGGTTCGCGTCGAGTTCGGCGTCGTCGAGGTCGGTGAACGTGCCGATCAGCCCGTCAGTCGCGACGACGCCGCGCACGAGGTCGCTCGTGAAGCGGGCATCGATCGTCTCGCCGAGCGGCTGGTCGATGAACTGCTGCCAGATGTCGTTGTCGCCGACCAGGGTGCGCGCCTCGGAGCGGGTGGGCAACGGCTCGGTGAGGGTCGGGAAGAGCCGCTCGGCGAGCCGCGCGGTGTCGGCGTAGAACGCATCCCATGCGCCGTGGTCGCCGGCCGCGTCGACGCGGGCGAACGCGGCGACGGATGCCTCGGCCCCCGCCTCGTTGTCGATGAGCAGACCACGCTCGGGGTCGGCGGGGTCGGGCGTGTACGACGAGTAGCGACGGCGCACGAGCCGAACATCGAGGCCGAGGTCGTCGATGATGCGCTGCGGCAGCAGGCTCACGAGGTACGAGTAGCGCGACAGCCGTGCGTCGACCCCCTCGAACGCCTGCGCCGACACCGCCGCGCCCCCGAGGTGGTCGTCGCGTTCGAGCACCAGCACAGCGAGCCCGGCGCGGGCGAGGTAGGCGGCAGCGGTAAGGCCGTTGTGGCCACCGCCGAGGATCACGACGTCGTGGGGCATGGTTCGAGGGTAGGCGACGCGGATGGGACATCCGACCGGCCTCACGCGCTGCGCAGCACGTTGCGCCAGATCGAGATGAGCATCGCCGCAAATGTCACGAGCCAGGCCGCGAGGGCGATCCAGATCGCGACGGAGCCGATCGCGTGCACGATCGGCAGATGGTCGACGTCGCCGAGGAACTGGGACCCGACGCTGTACATCCCGAGCGGGAAGATGATGCTCCACAGCGTCGCCTCGTAGCGAAGCGGCACGCGGTGGCGCACATGGCGCCAATAGCCTGCGATCACGAGCGGCGGGATGAGCCAGGTGCCGAACGCCCAGAAGAACACGGAGGCGCCGGCGATGAGCCCGCGGGTGGCGTCCACCATCGGGGCATCGGCCATCTCGACGATGCGGGCGCCGGCGACCACGGTGATCGCGGTCGCGCCCATCGCGACCCAGTACGGCGGCGTGAGATCGGCGGGGCGGAACGGGTAGGCCAGCATCCGCACGCCCACGAAAACGCCTACCGCACAGTACAGGAACGTGCCGACCGACCACGAGAACACCGCGAGGAGCGCCATTGCCGGGCGCCATTCGGCTGCCAGCTGCACCTGCAGCGTCGCCGCGAGCATCGCGATGGACTGACTGGCCACAGCCCAGATGAACCAGGTGCCGTTCGCCGTCGCGAGGGCGGTGACGGCACGCTGCCCGAGCACGGCCGTCCACGGCACGGTGTAGCCCAGTGCGATCCATGCCGCTGACGCGATCAGCAGCAGTGCAACCGAGAGGGGGAGCAGGCCTTCCAGAACCAGCCGGCTGCCCAGCACGCAGGTCGCTGCCACGAACGTGAAGTACCCGAATGCGCGCGCCGGATCCGCGAAGTCCGCCGCCATCTCGCCGCGGTGACGGAAGAGGCGCACGAGGTTGAGGGCGATGAGGGTGACGTACGCGACCGCGGCGATGGCGAGCAGCAGCATCGAGACCGGCATCGCATCGTTGGTGCGCATCGCCACGGACAGGATGCCGGTGGCCATCACCAGAGCGAAGTAACCCGGAGTGAGCCCGGTCACTGCCGCATCGGCGCGGGAGATCAGGGTGCTGCTCTCAGCACGCGACGGGCGGTGCAGCGTGGACACGCCCTCAGCGTATCGCCGCGGGTCACGTTGTCGTTGGGGCATAGCTTTCCGTGCGCTCCCACCGCGGCGTAACGATCGAGGATAGAAATCGCAGTCCGCACCTCACCGCGTGGCCGGCCGAAGCGCCACCATTTCGTTCGGAAACCGGGATCGGCGTTCTCGTCACGAACATGGTCTTTGCATTCGACGACGACCACAGCATGGGCGTCCTGCTCTCCCGAGCACGCGACGCGTGGGCATGGGCGCGGTCGTCGACGCTCAAAGGCGACCTTCGGTACTCACCGACCACGGCATTCGCGACGTTCCCGTGGCCCGACCCAACGCCAGCGCAGCGAGAGGCGGTGGCCGCGGCATCCGTCGCCCTGTATGCGAAGCGAAGCGAGCTCTGCGTCGAGCACGGGCTTGGACTCACGAAGCTCTACAACCTCATGGACGAGGGCGGGTTCACCGAACTCGCGGCGCTGCACAAGCAACTCGATGAAGCGGTCGCCGCGGCATACGGGTGGCCGAAGTCCGTCGCACAGCAGCCGACCGAACTCGTCGCCCGGCTCAATGAACTGAACCGTCGCATCGCGGAGGGCGAACTCGCCTACGCACCGTTCGCGTAGGCGAGCTCGCCCGATTGGCGCCGAGGTTTCGAGACGCTCGCTTCGCTCGCTCCTCAACCCGCGACTGATGGGTCAGCGAGCGCGGCGCATTGCGCGCACGCCGACGAACACGCCGAGCGCGCAGGTGGCGACCGCGGCGATGACGCCGCCCACCACTGCGGGAACCCCGAAGTCGCCCGCGAGCAGTGCGCGCTCGGCGCCGACCAGGTAGCTCAGCGGGTTGATCGCCGCGGCGACCTGCATCCACGCCGGGCCGTCCTCGAGCGGAAGCAGCATGCCCGAGAGGATCATCAGCGGGAACAGCAGGGTCTGGTGCACCATCCAGAACATCCAGTCGCGGTTGCGGCACGCGAGCGCGAGCGTGTAGCTGAGCGCCCCGAACCCGATGCCGAACACTGCGAGCACCACGAGGCCCGCAACGAGCCCCGGCACATCGAGCGAGAACCCGAACGGCACCGCGACGAGCACCACGATCGTGCCCTGGATCGTGAGCGGCACGACCTCCTTCAGCGCC
This sequence comes from Agromyces neolithicus, assembly GCF_039529735.1. Classification (NCBI taxonomy): domain Bacteria; kingdom Bacillati; phylum Actinomycetota; class Actinomycetes; order Micrococcales; family Microbacteriaceae; genus Agromyces; species Agromyces neolithicus. Next base: position 14,696 of record NZ_BAAANJ010000005.1, read on the forward strand.
CGGCCGACGAGCAGGGCGCTGCGTGAGAGCGGGGCGACGAGGGTGCGCTCGTGCGAGCCCGTCTGCATCTCGAAGAGCAGGTTCGCGCCGGTCGAAGCGGTGCCGAACAGCGCGACCATCACGAGGATGCCGGGCACGAACCACTGCAGCGTACCGGCGACGTCACCGCCGGCCGCGCCGACGAGCAACGGCCCGAACAGGCCGAGGAAGACGAGAGGCTGCACGAGCGAGAACATCACGCTGAACGGGTCGCGCACGAGCGGGCGCGACTCCCGCACGAACACGGCGGCGGTGTCGCGCACGAATCCGGTGGGGCGAGCGGATGCCGCGTGGCGGTCGCCCGCGTTCGCACCCGGTGTGGCGGTGGTCGGGGTGATCGTGTTCATTTCGGTGCTCCTTCATGTAGCGAAAACAGGAAACCGTGTTGCGAGACCGCACGTCGAGCCTGTTCTCGGTGCCGTCGCGGCGTGTATTCCTGTTTTCGGGGAGGGGGGAGGGGAGGTGAGGGGTTGATCAGGCGAGTGCGGGCTCGGGGGCCGTCGGCTCGGCCGCGGCGGCCTCCTCGCGGAGGCTGCGGCCGGTGAGGGCGAGGAAGACGTCGTCGAGCGTGGGCTGGCGGTGCGTGGCGGCCACGACCTCGAGACCGGCATCCGCGAGCGAGCGGATGTACCGGGGCAGCGCCCGATCGCCGCCCGGCGCCGTGACGGCCACCACACGGGCATCGGCACCCTCCTCCGCGGAGACCTCGCCGCCGATGCGCGCGGCTGCGGTCGCGGCATCCGATGCGGTATCGAACGTGAGCGTCACGCGGTCGCCGGCCAACGAGCCCTTGAGCGCGTCGGCCGTGTCGTCGGCGATGACCGCGCCGTGGTCCATGACCATGACGCGCTCGGCGAGCTGGTCGGCCTCGTCGAGATAGTGGGTGGTGAGGAAGATCGTGGTGCCGGTCGCCCGGCGCAGGTCGACGATGTGCTCCCACAGGTTGGCGCGCGAGTGCGGGTCGAGCCCGGTGGAGGGCTCGTCGAGGAACAGCAACTCGGGCCGGTGGATGAGACCCAGCGCGATGTCGAGCCGCCGCTTCTGCCCGCCCGACAGCGACTGCACCGTGCGGTTCGCGACCTGGCCGAGCTCGAGCGACTCGATGAGTTCGGCGGCCCGCGCGCGGGTCTCGCCCCGGCCCATGCCATAGAACGCGCCCTGCGCGTGCAGCTCGTCGCGCACCCGCTGGGTGTGGCCGCCCGAGTTGCCCTGGCCGACGTAGCCGATGCGACGGCGCACGCCCGCGGCGTCGGTGCGGATGTCGCAGCCGGCCACGATCGCCTCACCGGTGGTCGGCGGCAGCAGGGTCGTGAGCATTCGCAGCGTCGTCGACTTGCCGGCGCCGTTCGGCCCGAGGAACGCGACGAGCTCGCCGGCGGCGACCGACAGGTCGACGGAGCGGACGGCCTCGACGACCTGCCCCTTCGAGCGGAACGTCTTCGTGAGGCCCTGTGCGGTGATCATCTGGTGTGTTCGGTTCGTCATACCTGCAGTCTTCCGAGGCATCCGGTCACTTTCTGTCCTTATTGCAGCAATACTTGAGCCATGGCCGCCACGACCTCGCGAACCCTCGAGCTCCTTTCTCTCCTGCAGAGCCACCGGCACTGGTCGGCACGCGAACTCGTCGATCGCCTCGGCGTGAGCGATCGCACCCTGCGCCGCGATGTCGAGCGGCTGCGTGAGCTCGGCTACGGCATCGAGTCGATGCGGGGGAGTGCGGGCGGCTACCGGCTCGAGGCCGGCACCGGCCTGCCGCCGCTGCTGCTGAGCGACGACGAGGGCGTCGCGATCGCCGTCGGCCTGCGCTCGCAGGCGACCGCCGGGCTGCGCGGCGCCGAGCACACGACGCTCAGCGCCCTCGCGAAGATCGAGCAGGTGCTGCCGCCCGCACTCCGGCGCCGCATCGACGCGCTCGCGTCGCACGCGACGGTCGGCGCCGTTGGGCGCGGGCCGGGCGGCAACGGCGCCGGCGGGCGGCCGGCACCTGAGGTCGACGCCGAACTGCTCGGCCTGCTCGCGCTGGCCTGCCGCGATTCCGAGCGGCTGCGATTCCGGTACACGGATGCCTCGGGCGAGGCATCCGCTCGCTCGATCGAGCCCTACCGGCTCGTGCCGGTCGCCCGCCGCTGGTACCTGCTCGCGTGGGATCGCGATCGCGACGACTGGCGCACGTTCCGCCTCGACCGCATGAGCGAGGTGTTCCAGACCCGGGTGTCCTTCGAGCCGCAGCCGATGACCGACGACGAGGCGCGCACGCGCGTTGAACGGGCGCTGCGCTGGCGGGCACGCAGCGTGAGGGCCCGCGCCGTCGTCGAGATGCCCGCGGCCGAGCTCACCGAGTACCTCGGCTGGTACGGCCGCGACATCGTCGCCGACGGGCCGACACGGTGCGTGTGGCCGCTCAAGTCCGACGCCGTCGAAAGCATGTTCCTGGCGCTCATGTGGCTGCCCCGGGGCATCCGCTATCGCGTCGAGGCGGAAGCCGACGTGCTCGCCTTCCTCGCCGAACAGGGTGAGCGGTTCTCAGCGGCGGCCGGCGCCGAGGATCTCGTCGACCCCTGAACACGGGGGTGCCCCGGCCGTCGTCGGAACGACCGCCGGGGCACCTGTTGGGGGCGTCTTCACCTCGTTGCGACGAAGATGTCGCCGTCGCGGCCGAAGTACAGCCGGTGGCCATCTCGCGACAGTGACGGTCGTGACTCCGCTCCGGCGGTGTTCACGTTCGGGCCGAGCCTGACCGGCGGCTGCCAGGTGCCGTCGGGTCCGCGCACGGACGAGTAGATGTCCATGCCGGCACTCCCGGGTCGAGACGATGCGAAGACGATCTCCCGGCCTCCGGGAAGCACGTTGGGCATGACGTCGGCGGCATCGGAGTTGAGCTCCGCGACCGGCGTGGGCGCGGCGAACCGGAAGTCGCCGACCATCGTGCTCACGTAGATGTCCTGCCCGGCTCCGGGGAGCGGCGGACCACTCGAGAAGTAGAGCGAGAGACCGCCCGGCCCGCTCGCCAGCGACGGCCCGTACTCCATGCCCGGCAGGTTCGGCCCGTCGGGCGCGCACCCGAGGTTGCGGGGTGGTGCCCACTCGCCACTGGCCGGGTTCTGCGACGTGATGTAGATGTCGCCCAACCCGCACGCGACGGTGCCATATGCGTCGGTGCCGCCGCGCGTGGAGACGAACAGCAACTCATTGCCGGGCAGCGGCGTCGGACAGAAGTCCTGGGCGGTGCTGTTGACCGGTGCCGGAAGTATCGTCGGCGCGCCGAACGAGGTCACGGCGCTCTCTCGGGTCGCCACCCAGATGTCGTTGTCCCCGCCGTCGCGCGTCGATGCGATGTAGAGACTCTTTCCGTCGGGGGACTCGATGGGGCAGCCGTCGGCTCCCGGCGCGTTGACCGCTGAGACGGGCGCGGACGGTCCCCACTCATCGATTCCGCCGCCCGCGGCGTGGGCGGGCGCGGTGACGAGCGCTCCGATGACGATCGACGTCGCGACCGCGGCGAACGCGACCGTTCTTCTGGTGCCTAGCATGCCGATTCCCCTTTTCTCGGGTCGGGGCAGCGAATGCTGCGGAACCCAGTGGAGCGCAACCCGTTATCAGCCTGTTAACGGCGCCATTGACGGGGAGCGGCCGGCGTTCCAGAGTGGACGCGTGGAGATCGGCGTACTCGGGCCGGTGACCGTCGGCGGTGGGGCGGTCGCGCTTTCCCCACGGGACCGCGTGGTGCTCGCCGCGCTCGTCGCGCGGGCGGGCGAGGCGGTGCCGGCGGCGGAGCTCGCCGACGCGCTCTGGAACGGCTCGCCGCCTGCATCATGGACGAAGGTCGTTCCCGGCTGCGTGATGCGTCTACGGCGTGCGCTGGGCGACGCGGGCGCGATCGAAACCGTGGGCTCCTCCTACCGCCTGGTCGTCGAACAGGTCGAGATCGACGCCGCCCGCTTCCGGCAGCGTGTGGCGCGGGGGCACGAGCTTCAGCAGCTCGGCGAGCCCGACCGTGCCGTCCACGTGTTCGCCGAGGCGCTCGAGCTGTGGCGGGGGCGCGCATACAGCGAGACCGACGAAGCGCCGATCGAGCGCGTCGAGGCGAGCGCCCTGGAGGAACTGCGCGCCGACACCGAGGAGGCGCTCGTCGCCGCGCGGCTCGAGGTCGGGGCGCTGGGTGAAGCGGTCGGGGAGGCGCAGGCACTCGTGGTGCGGGAGCCGCTGCGCGAGAAGCGCTGGGCGCTGCTGGCTCAGGCGCAATATCGGGCGGGCCGACAAGGCGACGCGCTCCAGACGCTGCGCGATGCCCGCACGACCATCGCGGAGGAGCTCGGGCTGGACCCCGGGCCCGAGCTCGCGGAACTCGAGCGAGCGATCCTGCGTCACGATTCGAGCCTGCGCGTCGGCGAGGCCGCGACGCCTCCCAGTCTCGACTGCCCCTACTTCGGTCTGGTCCCCGCCGGACTCGACGATGCCGACCTGTTCTTCGGTCGAGAGCACGAGCTGCGGTCCTGGCTGCCCGCTCTCGCGGAGTCAGGCGTGCTCGTCATCGCGGGGCCGTCGGGCGTCGGCAAGTCCTCCCTGGCGCGGGCCGGTGTCGCCGCCGCCCTGCGCTCACAGGGGCGAACCGTCTCGGTGATCACGCCCGGGGCTCGGCCGATGGCGGCGCTCGAGGGCGGCGTCGCGTCCGGCCCTCGCGCGCTGATCATCGATCAGTGCGAGGAAGCGCTCGTGCTCTGCCAGGATCCCGCCGAGCAGCAGCGGTTCTTCCGCACCCTCGCCGAGGGCTTCTCACACGAGCTCCTCGTCATCACCCTGCGCGCCGACCGGTTGGGCGACTTGGCGAATCACCCCGAGTTCGCCCGCCTCGTCGAGCGGAACCTCGTGCTGCTCGGGCAGCTCGACACCGACGGGCTGCGCGCCGTGATCGAGCGGCCCGCGCGTCAGGCGGGTCTGCTGCTCGAACCCGGTCTCGTGGATCTGCTGCTGCGTGACGTCGCGGACGAACCGGGCGCGCTGCCGCTGCTCTCGCATGCACTGCGGCAGACGTGGCTGCGCCGGGAGGGTCGCACGCTCACGGTCGCGGGTTACACCGAGGCGGGTGGCATCAGCGGTGCTGTCGCGCAGACCGCCGAGCAGCTCTACGGCGAGCTTTCCGAGGAGCAGCGACGGCGTCTGCAATCACTGCTGCTGCGCCTTGTGGACGCGACGCCTGAACTGCTCCCCACCCGACGTCGGATGCCGATCGACGTCGTCGCCGCGGACCCTCGTCGTGCAGAGCTCGTGCGCCTCCTTGTCGATGCACGGCTGCTCACGAGCGACGACGGCACCGTGGAGGTCGCGCACGAAGCGCTCGCGCGGGCATGGCCGCGACTCACGGAGTGGCTGGAACAGGACGTCGACGGGCAGCGCATCCTTCGGCACCTCAGTGCGGCAGCCTCGGGGTGGGACGCCATGTCGCGTCCCGACAGCGAGTTGTACCGGGGCGCGCGGCTCAGCGCCGCCCTCGCGTGGCGGGATGCCGAAGCTCCCGAGCTCACCTCGATCGAGGAGTCGTTCCTCGATGCCGCGGTCGATCGCGAGCAGGCCGATCTGCGGGCCGCCACCATTCAGCTGGCGAAGCAGAGGCGGAGCGTCGCCTGGCTGCGGCGGCTCGCGGCGGGCGCCGCCGTCCTCGCACTGGTGGCCGGTGCGGCGGCGACCTTCGCGTTCATCGAGCGCGGGCGGGCAGACGAGCGCGCGTTGGTCGCCGAGGCGCGCCGCGTCTCGGCACGTGCGCTCGTCGACCGACCGTACGATCGGGCGCTCCTGCTGGCCACCGAGGCGATCGGGCTCTGGGACAGCGTCGAGACACGGGGAAGCCTGCTCAACACGATCCAGCGCAGTCCGCTCGCGTCTCGCGTCATCCGCAGCGGCGACGCGTCGATCATCCACTTCGATCTCTCGTCCGACGCGACGCGTGCGGTGGCGGTGGACAGCCTCGAGAACGTCGCCCTCATCGAGACTGAAGGCCGATCGCTCGTCACCGGCCTCGACGAGGAGGGTACGTCGTACATCGATGCCGAACTCAGCCCCGACGGCCGGAACGTCGCCGTGTCGTCGGTCAACGTGGAGTGCTGGTTCGCCGACTGCCGTGATGTCGGCGTGCGGTTGGTCGACGTCGACGACCTCACCGGACAGGGCGCGAAGCTCGGTGGCTTCCCGCTGCCCGTCGCCGACGTGTCGTTCTCGCAGGACGCCGACATGATCGCCGCCATCGCGCCGATCCCGTGGTATGCGGCGCCGGGCAACATCGCGGTGTGGAACGCGGACGACCTCGAGGCGCCCGTCGTCGTCATGGACCTGACCGAGCTCGGGGAGAACCCGGCGTTGACCCCCGACCACTTCGTGTTCGGCACGGTCGAGTTCGCGCCCGACGGGGACACGCTGTATGCGAGCGGCTACGGCCCCACGATGGCCTTCGAGACCGCGACCGGGCAGGCCACCGCCACGTACGGCGGGCTCGGTCTGCTCGCCGTCAGCCCCGACGGCCGGACGATCGCACTCGTCGGCCAGGGCAATGAGGCGCTCCTCCAGGACACCGCCACCGGCGAGACCATCGAACTCGTCGGGCACACGGCCCCGGTGCGCGATGCCGCATTCAGCCCCGACGGTGCGGTCGTCGCGACGGTCGGGAACGATCACACCGCCATGGTGTGGGACGCGCGCACCGGTGCGCGGAACCACATCCTCGCAGCCCACGTGGGGGCGGTGCACGGCGTCGAGTTCGGGCCGTCCGGTGCCCTCTTCACCGCGGGAGCGGACGGCGCCGTCATCGAATGGGACCTCACCGGCGATTCCGGCCTGTTCCGGGAGATCCTGTCGGATCGCCCGCTCGAGCACGTCGTCGCCGGCCTGCCGTTCGTGGATCCGCGGGGCGAGCGCGTCGTGGTGATGGGCGAGACGAGTGTGGACCTCATCGAGGTGACGACGGGTACGGTTCGCTCGATCCCCGCCGGGCCCGCCCGGTGGGCGGCGTTCCATCCCGACGGCCATCGCTTCGTCACCGTGACCGATCGCGGCGTCGCCGAACTGTGGGATGCATCGACCGGCACGCTCGTGGCGGGAAGCGCTCCGGGTGGGACGAACGACGGGGCGATCGCGTTCACCTCCGACGGCCGGAGCGTGGTCGTGGCCGGGCATGCGGGCGACGTGCGCATTCTGGACGCCCGAACGCTCGAGCAGCTGCGACCGACGATCGATGTCGGTGCTTCGGCGGCCGGTGTTCGCGCGGCCGACGGCGTCATCGCGGTGACCTCGCAGGGACTCGACACCGGGTCGGGCACCGAAGTGGTGTTCGTCGATGCGAACGACGGCGCGATCCTGCGTCGCGTCGAACTCGACTCGTGGGGCGTCCGCGCTGCGTTCAGTCCCGACGGTTCGCGGTACGCGTTCGGCGGGCGCGACGGCGACGTCGGCGTCGTGGACGTCGCCACCGGCGAGGTCGTGTACGGCTCGACGGAGCCCATCCATCAGGGGCCCGTGGCGGGGGTCGTCTTCAGCGACGACAGTGAATCGCTCGTGAGCCTCGGGTTCGACGGCGAGGTCGTCGTCTCGGCAGGTGATTCGGCTGTGCCCTTCGCCCGCCTCTCATCGGCGCACCCGAGCAAGGCGGTGCACGGGGTGTTCCGCGATGCGACCATGCTGCGGATCGGTTACGCAGACGGCTCGGTCGCCGAGTTCGACACCGATCCCCGGCTGTGGGTGCGGCATGCGTGCACCGTCGCAGGACGCGACCTCACCCTGTCGGAATGGCAGGATGCATTCGGCGCGCGTGAGTATCGGCCGACGTGCGGAGGGCACACGGCCGCCGCGGGTCGCCGTAGGCCGCGCACGTCCGTGGTGGCCTAGTACCCCGAGGGTGCGTCGGCGCCGGCCTGCTCGAGCGTGCCGATCTCGGCGCCGTCTTGGCCGAGCACGGTCATCGTGGTGTCGGCGATCGTCGCCTCGGTGAGCCCGGCGAGCCACGTGTCGACGTCTTCGCACGCCATCCTCGTCGAAGCGACGTCGTCGAACTGCACATGGTCGGCCTCGTCGACCGACCATGAGCCGTTGAGCCGATTGCAGCCGTCGGTGCCGCTGAAGGTGCCGTCGTCGGCGAGGTCGAGCGAAGGCGCGGTCGTGTCGGAGGTATCGCCCCACGTGCCGACGGGATCGACCGAACCGCCCTGCGCCTCACCCTGCATGCCCGCGCAGCCCGCCAGCATGAGCGCGGCGATGAGGGCCGTGCCGACCAAGATCTTCCGAGTTCCAGCCATGCTCGCAGGGTAGACCCGCGGGACACGCGCCGCCATGGAACCGGGTCTCGATTCGGGTGTCGGCATGACCTCATCGCGACCGGGCGCGAGTTCGCCCGCCGCGGGTATTCGGCGCCGCGCTATCGGCCTGCGCCGGCTGAAAGCTCGACGACCACCGAAGCGTCGACGCCGAGTCCGTAGATGCCGCCGCCGGAGCCGCCGCTCGACGGGCACCCGGTGAGCGTCATGACGGCAGCCGCTGCGACGATGACCATGCCGACGCGGGTCGTGGAACGAGATGTCCGTGCCATGGGCCCAGCGTAGGCCGAGGTTTCCTCAGGTTGGGTGGGAATCGTGATCGGCGTCGGGCGTCGCGTGGTGCCGCCGTCGCCGTCGCGCTCGCCGTCGCCGTCGTGGTCGTGGTCGCCGTCGCCGTGAGCTCAGGGGGTGCCGTCGGCTGGGGTCGCGGTGGCTCGGGCGGCGCGCGCCAGCGCATCGCGGCACGCGACGACGGCCGGGCGGGCTGCGGCGGCATGCCGGGTAGAGGTGAACACCTCGCGCTGCGGATGTCCCGGCAGGTCCACGAGCGTCACGCTCGGCGCCTCGCCCGCCCAGACGAGATCGGGCAGCAGCCCGACGGCGTTGCCCGAACGGATGAGCCGGATGTGCGCCATGAGGTCGGCCGTCTCGAATCGCACGTCGGGCTCGAACCCGGCGTCGCGGCAGAGCTGCTCGGCCCAATCGCGCGACGCCGTGCCCTCGGGCTCGAGCACCCACGGCATCCCGGCCGCAACTGACAGACCGTCGGTCGAGTAGGCGCGAATCGCCGTATCGAGGCGCAGCGCGCTGGTCTGCTCCGCCGGTCGAGTAGGCCGCGCAGCGGTCGTATCGAGACCCGTTGGGGTGGGCATGGTCTCGATACGCTCGCCGGCGCTCGCTACTCGACCGACGGGCATGGTCTCGATACGCTCGCCGGCGCTCGTTACTCGACCGGCCGGGGGCCGGCGACGCGAGGGGTGCGGCGGCAGCGCCAGGCGTATCGCGTCGGCGGCGAGGGGCACGCGGTCGAGCTCGACGCGGTGCGCGCGGGTGTGGCCGGGGTACTGCTCGGCGACCACGAGGTCGAAGTCGCGCGCGGCGACGTCGAAGAGCGCGAGTTCGGGCTCGCGCTCGGTGATCTCGACGCGCAGGCCGGGGTGCTCGGCGCGCAGCAGCGTGAGCGCCTGCGGCACGACGGCGTGCGCGGCCGACTGGAATACCGCGATGCGCACCGTGCCGCCCACGGTCGTGAGCGATCGGGCGACCTCGGCCTCGGCCTCCTCGAGGCGGTCGAGCACGGCGCGGGCGTGGGCGACGAGCAGCTCGGCCTGCGGAGTGAGCTGCACGCGACGGCCCGACTGCACGAGCAGCGGCACGCCCGCCTCGCGCTCGAGCTGGCTGAGCTGCTGCGACACCGACGACGGGCTGTACGAGAGCGCTTCGGCGACGGCCGCGAGCGTGCCGCGCTGGCTCAATTCGACGAGCAGGCGCAGGCGTCGCACATCGAGCATGTGGGCCTCCGGGACATCCGTTCGATCATTCGGTTTCATCGAACAGTATCCGTCAGAATCATTCGCTGTACTGAACGGATGTCGCGGCGCACACTTAACCCGACAGGCGCGCGGTCCCCAACGCGCCCGAAGAAAAGGAACGTACCCTCGTGACCATGTCGAATGCCGCCACCGACGCCCGGCCGAACACCGATCACGTCGTCGCCCTCGTGCGGCGCTGGCTCGCCGAGAGCGCCGAGCATCCCGTCGAACCCGCCGCCGAGCGCCTTGCCGGTGTGCTGAAGGACCCGAACGGGCTCGCCTTCACCGTCGGATTCGTCGACGGCGTCATGCGTCCCGAAGACCTCGGCGTCGCGGGCCGCAACCTCGAGCAGGTCGCGAAGCTCACCCCGAAGTTCCTGCCGTGGTACCTGAAGGCCGCGATCCGCGTCGGCGGCGTGATGGCGCCGGGGTTCCCATGGCTCGTCATCCCGATCGCGCGCCGCGTGCTGCGCCAGATGGTCGGCCACCTCGTACTCGACGCGACGCCCGAGAAGCTCGGCCCTGCTATCGCGACGCTGCGCGAGTCGGGCAACCGTCTCAACCTGAACCTGCTCGGCGAGGCCGTGCTCGGCGAAGACGAGGCGAACCGTCGCCTGCAGGGCACCCATGAGTTCCTCGCCCGCGACGACGTCGACTACGTGTCGATCAAGGTGTCGAGCGTCGTGAGCCAGCTGTCGATGTGGTCGTTCGACGAGGCCGTGCAGAAGGTCGTCGCGAAGCTGACGCCGCTCTACGAGCTGGCGGCGCAGAGCCCGACGCCGAAGTTCATCAACCTCGACATGGAGGAGTACCGCGACCTCGATCTCACGATCGCGGTGTTCACGACCCTGCTCGACCAGCCGCAGCTGCGCGGGCTCGAGGCGGGCATCGTGCTGCAGACCTACCTGCCCGACGCGCTCGGCGCCATGCAGGAGCTCACTGCGTGGGCGAAGCAGCGCCGCGCGGCCGGCGGCGCCCCCATCAAGGTGCGCGTCGTCAAGGGAGCGAACCTCGCGATGGAGCACGTCGACGCCGCGATCCACGGCTGGCCGGTCGCGACCTATGACACCAAGCAGGATTCCGACACCAACTACAAGCGCGTGCTCGACTGGTCGATGACCCCTGAGCGCACCGACGCCGTGAAGCTCGGCGTCGCCGGACACAACCTGTTCGACGTCGCGCACGCCTGGCTCACCGCGATCGAGCGCAACGTCGCCGACAAGGTCGAGTTCGAGATGCTGCTGGGCATGGCGACCGGCCAGGCCGAGGCCGTGCGACGCGACGTCGGCAACCTGCTACTCTACACGCCCGTCGTGAACCCGAGCGAGTTCGACGTCGCGATCGCCTACCTGATTCGCCGCCTCGAAGAGAACGCGAGCCACGACAACTTCATGTCGGCCGTGTTCGAGCTCGCTGACGACCGCGGGCTGTTCGATCGCGAACTGGCCAGGTTCCAGCGTTCGCTCGTCGCCCTGCGTCCCGAGCTCGTCGAAGGGGCGGATGTCGCGACCCCGACCCCGAACCGCACCCAGAACCGTCACACCGAATGGGAGGGCGACGCACTCGCCGCCGCCATGGCGATCCCCGAGGCGCCCGCCCCCGGCAGCGAGCTCGACGACGACGCGTCGCTCACGGCCGTCGTGCTCGGCATCACCCGCGGGTCGGGCGGTGGCTTCGACGCAGCTGACGCTGCGACATCCGCTGATTCGCAGGCGCTTGCCGGCGCGCCCGCCGGCGTGCCCGCGGGCCCGGGCGCGACGCCCGGCTTCCGCAACGAGCCCGACACCGACCCGGCGCTCGCCGCGAATCGCGACTGGGGCCGGCGAATCCTCGCCCGCGTGCCCGAATCGCGGCTCGGCCTCGACACGATCGCCGCCGCACGGGTCGACGATGCCGCAACGCTCGAACACATGATCCAGACGGTCTCGGCTCGCGGCCGGGCGTGGGGCGAGCTGCCGGGCGCCGAGCGTGCCGCGGTGCTGCACCGTGCGGGTCTCGCGCTCGCCGCGAACCGCGACCGGCTCATCGAGGTCATGGCCGCAGAGGCCGGCAAGACCATCGCCGAGGCCGACCCCGAGATCAGCGAGGCCATCGACTTCGCGCACTACTACGCCGAGCGCGCCCGCGAGCTCGACCACGTGCAGGGCGCCGTCTTCGTGCCGCCGCAGCTCACGGTCGTCACCCCGCCCTGGAACTTCCCCGTCGCGATCCCCGCCGGCGGCGTGCTCGCTGCGCTCGCCGCGGGCTCGGGCGTCATCATCAAGCCCGCGAAGCTCGCGCAGCGGTCGGGCGCGGTCATGGTCGAGGCGCTGTGGGAGGCGGGCGTGCCGCGCGAGCTGCTCGCACTCGTCGACCTGGCGAACCACGACCTGGGCCGGCAGCTGGTCTCGGCCCCAGAGGTCGGCAGGGTCATCCTCACCGGTGCGTACGAGACGGCGCAGCTGTTCCGGTCGTTCCGCAACGACCTGCCGCTGCTCGCCGAGACGAGCGGCAAGAACGCGATCATCGTCACGCCCTCGGCCGACCTCGACCTCGCGGCATCCGATGTCGTCAAGAGCGCGTTCGGGCACGCGGGCCAGAAGTGCTCTGCCGCGTCGCTCGTGATCCTCGTCGGGTCGGTAGCGAAGTCCGAGCGGTTCCACCGTCAACTCGTCGACGCGGCGATGTCACTGCGCGTGGGCTACCCGGCCGACCCGCAGAGCCAGATGGGCCCGATCATCGAGCCCGCGAACGGCAAGCTGCTGCACGCGCTCACCCAGCTCGGCATCGACGAGGAGTGGCTCGTCGAGCCCAAGCAGCTCGACGCCACCGGCAAGCTGTGGTCGCCTGGAATCCGCACGGGCGTCGCCGCCGGATCGTACTTCCACCTCACCGAGTTCTTCGGGCCGGTGCTCGGCATCATGCACGCGAAGGACCTCGACGAGGCGATCCGCATGCAGAACGCGGTCGACTACGGACTCACCGCAGGCCTGCACTCGCTCGACTCCGACGAGCTCGCGACCTGGCTCGACCGCGTCGAGGCGGGCAACCTCTACGTGAACCGCGGCATCACCGGCGCGATCGTGCAGCGCCAGCCGTTCGGCGGCTGGAAGCGTTCGGCCGTCGGCGCCGGAGCGAAGGCGGGCGGACCCAACTACCTGTTCGGCCTCGGCGACTGGATGCCCCAGCACGGCCCGAGCTCGAGCACCCTGCACCTGCGCGGACTCGAGCAGCGGGTCACCCAGCTCATCGAGCTCTCGCAGCCGGCCCTCGACTTCGAGGCGTTCGAGGTGCTGCGCCGCTCGGCCCTCAGCGACGAACTCGCGTGGGCCGAGGAGTACGGCGCGGTGAAGGATGTCTCGGGCGTGGGCGTCGAGCGCAACCTCTTCCGCTACCGGCCGCTGCCGGTGACCGTGCGCGTCGGCGAGCAGGCGACGCTGGCCGAGGGCCTGCGCGTCATCGCCGCCGGACTGCTCGCGAACGCGCCCATGATGGTGTCGACCGCGGTCGAGCTACCGCAGGGCGTTCGCACGCTGCTGTCGGCGCGCGAAGTGACGGTCGTGCGCGAGGGCGACGGCGACTGGCTCGCCCGCGCCGCTCGAGGCGGCATCACGACGCCGCGCGTGCGGCTCATCGGCGGCGGGGCCTCTGCCCTCGCCGATGCGCTCGGCGGAGCCCCCGACATCGCCGTGTGGTCGCACCCGGTGACACCGTCGGGTCGGGTCGAGCTGCTGCCGTTCCTGCACGAGCAGGCGATCTCGATCACGAACCACCGGTTCGGCAACCCGACGACGATCTCCGACAGCGTCATCTGACCGGCGTCACCTCGTCGGTCGAGTAGCGCGAAGCGCGTATCGAGACCCAATCCCCGGGCCGTGGTCTCGATACGCTTCGCTACTCGACCGACGCCGTTCAGACCCGCGGTGTCGGCGCGTGCCGGCCGCGATTGCGGCGACGGATGCCCCGTGGCGCGCGCCCGCCCAGGAACGAGCGTGCCGGGTCGACCATGAACCCGTGCCGCAGCGCCTCACGGCCGATGAGCATGCGGAAGCCCATCTCATCGCGATTCGTGAGTGTGACCTCGGCGGTGACGGGCTGGCCCATGAGCACGACCTGCATGAGCACGACGACGCGCTCTTCACCGTGCCCCGACGAGCTGCGCACATGCCGGCGGTCGTATACGGGGCACTCGTACACGACGGCGTCGTCTTCACTGTCTTGCCACGGGTGGATGCCGAAGCGCACGAACGGCTGGTCGCCGCGGCGCAGCTCTTCGACGTCGAAGGCATGCAGTGACGAGGTGCGTGCACCGGTGTCGAGCTTCGCCTTGATCCATGCGACCTCGGCCTCGGGAAGGCTCACCCATTCGCGCCATCCCGCGATGGTGTTTGAATGGTGAGGCTTCGACACGACACCATCTTCGCAGGGACAATGATGAAACTCGCGATTCTCTCGCGCGCTCCACAGGCATACTCCACCCAACGACTCAAGGCGGCCGCGCAGCAACGCGGCCACGACGTCAAGGTGCTGAACACCCTGCGCTTCGCGATCGACCTCTCACGCGGCGAACCCGACCTGCAGTACCGCGGCCGACAGCTCAGCGACTACGACGCGGTGCTGCCGCGCATCGGCAACTCGATCACGTACTTCGGCACGGCGGTCGTGCGCCAGTTCGAGCAGATGGACGTGTACACGCCCAACACCGCCAACGGCATCTCGAACTCACGCGACAAGCTGCGCGCCACCCAGATCCTCTCGCGCCATAACATCGGCATGCCGCCGACGGCATTCGTGCGCAATCGTGCCGACGTGCGGCCGGCGATCGAACGGGTCGGCGGCGCGCCGGTGGTCATCAAGCTGCTCGAGGGCACGCAGGGCATCGGGGTCATCCTCGCTCCCGAGGTCAAGGTCGCCGAGGCGATCATCGAGACGCTGCATTCGACGAAGCAGAACGTGTTGATACAGCATTTCGTGAAAGAGAGCCGCGGTCGCGACATCCGTGCCCTGGTCGTCGGCGATCGTGTCGTCGCGGCGATGCGGCGCGTCGCGAGCGGAGACGAGTTCCGCTCGAACGTGCACCGCGGCGGCTCCGTCGAGCCGGTCGAACTCACGCCCGAATACGAGCAGGCGGCAGTGCGATCGGCGCAGATCATGGGCCTGCGGGTCGCCGGTGTCGACATGCTCGAGGGCGACGACGGGCCGCTGGTCATGGAGGTGAACTCGTCGCCGGGCCTCGAGGGCATCGAGACCGCGACGAAGCTCGACGTCGCCGGCGCGATAATCGACTACATCGCGAACCAGGTCGCGTTCCCCGAGATCGATGTGCGCCAGCGGCTCACCGTCTCGACCGGTTACGGCGTCGCCGAACTGCTCGTGCACGGAGCCGCCGACCTGATCGGCAAGTCGCTCGGCGAGTCGGGGCTGTGGGATCGTGACATCACGGTGCTCACGCTGCATCGCGGCACGACGGTCATCCCGAACCCGCGCAAGGGCGTCGTGCTCGAGGCCGACGACCGGCTGCTGTGCTTCGGCAAGCTCGAGGAGATGCGCTCGATGATCCCCGAGCGCCGCCGCCGACGGGCGAAGGTGCGCAAGCTGCCGAAGCAGCCCATCCCTGCGCCCGCCGAATAGGGGGCGGGCGCTCGTTCCGAAACAGGAACACGCACGCGACACGCCGCTGCCCCACCTGTTCTCGGTCGCGAGTCGGCGCGTCCACCTGCTTTCGAAACGGGGCAGGCTGGTGGAGCCGGGTCAGCGCGGCGCGTCAAGGGCCGACGACACGAGGCGCAGCGCCTCGTCGCGCTCGACGCCGAGGTGGTGCATGCGGTCGGCGAAGGCGAGTGCGGCGTGCTGCGCCTGCTGCGCGACGGCGTCGCCCCGCGCCGAGACGAAGCTGCCCGAGCGACCACGCGTCTCGATCACCTGGTCGGCCTCGAGCGCCCGGTACGCCTTGGCGACCGTGTTGACGGCCAGGTCGAGCTCGTCGGCGAGCGCGCGGACGGTGGGCAGCCGCGTGCCGGGTGCGAGCGTTCCGTCGGCCACGGCGTTCGTCACCTGCCGACGTACCTGTTCGAACGGGGGCTCGGATGCCTCGTGGTCGATCGTGAGCCGCATGGCGTCGGTCAGTCGCGGTTGCGGTTGACGAGGCGCGACAGCACGATGGCGCTGCGCGTGTGGTCGACGTTCGGCGCGACCCGCACCCGTTCGAGCGCGTCTTCGAGCGAGGCGATGTCGCGGGCCCGGATCTGCACGATCGCGTCGGCGCTGCCGGTGACGGTGCCGGCGTAGACGACCTCGGGCACGCCCTGCAGAATGCGCTGCAGTTCGTCGGGCGCGACGGTGCCGCGGCAGAACAGCTCGACGTACGCCTCGGTCGACATGCCGTCGACCGTCGGGTCGACCTGGATCGTGAACGAGCGGATGACGCCGTCGGCGACGAGCCGGTCGACGCGCCGCTTCACGGCCGAAGCCGAGAGGCCGACCGACGATCCGATGTCACCGTACCCCGCCCGGGAGTTCTGCCTGAGCAGATCGAGGATCGCGCGATCGAGGTTGTCCATGCTCGGAGTGTACGTGGATCCGTTGCGTTCGAATAGCGCTCGACGCGGATTTCCTGCGCACACGTGGAAGACCCCCGACCATGTGGTGGATCCATGCGTCGCGATTCCCCCGTGGCCCTGGGGGCTGCCCGGCTCAGTGCGGCGTTGCGAGGTGAACGACACCGTCGGGGGTCCAGGCGACCTCGACGACGATTCCGGGTGCGCCGGCCGTCATTCGCAGGCCGTCGGTCGGGAATCGGCCTCGCTGGGTGCACACCGAGGCGGCACCGCCGTCGCCGAAGTCGGCGACCAGGCAGAGGTCGGTGTCGTCGCGCGCCGCGAAGAGGGTGACGCCGTTCGGGCTCGTTGCCAGCAGTCGCGTGTCGACGGGCGCGAGGAGCGCCGTGAGCTCGGTGAGCGGGGTCTCGAGGTCGAGTGCGTCTGCAGGGGTCGGCTCGCGTTCGAAGACGCGCGCGGCATCGGTCTCGAGGGCGATGGGCATCGAGGCGAACACGTCGGCGTGCAGGCGGGGGCCCAGCTCGACCGGGCCGGACGAGCCCGCGAGTGTCGTAGTGCCCCCGAGGTCGCCGGGTCGCGACTGCCAGCCCACGGCGAAGCCGGCGGCGACGCCGAACACGAGGGCGACTGCGCCCGCGATCACGCCAGCACGCACTGTGAACCGCCTCGATCGGCGCGGCACCGGCGTCGCGCGGCCGTCGACGGCAGCTTCGGGCCCGGCGCCGTCGACGGCAGCCTCGGGCTCGACGCCGTGGGCGGGGTCGGGGGTCGCTGCTGCCGAAGCGTCGTCGACGCTGGCCGTCTCGAACCGCCCGAGCCGATCGAGTTCATCGAGGGCGGCGCTGCGCTCCTCGGCAGAGGCGTTCGCACCGTACGCGATGCGCTGCAGCCGGCGGACGTGTTCGTCGTCTCTGCCGTCCACGATGCTCCTTCCGGCGTGATCGTGTCGCGTGATCGCGCCGTCGCTTCAGGATGCCCCAGCGCCGGGCATGCGGCAAGCCGATGTCTGCGACATCCGTGGGGTTTCGCGCGAGTTCGTTGCGAACGGCGAGCGAATGCGCGCGAATCATGCGTTCGAAGCGCCCAACCGCAACGGATTTCGGTTCACACTGAAAGGAGTCCCCGGCGGCTGCGCAACCCGAACGTCGTCGCCGGGGTCACGCACCGCGCCCTACGAAGGAGTGAGATGTCGACTCTGGCCCGAACCCAGCCGCAACCCGCCACGACCCCCGAGCGTCGCCCCACGGGCCGCTCCGTGTTGATGTGCCGCCCCGAGCACTTCACGGTGGTGTACCGCATCAACCCGTGGATGAATCCTGCGGCGCCGACCGACACGAACCTCGCCCTCGCGCAGTGGCAGACCCTCTATGACACCTACGTCGGGCTCGGCTACGACGTGGCGCTCATCGACCCGGTCGACGGGCTTCCCGACATGGTCTACGCCGCCAACGGCGGCTTCGTGCTCGACGGCATCGCCTACGGTGCGAAGTTCACGCACCCCGAGCGGCAGCCCGAAGGGCCCGCCTACATGCGGTGGTTCGGCGAGGCGGGCTTCGACGTGCATGTGCCCGACGAGGTCAACGAGGGCGAGGGCGACTTCCTGCTCGTCGGTGAATCCATCCTCGCGGGCACGGGATTCCGCAGCGACTCGCGCTCTCATGAAGAGCTCGCACGAGTGTTCGGCCGCGAGATCGTGACCCTGAAACTCGTGAACCCGAGCTTCTACCACCTCGACACGGCCCTCGCCGTGCTCGATCCGACGCCCGGTCAAGAGCACATCGCCTACCTGCCGAGCGCGTTCGACGAGGCATCCGTCGCCGTGCTTCGCGAGCGGTATCCCGACGCGATCATCGTGAACGAGACCGACGCCGCGATCCTCGGCCTCAACTCGTTCAGCGACGGGTACAACGTGGTCATCGCCTCGCGTGCCGCCGACTTCGAACGCCAGCTGCGCGAGCACGGCTACAATCCGATCGGCGTCGATCTGTCGGAGCTGCTGCTCGGCGGCGGGGGCGTCAAGTGCTGCACCCTGGAGCTGCGGCGATGACCACGTCCCCTGCCTCGACCTCGACCGATGCGACGAGCGCCGCCATCGCGCTCGAAGACGAGCACACCGCGCACAACTACCATCCGCTGCCCGTCGTGGTCGCGTCAGGCGAGGGCGCATGGGTGACGGATGTCTCGGGCCGCCGGTACCTCGACTGCCTCGCCGCGTACTCGGCGGTGAATTTCGGTCACGGCAACCCACGGCTCGTCGCGGCGGCACGCGAACAGCTCGACCGCATCACACTCACGAGCCGCGCGTTCCACAATGACCGGCTGGGGCCGTTCGTCACCGAGCTCGCCGAGCTGTGCCGAAAAGACATGGTGCTGCCGATGAACACGGGCGCCGAGGCCGTCGAGTCGGGCATCAAGGTCGCGCGGGCCTGGGGCTACCGGGTGAAGGGCGTCGCGCCCGACACCGCGAACATCATCGTGATGGCGGGCAACTTCCACGGGCGCACGACGACGATCATCTCGTTCAGCGACGACCCCGACGCGCGCGACGACTTCGGGCCGTACACGCCGGGCTTCCGTACCGTGCCCTACGGCGACGCCGCCGCCGTGGCCGAGGCGATCGACGACAACACCGTCGCTGTACTCGTCGAGCCGATCCAGGGCGAGTCCGGAATCATCGTGCCGCCCGCCTCCTTTCTGCCGCGACTGCGTGAACTCTGCACCGAGCGCAGGGTGCTGCTCATCGCCGACGAGATCCAGTCGGGCCTGGGCCGGGTCGGGGCGACCTTCGCGTGCGACCTCGTCGGAGTCGTGCCCGACCTCTACCTGCTCGGCAAGGCGCTCGGCGGCGGCGTCGTACCCGTGTCGGCGGTCGTCGGCGACCGCGACGTGCTCGGGGTGCTGCGGCCGGGCGAGCACGGCTCGACCTTCGGCGGCAACCCGCTCGCCGCGGCGGTGGGCCTCGAGGTCGTGCGCATGCTCGCCACGGGCGAGCCGCAGCAGCGGGCGCGCGAACTCGGCGCTCGGTTGCACGAACGCCTCGGGCTGCTCGTCGGGCACGGTGTCGTCTCGGTGCGCGGGGCCGGACTGTGGGCGGGCATCGACATCGATCCGTCGATCGGCACGGGGCGCGAGGTGTGCGAGGCACTCATGCGTCACGGGGTGCTCGCGAAGGACACGCACGGCTCGACCATTCGGCTCGCCCCGCCGATCGTCGTCGAACCCGCCGACCTCGACTGGGCGGTCGAGCGGTTAGCCGAGGTGCTCGAGGAACTCGGGGGGTAGGCCGCCGATGCGGTTCGTCAGGGCTCACGTCAGTTCCCGGATCTGCGTGTATGTATACAGTCCTCTCCGATCGCGCGATCTGCGTCGATGACGCGGGGCGATGTGCCCGCGCTATGTATACAAATACGCCGCTTGCCGCGTAATCCATACCACTCGTCGCGCACCGCGGGCGGTCGCCGGATCGGAGTCGTAGTGTTGGCTACGTCGCGATGACGCGGCGCCGGTCGCGTCATCTCCGAACGGAGGAAGCGCATGACCGAGACCAACGTCCGTCGTCACGCCGACGAATATCGCCGCAGCATCGAGTCGCCCGACGAGTTCTGGCTCGAGGCATCCGCACTCGTCGACTGGCGTCACGCTCCCACACGGGCGCTCGACGACAGCGCGGCTCCCATCTACCGCTGGTTTCCCGACGGAGTCCTCAACGTCAGCGAGAACGCGCTCGACCGCTGGGTGACGGCGGGCCGTGGTGATCAGGTGGCACTCGCCTACGACTCGGCCATGACGGGATCGAAGCGCACCTTCACCTACCGCGAACTGCTGCATGAGGTTGCGCGCTTCGCCGGCGTGCTGCGCAACAACGGCGTCGAGCAGGGCGACCGCGTCGCCATCTACCTGCCGATGACGCCCGAGGCCGTGATCGCGATGCTCGCCTGCGCCCGCATCGGTGCCGTGCACTCCGTGGTGTTCGGCGGCTTCGCGGCGAACGAACTCGCCGTGCGCATCCAGGACTCCCGACCCCGGGTCATCGTCACCTCGTCGGGTGGCCTCGAGCCGGGCCGCGCCGTCGAGTACCTGCCGATCATCGAGAAGGCGCTGGCGATGATCGTCGGCGACCGGTCGGTGACCGACACGGTGACGCAGTCGATCAGCGTCATCGCCCCCGACGAACTCAGCGTCGAATCAGTCATCGTGCGCGATCGCGAGGCCGTGCCCGGCACTGCCGCCGAGTTCGACGGTCACGTCGGCGTGCGATGGAGTGACTGGGACGAGGAGCTCGCGACCGCCGTGCCCGTCGAACCCGTCGCCGTCGCGGCGACCGACCCGCTGTACGTGCTCTACACGTCGGGTACGACCGGTACGCCGAAGGGCGTCGTGCGCGACAATGGCGGGTACGCCGTGGCCCTCGCGTGGTCGATGAAGAACATCTACAACATCGACGCGGGCGACGTCATGTGGACGGCCTCCGACGTGGGCTGGGTGGTCGGCCACAGTTACATCGTCTACGGCCCGCTGCTCGCCGGAGCGACGACGGTGCTCTACGAGGGCAAGCCCGTCGGGACGCCCGATGCGGGGGCGTTCTGGCGCATCGTCGACGAGTACGGGGTGAAGGTGCTCTTCTCGGCACCGACCGCCGTGCGGGCCATCCGCCGCGTCGATCCCGACCTCGAGGAGCTGGCCGAGCACGACACGTCGAGCCTCGATGCCCTCTTCCTCGCCGGGGAACGGCTGGATACCGAGACGTATCACTGGATCAGTGAGGCCCTGCATTGCCCGGTCATCGATCACTGGTGGCAGACCGAGACGGGGTGGGCGATCGTTGCGAACGCACGTGGTATCGAACCCCTGCCCGTGAAGCCGGGCTCGCCCTCGATGCCCGTGCCCGGCTACCGCCTCGCCGTCGTCGACGGCAAGGGAAGGCCGGTCGAGACCGGAGTGGAAGGCAACATCGTGCTCGGGCTGCCGCTCCCGCCCGGCAGTCTCCCCACTCTCTGGAGCGGCGACGAGCAGTACGTCTCGTCGTACCTCACCGCCTTCCCCGGGTACTACGCAACCGGCGACAGCGGTTACGTCGACGACGACGGCTACGTCTACGTCATGGGTCGCACCGATGACGTCATCAACGTCGCCGGTCACCGGCTCTCGACCGGCACCCTCGAAGAGGCCATCAACCATCACCCCGCGGTCGCCGAGGTCGCCGTGGTCGGCCTCAAGGACGAGTTGAAGGGACAGCGCGCCGCCGGATTCGTGACGCTCAAGCACGGGACATCCATCGACCACGACGTGCTCGTCGAAGAGATCGTCGCGCTGGTTCGCGAGACAGTGGGGCCCGTCGCAGCGTTCCGGGACGTCACCGTGCTCGAGCGCCTGCCGAAGACTCGCTCGGGCAAGATCCTGCGCAAGACCATGCGCCAGATCGCCGACGGTGAGCCCTACAAGGTGCCCGCCACGATCGAAGACCCGACGGTGCTCGAGGCGCTGAAGGCGGCATTGCGTGGGTGAGGGGGTGCTGCAGCACCGTCAGGTGGCGTGAGTCCCGCGCTATCCTTGCACCGACCGCACGGGTTCGACCTTGCGGCGTCGGGTCAGGGGTGGGCAATGGCACGGAGCAAGGCCGAGAAGGCTGAGAAGAAGGCGAAGAAGGCGCTCAAGCAGGCGCGTCGTGCACTCGATGCGGCGGCGGAGGCGCTCGCCGAGGCGAAGCGACTCGCCGACAAGGCCGACAAGAGCACCAGGAAGCGCGCGGCCCACGCCGAGGCGAACCACGCCCGTGTCGCGTCGCGCCTGCGCGTCGAGGCGGCCGTCGTGAAGCAGCGGCTCGAGAATGCGGCGAAGGCCGACAGGCCGGCGAAGCCGGTGAAGCCGGTGAAGCCGGTGAAGCCGGTGAAGCCGGCCAAGCCGGTGAAGCCGGTGAAGCCGGCCAAGCCGGTGAAGGCCGACAAGCCGGTGAAGGCGGGCGCGTCCAAGGTCGCGAAGCCTGCAGCCGAGAAATTGGAGCCCGCGGCCGCGAAGGCCGCGGCCAAGAAGTCAGCTGCCGCGAAGCCCGCGGCCAAGAAATCAGCCGCCGCGACGCCCACGGTGGTCAAGAAGTCCACCGCCAAGCCGGGGGCGGCGAAGTCAGCGACGGCCGAGCCCGCCTCGCCAACGAAGCCGACGGTCGCCGGCGCCGCGGCGACGCAGCGGCTCGAGGAGATGACGGTCGTGCACCTGCGCAGCCTCGCCCGAGAGCGCGGCATTCCCGGATACTCCCGGTTCAGCAAGGCGCAACTGATCGTCTTCCTCCGCGATTGACACGTGATCGCTCCTCCGCGGTACCGCGCAGGGCGGGCCGCGTCGGCAGCGAATCCTCAGAGGAGGTCGCGTGACGACCGATGCACCCGGAATCCTCGATCGCACGAACGAGGTCACTCCGCCGCGCACCCTGCTCGACGTGTTGCGCGATACGACGCAGCGGCATCCCGACGCCTCGGCGCTCCAAGACGCCGACGGCGCGCTCAGCTACCGCGAACTGATGGCGCGGGTCGTGCGCACGGCGGCGCGGCTGCACGAGGCGGGGGTGCGCCGCGGCGATCGCGTCGGCGTGCGCATGGCCTCAGGCTCGCGCGACCTGTACATCGCGATCCTGGGGGCGATGGCCGCGGGTGCGGCGTACGTGCCCGTCGACGCCGACGACCCTGAAGAGCGCGCGCAACTCGTCTTCGGCGAGGCCGTGGTGCGGGGCGTCATCACGGGTCGCGGTGAGTTCCGCCCGAGCGGCGAGTTCCGCCCGAGCGGCGAGTTCGGGCCGAGCGGCGAGTTCCGGTCGGGCGTCGGGTTCGCGGATGTCCCATCGCCGGAGTTGTTCGACGGCGATCCGCCGCACCCGAGCACGCACGCGACGCCCATCGCGACGCCGCCCACCCTCGACGACGACGCGTGGATCATCTTCACCTCAGGCTCGACCGGCACGCCCAAGGGCGTCGCGGTGACGCACCGTTCGGCGGCGGCGTTCGTCGACGCCGAGGCGAGGCTGTTCCTGCAGGGCGAGCCGATCGGGCCGGGCGACCGCGTGCTGGCCGGGCTCTCGGTGGCGTTCGACGCCTCGTGCGAAGAGATGTGGCTCGCCTGGCGGCACGGCGCCTGCCTCGTGCCGGCGCCGCGCAGCCTCGTGCGCAGCGGCATGGACCTCGGGCCGTGGATGATCACGCACGGCATCACCGTGGTCTCGACGGTTCCGACCCTCGCGGCACTGTGGCCGGCCGAGGCGATCGAGAACGTGCGGCTGCTGATCTTCGGCGGTGAGGCGGTGCCGCCCGAGCTCGCGGCTCGGCTCACGTCGCCCGAGCGAGAGGTCTGGAACACCTACGGGCCGACCGAGGCGACCGTCGTCGCGTGCGCGGCCCTCATGGACGCCGAGGGGCCGGTGCGCATCGGCCTGCCGCTCGACGGCTGGGCCCTCGCCGTGGTCGATGCCGAGGGCAACCCCGTCGCGCAGGGCGAGCCGGGCGAGCTCATCATCGGCGGAGTGGGTCTTGCACGGTACCTCGACCCCGAGAAGGACGCGCAGAAGTACTCGGCCATGCCGACCCTCGGGTGGGAGCGGGCGTACCGCTCGGGCGACCTCGTCGTGTTCGACGGCGTCGGGCTGCTCTTCCAGGGTCGCGCCGACGATCAGGTGAAGGTCGGGGGGCGTCGCATCGAGCTCGGCGAGATCGAGTCGGCGCTGCTCGAACTGCCCGGCGTGAACGCGGCCGCCGCCGCGGTGCGCACGACCGAGGCGGGCAACAAGGTGCTCGTCGGGTACCTCGCCGTGACCGAAGCGTTCGATCGGGGCGCGGCTCGCGCCCGGCTCACCGAAGAGCTGCCGGCGGCACTCGTGCCGCTGCTCGCGGTGCTCGACGACCTGCCCACCCGCACGTCGGGCAAGGTCGACAAGGCCGCGCTGCCGTGGCCACTGCCCGGGGTCGAACTCGACGCCGCCGGCCTGGGCGAGTCGGCGGCCTGGCTCGCCGAGCAGTGGCAGGCCGTGCTGGGCGTTCCGGTCACCGAGCCCGACGCGAGCTTCTTCGACCTCGGCGGCGGCTCGCTCGCCGCGGCGCAGCTCGTGAGCCGCCTGCGCACCCGCGACCCCGAGTTCACGGTCGCCGACATCTACGACCACCCCAGGCTCGGCTCGATGGCCGACGAGCTCGACGCGCGGGTCGGGGACGGGTCATCCGAACCGGCGACGTTCCACCAGCCCGAGCCGACGCCGCGAGGCACGCAATGGATGCAGACGCTCGCGGGTGTGCCGCTCTTCATCTTGAGCGGGGCGCGGTGGCTGCTCTACCTGCTCACCGCGACGAGCATCCTGCGCGCGGTCAGTGACGAATTCGACGTCCTGCCCACCGTGCCGCTGTGGCTGCTCATCGTCGGCCTCGTGATCTTCGCGACCCCGTTCGGCCGCATGGGCATCGCCGTCGTCGGGGCGCGCGTGCTGCTCGCCGGCCTCGAGCCGGGCGACTACCCGCGCGGCGGCTCGGTGCACATGCGCATGTGGCTCGCCGACCAGATCGCGCACCAGGTCGATCCCGTCGGCCTTGCGGGGGCGCCGTGGGTGACGAACTACGCCCGCGCGCTCGGCGCGACGATCGGCCGCGACGTCGACCTGCACACGCTGCCGCCCGTGACCGGCATGCTCACGATCGGCGATCATGCGGCCATCGAGCCCGAGGTCGACCTCGCGGGCTACTGGATCGACGGCGACCTCGTGCGCATCGGGCGGGTGCGCATCGGCGCCGAGGCGACCATCGGCACGCGCAGCACGCTGCTGCCCGGCGCGCGCATCGGCCGCGGAGCCGAGGTCGCGCCGGGCTCGGCCGTGTTCGGTCGTGTGCCGTCGGGCCAGCGCTGGGCCGGGTCGCCCGCCGAGCGCGTCGGCCCGGCCGAGCCGAAGTCGGCCGAGCCGCCTCGCCCCAACGGGTGGCTCTTCGCCTACGGGCTGTCGTCGGTGTTCCTCGCGCTGCTGCCGCTGACCGCCTTCGCCGCGGGTGGCGTCGTGATCGCTTTCGGCATCGCCGGATCCGAGGACCTCGGCGAGGCGGCGCTGCGCGCGCTCGCGTGGCTCGTTCCGGCGACCCTCGTCACCGGGGTGGTGTTCGCCGGACTCATCATCATCGCGGTGCGGTTGCTGGCGATCCGGCTCGACGAGGGGCGCCACCCGGTGCGCAGCCGCATCGGGTGGCAGGCGTGGACGACCGAGCGCCTGCTCGACGCGTCGCGCACCATCCTGTTCCCGCTCTACTCGAGCCTCATCACCCCCGTTTGGCTGCGCCTGCTCGGCGCAGATGTCGGGCGCGGCGTCGAGGCATCCACCGTGCTGCTCATCCCGTCGCTCACGACGATCGGCGACCACGCGTTCCTCGCCGACGACACCATGGTCGCCTCGTACGAGCTGCAGGGCGGGTGGATGCGGCTCGCGCGGGCCCGCATCGGCAAGCGTGCGTTCCTCGGCAACTCGGGCATCGCGACCGCCGGCCACCGGCTCGCGAAAGATGCGCTCGTGGCCGTGCTCTCGGTCGCGCCCTCGAAGTCGAAGCCGGGCACGTCTTGGCTCGGTTCGCCGCCGGTGCGGCTGCGCCGCGCAGCACTCGCGTCAGACGAGGGTCGCACCTATGCGCCGCCCTACGGCCTTCGCCTGGCTCGCGCCCTGTGGGAGCTCTGCCGCATCGTGCCGGTGTTCGCCACGTGCGGCATCGGTCTCGGCGTGTTGTTCACGCTCGCGTGGCTCGCCGACGCCTACGGCGTGTTCATCGCGCTGCTCGTGAGCGGCGTCGTCGTGCTCGCGGCGGGCGGTGTCGCGGCGCTCGTCTCGACGATCGCGAAGTGGGCGTTCGTCGGGCGCATCACGGTCGCCGAGTACCCGCTCTGGTCGAACTTCGTGTGGCGCACCGAGGTCTCGGACACGTTCGTCGAGATGGTCGCCGCGCCGTGGTTCGCGAACGCCGCCGCGGGCACCCCCGCGCTCGCCGTGTGGCTGCGCTCGCTCGGCGCGCGCATCGGTCGCGGGGTGTGGTGCGACAGCTACTGGCTGCCTGAGGCCGACCTCGTCACCCTCGGCGACGGATCGACCGTGAACCGCGGCTGCGTCGTGCAGACGCACCTGTTCCATGATCGAATCATGAGCATGGACCACGTGACCCTCGAACCCGGTGCCACGCTCGGCCCGCACAGCGTGATCCTCCCGGCCGCGACCATCGGCGCCCACGCGACCGTCGGCCCGGCTTCGCTCGTGATGCGCGGCGAGGCCGTACCCGTGGGCAGCCGCTGGAGCGGCAACCCCATCGGTCCATGGCGCGCGGTGCGCGTCGCCGACTACCACGCGCCGGTGCGCTGATGCAGGCTGGCGAGATCGGTGCCGAGACCGCCGGCGACTCGTATGTGCCGCACAGCGGCAACGGCGGGTATCGCACGCTGTCGAACTCGCTGAACCTGAAGTACCGCATCGCGCGCAACCGGCTCGACGGGGTCGCCGAGCTGCGCCTGCAGGCCACGCAGCCGCTCGCCCGGTTCACGCTCGACCTCGTGGGGCTCGCCGCGTCGCGCGTGCGGGTCGACGGGCGCAAGGCCGACTTCCGCCAGGTGCACGGCAAGCTGCGCATCACCCCGCCGCATGCGATCGAGGCGGGCGCCGAGGCATCCGTCGTCATCGAATACGGCGGCGCCCCGAAACCGCGACGCACCCGCTGGGGCGCGATCGGCTGGGAGGAGCTCGACGACGGCGTGCTCGTCGCATCGCAGCCGTCGGGCGCGCCCACCTGGTTCCCGTGCAACGACCACCCGAGCGACAAGGCGAGCTACCGGCTGCGGTTCGAGACCGACGAGGCGTACACGGTCGTCGCCAACGGCGAGCTCGTCGAGCACCGCGTCGTCGCCGGGCAGGGCGTGTGGGTCTACGAGCAGCGCGAGCCGACGGCGAGCTACCTGGTCATGCTGCAGGTCGGCCGGTACGCGAAGCGCGAGCTCGCGAGCACCGTCACCGAGACCGCGGTGTTCTTTCCCCGGCCGCTCGAACGCCGGGTGCGCGCCGACTTCGACCCGCTGCCCGCGATGCTCGAGGTGTTCGACGACTGCTTCGGGCCGTACCCGTTCGAGCAGTACTCGGTCGTGGTCACGCCCGACGAGCTCGAGATTCCGCTCGAGGCCCAGGGGCTCGCGGTCTTCGGCGCGAACCACGTCGACGGGCAGGGCGGTGAAGAGCGACTCATCGCCCACGAGCTCGCGCACCAGTGGTTCGGCAACAGCGTGGGCGTCGAGCGCTGGCAGGACATCTGGCTGAACGAGGGCTTCTGCTGCTACGCCGAGTGGTTGTGGTCGGATGCCGCGGGCAAGACCTCTGCCGACGAGCTCGCCCGCGAGCACCACGCGCTGCTGTCGCGGTTGCCCGCCGACCTGATGCTCGGAGATCCGGGGCCCTCCGACATGTTCGACGACCGGGTGTACAAGCGTGGGGCGCTGACCTTGCACGCCCTGCGCCTCGCGATCGGCGACGACGCGTTCTTCGACCTGCTGCCCGAGTGGACCGCAGCCAACCGGCATGCCACCGCCACGACGACCGCGTTCATCGAGCTCGTCGAGCGCCGCACGGGCGATGACTTCGGGTCGTTCTTCGAGTCGTGGCTCTACGACCCCGCGCTGCCGGCGCTGCCGCCCGCCCCCGTGGTCGACGAGTCGTTCGCCGGGCGCGTCAGGTCGTGGGTCGCGCGACGGCGAGACTGACGAGGCACCCCTCGATGCGGCGGTCGAACAGGTCGTAGACGGTCGGCGCGTCGGGCAGTCGCGCGGTCACGCGACGGCCGCTGCCGCCGCTGCCGCCGCTCGTCTCGGTGAAGGCGACCCGGCCGGGTTCGACGCGCAGGCCGCGGCCGTCGGCCTTCAGCACGGCCTCGGCGCGCACCCATCGGCGCACTGCGGTGCGCGTGGTGCCGCCGAGCAGCTCGACGATCGCGCCGCGGCGGGCCGCGTCGGCCTCGCGAGGCACGCGGGCCGGTTCGACGTCGACGCCGACCGTGATGCCCGCGGGTGCGATGGCGGCGATCACCAGGTGCGCGCACGAGGCGAGGCTCGCGGTCGGTGGCGGGGCAGGGGCATCCGACCATCGCAGCTGGGGCCGGCCGTGCTCGGCGCCGCAGCGTTCGCAGACGGCGGCGACCTCGACGGCCTCGGCGCGCATGCCGCCGGCCTCGGCGGCGAGGTCGCGCAGCAGCATGCGCCCGAGCAGGAACCGGTCGCGCAGGCCCTGGTGGGTGGTCGCGACCGCGCGGGCGCGTTCGGTGCTGCCGAGCAGGTGCAGGGCACGCCCGCGATCGAACTCGTCGGGGTTCGCCCACGCGAGGCGCACCCCGCCGTCGAGCGTGGCCGATCCGGGCATCTCGTCAGTCCACCACTGCGGCCGGAGCGACGCAAGGCTAGGCTGCCCCCATGGGCAAGGTCACCGAACCTGCCCCGGGGGAGTACGGGCCGCCTGAGCCGGCCGCGAACGGCGCCGAGCCGATCGAACGCGACACCCGGGGAGACCACGGCTTTCTCGGGCAGCCGCGACCACTCGTGCACATCTTCGGCGTCGAGATGTGGGAGCGGTTCAGCTTCTACGGCATGCAGGGCATCCTGCTGCTGTACCTGTACTACTCGGCCGCCGAGGGCGGCCTCGGCATGGACCAGACCTCGGCGGCCGGCATCGTCGGCGCCTACGGCGGGGCGGTGTACCTCTCGACGATCCTCGGCGCGTGGATCGCCGACCGGCTGCTCGGGTCGGAACGGGTGCTGTTCTACTCCGCCTGGGTGATCATGGCCGGGCACATCGCGCTCGCCGCGCTGCCCGGGTTCCTCGGCGTCGGCGTCGGACTGGTGCTCGTCGCCATCGGCTCGGGCGGACTCAAGGCCAACGCCACGAGCGTCGTCGGCACGCTGTACTCCGAGCACGACCCCCGGCGCGACGCCGGGTTCTCGATCTTCTACCTCGGCATCAACCTCGGTGCCTTCTTCGGGCCGATCCTCACCGGCATCGTGCAGCAGCAGTGGGGGTTCCACTGGGGCTTCGCGCTCGCCGCGGTCGGCATGGCGTTCGGATTGACGCAATACGCGTTCGGCCGCAAGAGCCTTCCGCCCGAGGCATCCGTCGTGCCCAACCCGCTGCCCGCCGCGCGACGCCTGCTCGTGATCGGCATCGCGATCGCGGCCGTGCTGCTGATCGCGGTGCTCGTGCTCACCGGCCTCGTTAACGCGACGAACCTCGTGACCTGGGTCATCGGCGGCACCGTGATCGCGGCCGTCGCCTACTTCGTGGTGATCCTCTCGAGCCATCGCATCACGCCGACCGAGCGCAGCCGGGTCTACGGGTTCATTCCGCTGTTCATCGCGAGCGTCGCGTTCTGGTCGCTGTACCAGCAGCAGTTCACCGTGCTGACGATCTACTCCGACGAGCAGCTGAACCGCAACCTGTTCGGCTGGGAGATGCCGGTGCCGTGGGTGCAGTCGATCAACCCGATCTTCATCATCATCCTGTCGGGCGCGTTCGCCGCGCTCTGGACGAAGCTCGGCGACCGCCAGCCCGCGACGCCCGTCAAATTCGCGCTCGGCACGGCGGTCATGGGCGTTGCGTTCCTGCTGTTCCTGCCGTTCGCCGGCGGCGGCGCCAACTCGACGCCGCTGCTGTGGATGGTGCTGATCCTCTTCGTGTTCACGGTCGCCGAACTGCTGCTCTCACCGGTCGGGCTCTCGGTCGCGACGAAGCTCGCGCCCACCGCGTTCCACACGCAGATGGTGGCGCTGTTCTTCCTGTCGGTCGCGCTCGGCACGTCGATCGCCGGGCAGCTCGCGGAGTTCTACACGGTCGTGAACGAGGCGACCTACTTCGGCGTGCTCGGTGCGATCGCGATCGTGCTCGGCGCCGCGCTCTGGCTGGCGCGCAAGCCCGTGCTGCGGCTCATGGCCGGGGTGCGCTGACGCCGTGCGCTGACGCCGTGCGCTGACGCCGTGCGCTGACCTACCTGTTCGACTCGACGGTGATCGAGCCGTTCGACGTCGACAGGTCGAGCGTGAACTCGCCTGAGGAATCGTTCGGCACGTCGACGTTCGTGCGGCCGTTCGACGTCTCGGCGCTCACGCGATAGCTGCCGTCGGGCACCGCGAGGTCGATCGAGCCGTTCGACGTTCGCGCCTCGACGTCTTGCGCGACGTCGAGGCGAAGGTCGATCGCGCCGTTCGAGGTCGACACGACGATGCCGCCGTCGCCGTCGAGGCCTGAACCCTCGATGCGCCCGTTCGACGTCGCCGCCCGGATCGTGCCGGTGACGCCATCGAGCGTGATGCGCCCGTTGCTCGTCTCGACATCGACGTCGTGCACGAGCGTCAGGTCGACCTCGCCGTTCTCGGTGTGGCCGCTGATGTCGAGCCCCGCCGGAACCTCGAGGACATACCTCACCGAGCAGTTGCGGCCGCAGCCGCCGAGCACGAGGGTGTCACCCTCGACGGCATGGGTGTCCTCGAATGTGCGATCGCCGCGGTAGCGGATGGTTCGTTCGAGTGAGATGTCGGTGGCCCCTTCGACGCCGCGCACGATGACTCCGCCGTCGTTGTCGTCGATCTCGATCGTGCTGATCGCCGCGTCGACGGTGGCCTCGTCGCTCAGGGTCTTGGGTGGTTGCAGCAGCGCGCATCCGCTGAGCAGGAGTGCAGCGATGCCGACGCCTGTGGCCGCCGCGAGCCGTGTGTTCCGTCTTGCCGAGTGCATGTCTTCGACGGTACCGCGCCTCGGTGCGGCCGGCTCGGGGGCATGCCCCCGGCGGCTCGGGAGCATCCCCCCGGAATGGGGCGGTTACGATTGCGTGGTCACGACGTGAGGAAGGAACGCGATGCGGCGACCCCTCGTGGTGATCCCCACCTACAACGAGCGCGAGAACCTCGCGTCGATCGTGGGCCGGGTGCGCGACGCGGTTTCGGATGCCTCGGTGCTGGTCGTCGACGACAGCTCGCCCGATGGCACCGGAGAGCTGGCCGACGAGCTCGCCTCACGCGACGCCGCCGTGCACGTGTTGCACCGGGCCTGCAAAGCAGGGCTCGGCGCCGCCTACCTCGAGGCGTTCGAGTGGGCGCTCGCGCAGGGCTTCGACCCGATCGTGCAACTCGACGCCGACGGGTCGCACCTGCCCGAGCAGATGCCGTCACTGCTCGCCGCGCTCGAGGGAACCGATCCCGCGGGTGAGCCGGTCGACCTCGTCATCGGTTCGCGGTGGATCCCCGGGGGCTCGATCGAGAACTGGCCGCGTCACCGCGAGCTGCTCTCGCGCGGCGGCAGCGCGTACGCCCGGTGGGTGCTGCAGTTGCCCACGCGCGACGCGACGGCGGGCTACCGCGCGTTCCGCGCCGAGGCGCTGAGGCGCCTCCACCTCGATGAGGTGCACACCCGGGGCTACGGCTTTCAGGTCGACATGCTCTGGCACGCCCGCGAGGCAGGGCTCACGGTGGTCGAGGTGCCCGTGACCTTCGTCGAGCGGGTGCAGGGCCGGTCGAAGATGAGCCTCGGCATCGTCGTCGAGGCGATGTTCAAGGTCACCGGCTGGGGCATCTCGAGCCGGCTTCGCCGGCGACGTCAGCCGACGAGCAGCAACGGGTCAGCCACCAGGCGTTCGCGCGCCTGACGCCGGGCACCTACGAGCGCCGCATCGGGGCCGAGCCGGGCAGGCGCGAGGGTCGGGATCGCGCGCAGCGCACCGCCGCCGATCGTCGGCCGGTTCGCCCGGAACGCGGCCTCGATGTCGCCGAGCAGCGGCGCCCAATAGCCGCCGATGACCACGGCGGTGGGGTCGACGGTGGGCACGACGACCTGCAGCGCGCGACCGATCCAGAGCGCGGCGTCGAGCCACGACCAGCGTGCCCGGTCGTCGCCGTCGTCGACCCTCGCGACGAGCTCCTCGAGTGCGGCAGCGTGGCCGTTGGCAGCGGCGAACTCTGCGAGTCCCGCGCGCTCGAGCACGACTCCCGACGCGGCCACCGTGGCGAGGCATCCGGTCTGCCCGCAGTCGCACCGCACGCCGCCCTGCACGACCGGCAGGTGGGCGAACGTCGCCGCGAGTCCGTGAGCGCCGATCAGCGGCCGCCCATCCGAGATCACTGCCGCGGTGATGGCGCCGTCGCCCGAGAGGAAGAGCACATCGTCGACGCCCGGTAGCTCGGCGCGTTCGGCGTGGGCGGCCGCGGCAGCCGTCGACTGCAGCGCGAGCGGCAGCGGCAGGGCGGCCTCGGCATCGTCGAGTCCGGGCGTGGCACCGCGCAGCACGCTGACCAGGTCGACCGGTTCGGCGCCCAGGCGTGCGTCGGTGATGACCACTGCGGGTTGGCCGACGACGGCGCCGTCGACGAGCACGGTGACGTCGGCGATCGGATGTCCCGCCCGGTCGGCACGCGCGAG
Source organism: Agromyces neolithicus (assembly GCF_039529735.1). Classification (NCBI taxonomy): domain Bacteria; kingdom Bacillati; phylum Actinomycetota; class Actinomycetes; order Micrococcales; family Microbacteriaceae; genus Agromyces; species Agromyces neolithicus. The sequence goes on from NZ_BAAANJ010000005.1 coordinate 47,529, forward strand.
CGCTCGGCTCAGCGCGGCGGCGAGGAGTTCGGCGGGCGTCGGCAGCGCCTCGGTCGCCCGGTCTGGGTCATCGTCATCGAGCGCAGGCGTCGGCGGTGTCACGAGGGGCGCGACGAAGCGTGCGATCTCGTCACCTCCGAGGGTCGCGACCGTGGCGATCGCCTCGTCGCGCGCGAGCATCGCCGTGACGAGCACGTGATCGGATGCGGTCAGGGCGAGGGGTGTGGTGCGGCCGTCGGCCGAGGTATCGGCCTGGTTCGCCCGGATGACGCCCGCCTCGAGCAGGCGCGCCGTCAGGCCGGCGATTGCGCCGCGACCCAGGCCGGTCGCCGTTGAGAGCTCGCTGCGAGTCGCGGGGCCGTGCACGATGAGGTGCTCGAGCAGGCGCGCAGCCTGCGCGCGATGCGCGTCGTCGATGGGGCCGGTGTGGGTAGGGGCGGATGTCTCGCCGACCTCAGTCATGAGTGAAGCATGGCGGTCGGAAGGCATCGCGGTCACGTACCCCGTTCGGGGGGCACATCGCTGCGACTTCCTCTGACGGCATCGCGGGAATCGAACGGTGCGCATCAGACTGCCGCATCACGCGCGTTTGCGCACGTGCCTCGTGCCTCGTGCCTCGTGCCTCGTGCCTCGTGCCTCGGCCCGCGCACCGCGCCAAGCGCCCGGTACCGCGCCGCGGCAGGCGCACCGCGCCAAGCGCCCGGGACCGGGTGTCGACACTTGCGCTCGGTGGTGGGCAGAGTTCTACCCCGCGATCGAGGTGAGGCGTTCGCGCTCGGGTGGATGTTCTCGCATTCGGGTAGGCGATGCGGTCGTCGCCGCGGGCAGTCGCGTCGGGTCGATGGGGTTGATGATGTCGGTGGGGGTGTTGGGTCGCATCAACCGGGGTGTCTGTTCGGGGTCGATGCCGGGTGGTGGGATGAGCCAGTAGGTGGTGCCGTCTCGGCGGACTTCCCAGCCTTGGTTGTGGTATCTCAAATGGTCTCTTCGGCAGAGGAGGATGCCGTCGGCGAGGTCGGTTCGGCCCTCGTCACGTTCCCAGTGGTCGATGTGGTGGGCTTCGCACCAGGACGGGGGCCGGGTGCAGTCGGGGTCGAGGCAGCCGCCGTCGCGGACGGCGAGGATGGTCTTCTGTTTCGGGGTGAAGAGGCGTTCGTCACGGCCGAGGTCAAGACACTCGCCCTGTTCCCCGAATCGGATCGGCAGGTACCCGGTGCAGAGGCCGGTGTGCACGTTGGTGAGGGGGATGCGGTCGGGGTGGCCCTCGAGCATGCCCGACCCGTGCCCGGTGGTCAGGGTGTGTTCGTTGACCACGATACGCACCGAGGGTTTCTGCAGGTTCAGCACCCGGCCCGGGTCGACGCTCGCGCCGGCGCGGAGCAACTGGACGAGCCCGTCGGCGGCGTTGCGTTCGCGGGTCGCTTTCGCGTCGGCGTAGGCCTGGTCGCCGTGTACCGGGTCGCCGAACCCGCGCCGCACTTTGGGTTCGATCAGGCGGGGATGGGTGAGCTGGTCGAACACCGCCTTCACGTACATGCCTTGGCTTCGGGTTCGAGTTCGAACTCGCCGCGCACCGAGCCGTCGGGTTTGACCCAGACCCGCCAGAACTGCGCAAGCTGCTGCCGATCGGCGCGGGTCTGGACCCCGGCGGTGTCGATGCGGTCACGGGCCTGCCGGGCGGCCCGCCGCGCCGCATCAGCATGCACGGTGCGGCAGAGGGGGATCAGGGTCTCGAGTTCGGTGCGCAGGCACCCCTCGTCGGCGTCGCCGCCGGGTTCGCCCAGGCCCGAGCGGATCGCGTCGGCCAGGGCCACGGTCAGCAGCCCGGTGACGACGGCGTCCCCGAGGGCTGCGAACCACGGCGGCGCCACGTCGGGCAGCACGGCGGCGATGTCGGGGTCGTGGCGCAGGCGGTCGAGTTCGGCGGCGGCCTCGACGTCGGCGACCATCTCACCCACCGCGACCAGTGCGGCCGCGTCACGCTTCGACGACCGGGTGATCGACTGCAGCATCGCCCCGGCCGAGGTGTGCCCGTCACGCCGCGCCAACCACTGCTGCCCGAACCCGGCCCTGGAGCGGCGCGCGAGTTCGGCCGCGGCGAGCGCCTGATGCCGCTCGACCTCGTGCCGCAACACCGAGATCGCCTCGAGCGCGACCACCAACGCCCGGTCATCGGCCGCGTGAAACACCGCCGGGGTCAGCCCGAACGCCCGCAACGCACCGGTGATACCAGCGAAGTCGGACAACGGTTCGGACATGACCACATCCTCCCAGCAGCCACCGACACTCGAACGAAGATTCGACAGACTGTGAACAACCCCGTGGAAAACCCATTGTTGAGGACGGGAGCCGGAAGAGGAGGGGGAGAGGATGGGTAATGAGACGGGCGAGCGGGAGGAGGAGGAGCAAAAGAAGAAGAAGTTCCGCCCACCGCATCGACCAGGACCGATACTGGAGACGTAACCCGACAGGAGGGTGACATGGCGCGGATAACCGACCCTCGTCGCGACGAGCGACGTGAGGCGCGAAAGGCGGTCGCCGAGGCCAGGCGCGCGAGCGCCGAGGCGGGAAAGCTGGCGAAGACCCTGTCACGCGAAACGAGGGCGAACCTCGAGACGCTCACTGCGGCCGCCCGCGCCGACGTTCGGGGCGCGCGCAAGGAGCTCTCCGACGACCCACGGCACGCAAAGCACCGGGCGAAGCAGGCGGCGGCGCGGCTCGAACTCGCATCGCTGCGGGTCACGGCCTCAGGCGATGCAGAACGAAAGACCCTCGCCGACGCCGCTGCCAAGAAGCACGCCAAGGTGATCAAGCGCAGACGGGTGCAGTCGCAGCAGGCGCGCAAGATGGCCCGCTCCGCTGCATTCCACGCCATCGTGGGATCCGTCACCCTGTCGACCGACCGCGAGCAGGCGAAGGCCGACTTCGCGCTCGATGAGCGGCTGCGCGATCGCGTGGCCAAGTACGCCCACCGCTGACGAACGGGCGACGCAGGCGACGCGGCCGAGACGCGGGTCCGCGGCTCCGAGCCCGCCCTGAGACGACGCAGGCGTGACGGAGCGAAATGCCGCTCCACGAGGCATCCGTCAATGGGTGCTTCTCCCGATGCGGGGCACCCCGGCGTTCCGTACGTTCGGTGCCATGGATGTCGCCGTGCTCGCCGGCGTCGTATCGACCGGCCTCTTCGCGATGAGCTATATGCCCATGCTGGTGAAGGCGGCGCGCACGAAGGACCTTTCGTCGTACAGCCTCGGCAACCTCGCGATCACCAATCTCGGCAATGTCGTGTACTCGCTCTACGTGTTCAGCCTGCCGTTCGGGCCCATCTGGTTCCTGCACTCGTTCTACCTGGTCGCGTGCGGGCTCATGCTCGTGTGGTTCCTGCACTACGGAGGCGCATGGCGCCGGTTCGTCGCCCGGCGGCGTGCGGCATGGCGGGCGCACGCTGCGGCGAACGACGGGTCGAGTCAGTCGCCGGTGCGGTCGGCCGCGTAACATCCGGGCGGATGCCGCGCGCCCTGGTCTGCACTCGAGCGGCGCGCCGCTTGCCGCGCCGAGCCGCTTGCCGTGCCGAACACCCGGCGGTACCGTGACCGTGAGTGGCGGATGCACGGCGCGCTGCCGAGCATGGGTGCGCCCGCCGCGGAGACGCCATGACGTCACCTGACGTAGTCGAACGTGGACTCGAGGCCTACGCCCAGCAGCGGTGGCGCGAGGCGTTCGACGCGCTGACCGAAGCCGATGCCGATGCCGAGACGGAGTTGCCCGCCGACCTGATCTCGAGGCTCGCGACCGCGGCGATCCTCGTCGGCGATCCATCGGGAATCGACACGGCGACTCGGGCGCATGAGGCGTTCCTGCGTGCGGGCGACGGGGCTGGAGCCGCACGGACGGCCGTGTGGATCGGCATGCACCTGCTCGACGAGGGCGAGGTCGCGCGTGCGGGCGGGTGGATCGCGCGCGCTCAGCGCATCGTCGGGTCAGGCGGCGATGCCGAGTCGGTCGGCGGACTGCTGCTCATCCCCGAGGCCATGGGTGCGCTGTACGGGGGTGATCCGACGCGTGCCGGCGAGACGTTCTCGCAGGCGCTCGCGCTCGGCGAGCGCTTCGACGATCGTGACGCGGTCGCCCTCGCACGAATGGGGCTCGGCGAGATCGAGATCACCCGCGGTGAGTCCGAGGCCGGGTTCGCGCTCTTCGACGAGGTGATGGTCGCGGTCACGGCCGGCGAACTCTCACCCGTGCCGTCGGGAATCGCCTATTGCGAGGTCATCGGACTCTGCCAGGTCGCCTTCGACTTCAGCCGGGCGCGCGAATGGACGCTCGCCTTCGACCACTGGTGCAGCGCCCACCCCGACATGGTCGCGTTCAGTGGACAGTGCCACGCGCAGCGCGCAGCGCTCTATCGCCTGCACGGTGCCTGGCAGGAGGCATTCGAGGCGGCGACCGCGGCACTGGCGCGTGCGCGCCGTGGCAACCGCGACGCGTTCTATGGAGCCTGGTACGAGCAGGGCGAGATCCAGCGACTGCGTGGTGAGTTCGACGGCGCCGAGGAATCGTACCGTCATGCGAGTGAGACGGGGTACCCGCCCGAGCCGGGACTCGCACTGCTCCGGTTGGCGCAGGGCAGGTCGCGGTCGGCGCAGTCGCTGCTCCGCGAGGCCATGGCGAGCGCCGCCGTGGTCGATCGGCAGCGATTGGCGCCCGCCCTGATCGAGGTCGAGCTCGCCATGCACGACACCCGGGCGGCGCGCGAGTTGGTCGACGAACTGATCGCCATGACGCCGAGCGCCCCGAAACCCATGCTGCGGGCGGTCGTCGATGGTGCCGAGGGGGCGGTGCTGCTCGAAGAGGGTTCGGCGCGCGACGCGCTCGACCGACTGCGACGGGCATGGACGACGTGGCACGAGCTCGACATACCGTACGAGGCCGCCCGGTGCCGGGTACTCGCGGCACGGGCGTGCCGCACACTCGGCGACGAGGCATCCGCATCGATGGAATTCGACGCTGCGCGCACGGCGTTCGCCGAACTCGGTGCGGCGACAGATCTCGCCCGGCTGGATGCGCTCGCGCGCTCGATCTCGAACGCCGCCTTCGGGCCGCTGACCGCGCGCGAGGTCGAGGTGGTGCGGCTGGTCGCCGCGGGGAAGACGAATCGGGCCATCGCGAACGAGCTCTACCTCAGCGAGAAGACCGTCGCCCACCACCTCAGCAACGTGTTCGTCAAGCTCGCGCTCACCTCGCGTGCGGCGCTGACGGCGTACGCGTACGAGCACGCGCTCGTGTAGGGCTTGGCTGCGCGTTCCCGAGGACCGCACTGTGCGACTCCGACACTGATGCCACACGGCATCAGTGTCGGAGTCCGCCCCGCATTCCGCGCGCAGGATGGGGAATTCGTCCGATGTGGGCGTCGATCGTTGCCCATACCGTCGTCGGTATCACCCACACCATCGCGTGACGGAGGCCCCGAAATGATCACCGACCACACCGAGTTCGTCGACACCGTCGTCATCGGCGGCGGCCAGGCGGGCCTCGCCATCGGCACCGAACTGGCGCGCCAGGGGCGCGACTTCGTCATCCTCGACGCGGCGCAACGGGTGGGCGACGCCTGGCGGCAGCGCTGGGACTCGCTGCTGCTGAACACGCCGGCCCGCTACGACGGGCTGCCGGGTACGCCGTTCCCCGGTGACCCGCTCGCCTTCCCCACCAAAGACGAGGTCGCTGCGTTCCTCGAGGACTACGCCGCGGCGCAGGGCCTCCCGGTGCGCAGCGGCATGCGCGTGGACGGCGTGCGGCGCGAAGGCGATCACTTCATGACCTCGGCCGGCAGCAACCGTTGGGAATCGCACAACGTCGTCGTCGCCACGGGCGGGTGCCAGGCGCCCAAGGTGCCCGACATCGCCGATCGGCTCGGCGACGCCATCGTGCAACTGCATTCGAGCGACTACCGCAACCCGGCTCAGCTGCCTGCGGGCCCGGTGCTCGTCGTCGGGGTCGGCAATTCCGGCGCCGAGATCGCCCGCGAGGTCGCCGCGTCGCACGAGACCCTGATCGCGGGTACGCCGAGCGCCCAGCCCCCGGTGCGCCCGAACCGCGCGAATGCACGCTTCTTCTACCCGGTGATCCGCTTCGTGGGCCTCCACGTGCTGACCCTGGCGAACCCGCTCGGTCGCAGGTCGGCCGCGAAGATGGCTGCCGCGCCGCTCATCCGCACCAAGGTCTCGGACCTCGTCGCAGCGGGCGTGCGAGTCGTGCCCCGGGTCACCGGCGTGCACGACGGCCGCCCGGCCTTCGCCGACGGCACGGCGTGCGAGGTGTCGAGCGTGATCTGGTGCACGGGCTACCGGAACGACTTCGCATGGATCGACCTGCCGGCCTTCGGCGACGACGGCGAGCCGCTGCATCACCGGGGCGTGGTGGAGTCCGTACCCGGGCTGTACTTCCTCGGCCTCGAGTTCCTCTACGCACTGTTCTCGGCGACGCTTCCCGGGCTCGTGCGCGACACCCGATACCTCGCGAAGCGGATGCCCCGCCCGAAGGTCGTGGCGGTCGTGCCTGCGGAGGGCGGGGTCCGCGTGTGATCCGCGCACTCGCCTCGGCGACGCCCCGGGCGGATGCGACTCGGGCGAGTGGCGGGTCAGGCGTCGGGCAGGAGTCCCGCGACGAGCGCGTCGATGACCTCGTCGGTCGTCGTGCCGGGATCGATCGGGGTGGTCAGCCGGTCGAGCATGAGCCCGTCGATCGCGTAGTGGAAGAGCGCGATCTCTCGCGCGCCGCCCGGTAGGCCGGCCGATCGGTTGAAGTCGACGTCGGCCGAGAGTCGACCGCGTTCGAGTCAGGGGTCACCTTCGGCGAGTACGTGCGCCGTCGCTGAGGACGGGGATTCGACTCGGTGACAAATCGGCAGCCCGCTCTTGAATCCCGGCTGCGGCGAGCGCAGAGTGGGATGAGCGAGGGAGGTCCCCATGCGCGACACAATCGTTCACCCCGATGTCATGCCGATCCTGTCACCGGGCCGACATCGCTCGCCACGGCGCGGCGCATGCTTCATGGAGTTCGCGTCGTACCTCGCGGGCGAGCGCTGGAGCGATCATCCCGCGTGCACGCAGGGCACCCTCGCACTGCTCGCCCGCATGGTGAACGACCGCACGAGCGATGCCGGCCGCGCCCGGCTCACACCGCTCATCCCGAGGGTCATCGGCCTGACGAGCGACGACCCACTGCTCGACGTGCTGCTCGCCGTGCGGGCCGCGCACGACGCATTGCCCGTCGCCGCAGAAGAGCGCCAGCGCTCACAGGCCGTCGCGCTGCATGTCGCCGTCGTCGTCCTCTCGGAACACCGTGGCGTGCTCGCCGCAGAGGCGAGCGAGTCGGCCCGTGCCGCTCTTCGCGCGGCCCCGGCCGCGAACGCATGGGCCACCCGATTCATCGAGAAGGTCGGTCCGGTGCGCCGCGCCGGAATGAGCGTGCGGCAGTGTCGGGAGGTCGTGACCGGTGCCGTCCAGGGGATCTCGCAGGCGTGCGTCGGCGATGCCGACGATCGACTCGTCGCCCTGTTCACGGCGGCCGTGTCGGACACGGAGCGCTTCGTGAAGGCCGAGCGCGCGGCAGCGGATGTCGCCGCCACGGTCGGCGCGCCCGTCGCGAGCTCGCTCAGCCGCTAGCGTCGCAGCCCGCGCCACGTCGTCTCGGCCGGCGGCATCACGCCGGCGGCATCAGGATCGGGCGATCGCCAGGGAACGGGAGACTCATGACCGGGTTGATCGGGGTGTACGAGAAGCTCGCCGGGTTGTACGAGAACCTGCCGCTCCCCGCAGGGCAGATCCTCGGGGTCGCGACAGCCGTCGGGCTGGGCCGGGTTCGTCCGGCACCGCTCCGGGGCTCACGAGCCCTCCAGCGCGCAACGGGTGCCGCCGCGATCGCGGCGGGGTGCGCGCTCAATGCGTGGGCGCTCCTCGAGCGCCGCCGCCGCACCTCGGGCCGGTTCGAGCTCGAGCAGCCGGAGTCGCTCGTGACGACGGGCCCGTACGCGCTGAGTCGGCACCCGATGTACGTCGGATGGTGGTTCATCCACCTCGGCGCCGGCCTGCTGGTCGGCTCCGCGTGGGTGGCCGCGACGATGCCCGCGGCGACGCTCGTGGAACACCTGGGCGTGCTCCACGAGGAACACGTGCTCGAGCGGGGGTTCCCCGACGAGTTCGCACAGTATCGCCGGCGCGTGCCACGCTACCTCGGGCTGCCTCGCCGCTCGCCGCGGCGACCTACTTCGTGACGGAACTCCGCGCGGCAGGCTTCGAGGCCGCGCTCTTCGATGAGGCCGGCTTCGACGCCAGCGAGGCCGAGCGAGGGGCACGAACGGTCTTCGGCTTCGACGAGGTCGCCTGCTCCGCGGCATCCGCAACTGAATGCGCGATCGGCGCCAGCCGCGACAGCTGCGTGACGTGCTGCGGGCCGAGCTCGTCGAGCGTCGCGACCTCGAGCAGCTTCATCGTGCGCTCGATCTCACCGCGAAGGATCTCGATCGTGCGATCGACCCCGCGCCGGCCACCGGCCATGAGCCCGTAGAGATATGCGCGTCCGATGAGCGTGAACCGGGCGCCGAGCGCGACCGACGCGACGATGTCGGCGCCGTTCATGATGCCGGTGTCGAGGTGCACCTCGAGGTCGGCGCCGACCTCGCGCACAACGCGCGGCAGCAGGTGGAACGGGATCGGCGCGCGGTCGAGCTGACGCCCGCCATGGTTCGAGAGCACGATGCCGTCGACGCCGCGGTCGGCGAGCAGTGCCGCATCGGCGACGGTCTGCACGCCCTTGACCACGATCTTGCCCGGCCACATCTCACGGATGACGTCGAGGTCGTCCCACCCGATGGTCGGGTCGAACATGCCGTCGATGAGCTCGCCGACCGTGCCGCCGGTCGATGTGAGCGACGCGAACTCGAGCGCCGGAGTCGTAAGGAAGTTGATCCACCACGCCGGGCGGGGGATCGCGTTCATGACCGTGCCGGGCGTCAGCTGCGGCGGGATCGAGAAACCGTTGCGGGTGTCGCGCAGGCGCGCGCCCGCGACGGGTGTGTCGACCGTGAAGAAGAGCGTGTCGAAGCCGGCTGCCGCAGCGCGGCGCACGAGTTCGTACGAGACCTCGCGGTCGCGCATGACGTATAACTGGAACCAGTTGCGGCCGCCCGGGTTCGCCGCCTGCACATCCTCGATGGAGGTCGTGCCGAGCGTCGAGAGCGTGAACGGAATACCGGCTGCCCCCGCGGCGCCGGCGCCCGCGATCTCGCCCTCGGTCTGCATCATGCGAGTGAATCCCGTGGGTGCGATGCCGAACGGCAGGGCGCTCGTGGCGCCCAGCACCTCGCGGGTCGTGTCGACGACGGGCACGTTGCGCAGGATCGACGGGTGGAACTCGATGTCGTGGAACGCCTCACGCGCCCGCGTGAGCGACAGCTCGCCCTCGGCCGCACCGTCGGTGTAGTCGAACGGCGCCTTCGGCGTGCGACGCTTGGCGATGGCCCGCAGATCGGCGATCGTGAGCGCCTTCTCGAGGCGTCGATCGGTCGCGTTGAGGGTTGGCGTCTTGAACCTCATGAGCTGCGCGAGGTCGCGGGGGTTCGGGAACTGGCGCTTCACCATGGTGCGTTGCTCTCTTTCATGCGCGTGTTTGGGCTGGGTCGATGAAGGTCTCGGCGTAATAGCCCGAGATGTGGTCGTGCACGCGGGTTCGCGCGGTTGCGACATCCGCTCGGCGAATCGCGTCGACGATGCCGCGATGCTCGCGACGCAGGCGAGCGGATGTCTCGTGCCAGTCGTCGAGGCGATCGAGGCCCGCACGTGCGTAGCCCTCGATGCCGCTGCGAAGGCCGGCCATCGTCGCGGCGATGACCTGGTTTCCGGATGCCTCGGCGAGGGCCAGGTGGAAGGCGGCGTCGAGGGCGAGGAACTCTGCCGGGGTGAGGTCGGGGGAGTCCATCGCGTCGAGCAGTGCGGTGGCGGGGGTGAGGTCGGGCTGCGGCGTCGCGTCGGCGAGGTCGGCGGCGACTGACGTCTCGAGGATGAGGCGAGTACGCACGATGTCGGCGACAGGGAAGCCGCTCGCCGCGACCTGCAGTCGCATGAGGGCGCTCATGCCGCCGCTGGGAGTCGCGATGATGATCGCACCGGCACTCGGGCCCGACCCGGCTTGCGTGCGGATGAGGCCGAGCACTTCGAGCACTCGCAGCGCCTCGCGCACACTCGAGCGGCCGACGCCGAGTTCGGTTGACAGCGCGCGCTCGCCGGGCAGCCGGTCGCCGGGGTGCAGCGCGCCGGTCAGGAGTTGCGTCTCGACGTGGTCGAGCACGGTTCTCCAGGCGCGCGGGGCGTCGGATGTCTCGGCTGCCATGCCGCTGCCGCCTCTCGCTGCCCATGTGTGGTCTGACCACACTAGCAGATGTGGTCAGACCACATGGCGGCAGGCGCCGCACGCGCACCCGCTTCCGCAACTCAGGAAAAGTGGACGCATGTCGGCTGGCAAAAGGGGATGGCGCCCATTCTCCTGAGCGGCGACCGCCTCGCGGACCGCCTCGCCGTGCGCGTCAGTCCTTGCTCGGGCGGATGCGCATGCGGTTCATGCCCGACTCGTCGAGCTCGACGACGCCGCCACGCGACTTCACGAACTCGGTGAACGAGCCGAACCCCAGACGGCGCTCTTGGAACGACGGGTCCATGCGCTGCATCTGGTTCTTCACCGCTCCGCTCGGTTGCCACTCCTCGTCGTTCTTGGCGCGAAGCAGCTCGAGCGCCTTGAGCAGCAGCCGGCTCGGGTTGCGGGTGCCCGTGGCGGGCGCGACATCCGTGCCGTCCGAGAAGTTCACGAGGGGCGGGGCCGAGCGCTTCGCCGCTTTGCCGGGTTCGGTGTCCGGCTCGGTCGACTCGGCGGTGCTCTCGGCCGCAGCCTCGGCTGCGACATCCGCAGCCTTCGACTTCGCGCCGCGTGCGCCCCGGCGACCCTTCGCCGCCTCGGGTGCCGGTGCCGGGGCGGACTCGCTCGCGGCCTCGTCGTCCTCGACCCTGGCATCGGTCGAGAGCAGTGCGTCGTAGTCGGCGTACTCGTCGCAGGCCGCGGTGAGTGCCCGGCTCGTTCCGCCTGCGACGCCGATGCCGACGACGTAGCGGCCGAGGCGCCGGGCCTTCTGCGCGAGCGCGACGTAGTCGGAGTCGCCGGCCACGATCACGAGGTGCGAGAGGTCGTCGATGCGGAACATGTCTTCGACCGCGTCGACGGACAGTCGGATGTCGGCCCCGTTCTTGGTCGCCGAAAGGGGGAAGAGCTGCACGAGGTCGACGGCGCGGTCGATGAGCTGACCGCGGTAGCTCGCATTGACCGGGGTCGACCAGTCGGCGTAGGCCCGCGCGATCGCGATGGTGCCGAACGTCGCGGCGAAGTCGAGCACTGCGTCGATGTCGACCGTGGCCTCCGCAAGTCGCTCGGCGGTCTTCGTGCCTGCGGCCGGCACCTTGCTGCGCGACAGGTCCTTGCGGTACGAACTGTCGCCGTGCAACTGGTCGTAGCGCGAGATGACGATGTTGTCGAAGTCGAAGTACAGGGCGACGCGGGGTTCTGCCGAACTGGCCATGCCTCGACCCTATGCCCACGCGGGCGGCCGGCCGCCCTGGGCAGTCGTGAGAACAGGAACTTCCGTGCGCCGCGCCGCGCTCGCTTCCTGTTTCGGGGGACGGCACGGCGTGTCTTCCTGTTTTCGGGACGAGGGGACCGCGGGAGACGGCGGGCCGCGGGGGACCGCGGGCTGAAGGTGAGGCGCCGCTCAGGCCGCTGCGGCGACGGCGTTGTGCAACTGGTCGGCGTCCACGCCGAGGCGGCGGAACCCGCCGCCGATATTCGTGAACAGCACGAAGCAGACGCCCAGCGACGGCGTCACCCAGAACTCGGTGCCCGCCCAGCCGCCGTGCCCGAACGTGTCGGTCGCGAGCAGCCCGGGTGCTCGATTGCGCACGTTCCACGTGAAGGCCCAGTCCTGGCCGCGATCGAGCGTGTACGGCTCGAGTCTGGGCAGTCCGGAGGTGAGCGGGCGAAGCATCGCGTCGCGGGTGACGGATGCCACGAGCCGGCCGTCGTTCGCGAGCAGCGCCCTCCCCACAGCGAGCAGGTCTGTCGCCGTCGCGAGCAGGCCGGCGCCCGGGTGCTCGAGTGCGGCGAATCGCGCGTAGTCGACCCCCTGCGCGGCCGCGTCGACCGGCCTGTGCGGGCTCGCGGATGCGTCGAACGTGAAGCCCGGGGCATCCGCTCGCTCGCCCACCTCGGCGACGGCACGCTGCCAACGTGCGCCGCTCGCCTGCTCGATGAGCGCCGCGATGCCCTCGAAGGCGATCGTCGAGTAGCGCGAGACCGTGCCGGCGGCGAAGTCGCGCCCGGGAGCGAGCAACAACTCGCGGAGACCGGCAGCATCCATCGGCGGCTCGACGATGCCCGACGTGTGACTCACGAGGTGGCGCAGCCGCACCACATCGTCGCGGCCGGTGCCGAAGTCGGGTATCGCCGTGTTCAGCGGGGTCTCAGGCGTCAGGCGACCCTGCTCGATGAGGCGCAGTGCTGCGAGCCCGACGATCGGTTTCGTAATCGAGAACAGCGGGTAGTGGTCGTCGACGGTCACGGGCGCGCCGGCAGATCCGCCGAACGCGTCGAGCGCGATGACGCCGTCGGCGTTCGCGATGCCGAGCACGGCGGTGGGCAGGAGTCCGTCGCCGACATTGCGGCGGACCCAGTCGAAGGCGTGGTCGAAGTGCGTCATTGGGCGAGTTCTCGTCTCTGCTGGTTGAGCCTGTCGAAACCTGTCGAGCCCGGGTCAGGTGCGGAGCACCACGTTTCGGGGTTCCTCGCCGCGCGACATCCGCTCGATCTGGTCGCGGAGCAGGCGCGCCATCCGCGGCATCATCGCCGTCGACGCGCCGCCGACGTGCGGTGAGATGAGCACGTTGGGCAGGGCGAAGAGCGGATGCCCCGTGGGCAACGGTTCGGGGTCGGTGACGTCGGTCGCGTACCGGAGCCGGCCGCGCGCCGCATGGTCGAGCACCGCCGTCGTGTCGGCCACCTTGCCGCGCGCGATGTTCACGACGAGCGCGCCGTCGGGCAGCGCCGAGAGGAAGCGGTCGTCGACGAGGCCCGTCGTCGCGGCGGTGAGCGGTACGCCGACGATGACGATCTCGGCGGTGGGCAGCAGGTCGTCGAGCTCGTCGATGCCGTGGATTCGGCCGGTTTCGTCATCGCGCGCTCGCGTGGCGACGCGCACCAGGTCGACCTCGAACGGGGCGAGCCGGGCCTCGATCGCGCGGCCGACGCCGCCGTAGCCGAGCAGCAGCACGCGACGGTCGGCGAGGCTCGCGTGGCGGGCGGGCGCCCAGCGGCCTTCGCCCGCCGCTCGCACGAAGTCGGGGATGCCGCGCTGTGCGGCGAGCAGCAGCGCCAGCGCGAGCTCGGCGGTCGAGGTCTCGTGCACGCTCGCGGCGTTCGCGTAGACGTGCCCGGCCGGCAGTGTGGCGGGCACGTCGTCGTAGCCGATCGACTGCGACTGCACGAGCCGCACCGTCACCCCGGCGAGCACGCCGAGGCGGTCGGTCGCGCCCATGTAGGGCGGAACGACGATGTCGAGGCGCTGCCCGGGCTCGGTCGGGGGCGGGCCGTCGAGCTTCCATTCGACGAGGTCGACGTTGTCGGGCAGCGGCCCGGTCGCGAGCAGCGCATCGCGCAGGGCGGCGCCGGGAAGGGTGACGATGAGCGGGTCGGTCATTCCTCGATCCTCGCAGAGCGGATGCCTCGGGCGACGGCCCAGGCATGCAGTCAGGTGTGTCAGCGGATGACGCGAGGGGGGCGTCAGGCGTATCTCAATGCTTGACACGCTCGCCCGCCGAGGCGCATCCTTGTTGCCGACGGTCCTGTGAGAGCGCTCTCACGCATTCGCAGCTGGACCGGAATCGACGACGATTCAGGAGGAATCGATGCAGCTTCCATCCCTTGCCGGGCGCCTTGCGCTCGGCACCGCCACCGTCGCAGCACTGGTCGGCCTCGTTGCCGCGCCGGCCGCCGCACAGGACTCCGTGCTCCACCCCGACGCCGACCTCTGGGTCAACCCCTCGAGCACGACGCTCGAGGCCGCTGCCGCGCTCGAAGGCGACGCCAGTGCCGACGCCTTGCTGCTCGGCTCGTTCCCGAGTGCCACCTGGATCAACGGCGGCACCCCCGACGAAGCCAAGCGCGACGTGAAGCGCGTCGTCTCGCCGGCGCATGCCACCGACGAGGTGCCGGTGCTCGTCGCGTACAACCTGCCGTTCCGCGACTGCGCCCAGTACTCGGCGGGTGGTGCCACGACTGCCGCCGAGTACACCGCGTGGATCGACGGATTCGCCAAGGGCATCGGCAACAAGGAGGCAGTGGTCATCCTCGAGCCCGACGGTCTCGGCATCATCCCGTGGTACACGACGATCAACGGCCAGCTCGAGTGGTGCCAGCCCGCCGAGGCCGATGCGGCGACCGCGGCATCCGAGCGGTTCGCCATGCTGAACCACGCGGTCGACGCCCTCGCCGCGTTGCCGAACACCGCGGTCTACCTCGACGGCACGCACTCCGCGTGGCTCGGCGTGGGCGACATCACCGATCGCCTCATCAAGGCTGGCGTCGAGCGAGCCGACGGGTTCTTCCTCAACGTCTCGAACTACGAGACGACCGAGCGACAGCAGAAGTTCGGCACCTGGATCTCGGACTGCATCAACCTCAGCCAGAACTCCTGGTGGGAACCCGGCTGGTGCGCGAGCCAGTACTACCCCGCGAGCCCGGGTGACTTCTCGACCTGGACGCTGACGGATGCCGCGTACGACCAGGCCTACGCCGACACAGGTCTCGTGCGCGACGCGTCGACGCAGGCGCACTTCGTGGTCGACACCAGCCGCAACGGCGTCGGCCCGTGGACGCCCACCGAGGTCTACCCCGATCCGCAGGTGTGGTGCAACCCGCTCGATCGGGGGCTCGGCCTGCGTCCCACCACCGACACCGGCGACGAGTTCATCGATGCCTACCTCTGGGTGAAGGTGCCCGGAGAGTCGGATGGCGAGTGCTTCCGCGGAACGGGCGGTCCCGAGGACCCGGCTCGCGACATGGCCGACCCGCCCGCCGGCCAGTGGTTCGTCGAGATGGCCGGCGAACTGATCGACAACGCCGTCCCGGCGGTCGCGCCGTAGCACGAATGGCGAGCGGCCGGGCGGGGATCACCGCCCGGCCGCTGCACGTGCTGGGCGCCGGCGCGCTACGGAAGCTGCTCGACCTGTGCGCGGATGATGCGCTCGGCCACGTCGGGGTGGGCGCCCGTGAACCGATGGCCGCGCCGATACCCGTCTGAGCGGCATCCGCCCTGCTAACTTTGCGCGCATGGCAATCGAAGACGGCGCCGAAGCAGGTGCCGGCGAGCAGCCCGAACCGTCGCGGCGCGGTCGCGAGAGCCGCCGTGAGTGGCGTGCACACCAGACACCGGCCGTGCTGGCGCAGGCGCTCAAGGAGCGCGTCTACGCGACGTTCACCGGACTTGCGATCGTGCTCGTGCTGCGCGCGCACGCTCCGACACCCCAAGACGCGACGTACTCGCTGTTCATCGGCGTGCTCGGCATCACGGTTGCCGGATTCGCGGCCGAGGTCATCGCCCACCTCGCGGCACACGCCTCATTCCCCGACCGGGAGGAGATCGGTCGCATGCTCCGCATCGCGGGCGGAGCACTCGCCTCGGTCGGGGTGCCGGTCGTGCTGCTCCTGTGCTCGTGGCCCGGTTGGATCAGCGTCGAGACCGCGCTCGCCGCGTCGACTTGGGTGTACCTCGCGACACTCGGCCTCATCGCATGGGCGGCGGTGCGTCGCACCGCGCTGAGCTGGGGGCAGCGGTTGCTGGCACTGGCCGCGCTCGTGCTCCTGGGCGGCATCGTGATCGCGCTGCAGCTGCTCGCGCACTCGTGAGCTCGTCAGTTCGTCAGTTCGCGCGTGGTTCGTAGCGAACCGGCATGAACGCGGCGGCGACGAGCGAGCGCAGCGACTCGAGATCGCGGCCCGCGAACCCCTGCGCGCGCGCCTGCACGAGCACGTTGCCGATCGCGGTCGCCTCGACCGGGCCGGCGAGCACCGTCAGCCCGGCGCGGTCGGCGGTGCGCTGGCACAGCAACTCGGGGCATCCGGCCCTCAGGGTGCGCACGAGCGGTGCAGGAGTCGCGCGTTACCTCGGGACGATCCGTGACGAGGCAGGTATGCAGACCGTGGTCGACCACGTGCTGGGCGCGGCAGGCATCTCCCCGGTCATCGCAGGCCTACCCGTGCATGCCGAGGCCGCCTGTCGCGGCGACGTCGTGACCGCGGATACCATGCGGAGCATGCCGCGCATCGTCATCGCACCCGACTCGTTCAAGGGCACGGTGTCGGCCGCCGACGCCGCGGCCGCGATCGCGCGGGGCTGGGCGCGAGTCGCCCCCGACGACGAACTCGTGCTGCGGCCGATGGCCGACGGAGGCGAGGGAACTCTCGACGCATTCGCTGCGGCCGTCGACGGCGCGGCGCGGATCCCCATCACAGTGCTGGGCCCAGACGATAGGCCGGTCGACACTTCGTGGCTCCGGCTTCCCGGCACAGGTGGCGAGGGCGACACCGCGGTCGTCGAGCTCGCGATGACGAGCGGCATCACGCTGCTCGACACGCTGCGCCCGCTCGACGCGCACACCCTCGGGTTCGGTCAGGCGATCGCCGCGGCCCTCGATGCCGGCGTCGAGGGCCTGCTGCTCGCGATCGGCGGCAGCTCGTCGACTGACGGGGGCGTCGGAGCACTCACCGCGCTCGGTGCGCGATTCCTCGATGCGGCATCGCGCCCGATCCCGCTCGGCAATCGAGGCCTCGGCGTACTCTCGCAAGCCGACCTCAGCGGCCTCAGGATGGTGCCCGCCGGCGGCGCGCAGATCCTCTCGGACGTCACCAGTCCGCTGCTCGGCGAGTCGGGTGCGGCTGCGGTGTTCGGCCCGCAGAAGGGCGCATCGCCAGACCTGATCGACGTGCTCGAGTCGAACCTCGCCCGGCTCGCGAGACTGGTCCCCGTGCACGAATCGGTCCCCGGCTCCGGTGCCGCCGGTGGTACGGGATTCGGGCTGCTCGCATGGGGCGCGACGATGACCGGCGGCGCGAGCGCGGTCGCCGACGCCATCGGCCTCGACGACACGCTCGCCGGCGCCGACCTCGTGGTGACGGGCGAGGGCCGGTTCGACGGCCAGTCCGCCGCCGGGAAGGCGCCCACCGAGGTCGCCCGCCGAGCCGCAGCAGCCGGGGCGCCGGTCGCCCTCGTCGCGGGTGCGATCACCGCCGAGACCGACCGCTTCGCGGCATCCGTCTCGCTCACCGACCTCGCCGGCGACGGTGCCGCAGCCATGGCCGAGCCGGTGCGGTGGCTCGAGCGCGCGGGTGCCGAGCTCGCCCGTTCGGCAGGCTGACCGAACGTCACATGAGAGGTCCGCTCGGGAAGGCTGGGTAGGGTGGAAGCGCCGCGCGCGAACATGCACCACGTGGCGAACCCGTTCGACAGAAAGGTCCGCGCGTGAGTTCACATCGCTCTGCCATCGAAGACGTCTATGCCCAGGTGCTGGCGCGCAACCCCGGTGAGGCCGAATTCCACCAGGCCGTGCACGAGGTCTTCGACTCGCTCGACCGCGTGCTCGAGAAGCACCCCGCGTATGTGCAGGCGTCGATCCTCGAGCGCATCTGCGAGCCCGAGCGGCAGATCATCTTCAGGGTGCCGTGGGTCGACGACGCAGGGCGTGTGCAGATCAACCGCGGCTTCAGGGTGCAGTACAACTCGGCGCTCGGCCCGTACAAGGGCGGCCTGCGGTTCCACCCCACCGTCACGCTCGGCACCGTCAAGTTCCTCGGCTTCGAGCAGATCTTCAAGAACGCCCTCACCGGCATGCCCATCGGCGGCGGCAAGGGCGGCAGCGACTTCGACCCGAAGGGCCGGTCCGACGCCGAGGTCATGCGGTTCTGCCAGTCGTTCATGACCGAGCTCTCGCGTCACGTCGGCGAGTACCGCGACGTGCCGGCTGGCGACATCGGGGTCGGCGGCCGCGAGATCGGTTACCTCTTCGGGCAGTACAAGCGCATGACGAACCAGTACGAGTCGGGCGTGCTCACCGGCAAGGGCCTCACGTGGGGCGGGTCGCTCGTGCGCACCGAGGCCACCGGCTACGGCGCCGTGTTCTTCACCGAGCACATGCTCGCGACGAAGGGGCGTTCGTTCGACGGCGCCCGCGTGCTCGTGTCGGGCTCGGGCAACGTCGCGACCTACGCGATCGAGAAGGTGCACGCCCTCGGCGGCCTCGTCGTCGGCGCCTCCGACTCGGCCGGCGCCGTCCACGACCCCGACGGCATCGACCTCGACCTGCTCCGCGACATCAAGGAACGCCGCCGCGAGCGCATCAGTGTATACGCCGACGAGCGCGGTCGACGGGCGAAGTTCCTGCCCGGGGCATCCGTCTGGGACATCGACGGCGACGAGCCGATCCACGTCGCCCTGCCGTGCGCCACGCAGAACGAGATCAGCGAGGCGCACGCCGCCAAGCTCGTCGCCGGCGGGCTCATCGCGCTCGCCGAGGGCGCAAACATGCCCACGACGCCCGGTGCGATCCGCGTGCTGAAGGACGCCGGTGTGCTGTTCGGGCCCGGCAAGGCCGCGAACGCGGGCGGCGTCGCCACGTCGGCGCTCGAGATGCAGCAGAACGCCTCGCGCGACTCGTGGAGCTTCGAGCACACCGAAGAGCGGCTCTCCGAGATCATGGCCGGCATCCACGAGCGCACCGCCACGACCGCCGACGAATACGGCGCCCCCGGCGACTACGTGGTCGGCGCGAACATCGCGGGGTTCATCCGTGTCGCCGACGCGATGCTCGCGCTCGGGGTGATCTAGAGCTCAGCGCCGATAGCACCTCGCTATCATAGTGGTATGGCCCGATTCGATCCCGCGCGCGCGGCTGAACTGATCAAGGCCGCGCGAGCCGACGCCGGCCTGACGCAGCGAGCACTCGCCGAGCGCGTCGGCCTGGCCCAGCCGAGCCTCGCGCAGATGGAGACGGGTCGTCGCACGCCCTCTGCCGAGCTCCTCGAGCGCGTACTGGAGGCGGCCGACTACCGCCCGTCGCTCCCGTTGGCCGCCCACGCGAAGGAGATCGTCGCGTTCGCCGCGAGCCGCCACCTTGCCGATGTGCGCGTGTTCGGATCGACCGTGCGGGGTGAGGACCATTTCGACAGCGATGTCGATCTCCTCGTCCGGGTCGAACCCGGCGGCGACTTCTTCGACATCGCGGCGCTGATCGCTGAAGCCGAGCGGCTGATCGGATTCCCTGTCGACGTCGTTTCGGAGACAACGAGATCGCCGATCGCGGATCGCATCCGGGCCGAGGCGGTCCCGCTGTGACCGACGGAGAACGTGCTGGCTTCACGCCGGCTCCGCGTCGGCCGATGCAGGCACGCATGCAACACGACGACCGCAACGTCCGGGACGAACTCGAGCGGGTGCTGCGCCGGCTCGATGCAGTCGCCGCATCGGCACGGAACGAGTTCGTCGACGGCTCGTCGAGCTACGATGCAGCGAGTATGGCGGTGATTCGCATGGCCGCGCTGCTCGAAGACTCCGCGACGTCCAAGCTGGCCGACCGCCTCACCGAAGACGAGGTGCGCGGCATCCGCACGATGCGGAACATCGCCGCACACGGCGGTTACGTCGGCATGGATGACGACGTGCTCTGGCGGGCGGTGACGGTGCAACTGCCCCAGCTCGTTCGTGGGTTGCTCGCGGACGAGTGACGGGAGCGCTGACGCGCGACGATGCGCACGCGGCATGAGGTATCGACGTCGCCGCGCTCGACTCGCACGACCGCTGACCGATGCATCCGCGTGTCTATGGCGGAAGCCGGGCGTACCGCTCCTCAAGTGCGGAACGCCTGTACGACGCCGAAGCTCGGACGGCTCAGGCCGCTCCCGGAGCCGCGTCCCCGGTGCCGTCCGCGCCTGCCGATGCGAGGCGCGCCGACGCAGTGGTCATGTGCGCCGCCATCGCGGAGGCGGCTGCATCGCCGTCGCGTGCGGCGAGGGCCCGGTACACGGCCTCGTGCTCCTCGAGTGCGGCGCGTGCGTGACCCTCCTCCTCAACGGCACGTTCGACCCAGACACGCAGGAGCGATCGCACCACCTGCAGCAGGTCGAGTAGTAGACGGTTCTCCGCTGCGCTCGCAAGGTCATGGTGGAATGCCAAGTCGGACTTGACGAATGACTTGAGGTCATCGATCGAGACGCGCATGACGTCGAGGTGCCTGCGCAGGTTCGTGAGCTGAGCGTCGGTGAGCCGTTCGGCGGCGAGTCGTGCCACATAGATCTCGAGGCCCGAGCGGAGCTCGAGCAGCTCGGCGGTGTTCCGCTCGCCGAGGAGCACGCCCCAGCTGAGGCTCTGGGGGAGGAGCTCGCTGACGGTGCCGCGCAGGTAGGTGCCCGAGCCCGGGCGCACGTCGACGATGCCCAGGATCTCAAGCGCAGCGAGGGCCTCGCGCACCGCGGATCGGCCGACCTCGAGGCTGGCGGCGAGCTGCCGCTCGGGCGGGAGGCGCGTGCCCGGCGGGATGGACCCGCTCGTGAACAGGTCGAGTAGGCGTGTCGCAACAACCGACACGGCGGACCCCGTCGGGAGCGAGCCGAGTGCGGCGGCGATCTCTGCAGAGCTGTCGTCACGGAACACGGGCATGCCATCAAGATACCAACCGGTTCTGCGGGTCATCTGTCTCGCCGAGCTTGCAATTGGTCAACCGGTTGGGCAATATAGCCTTCGATACAGCTTTCGGGGATCTCTCCCCGCCCTCCGACGAAGGAACAGGAGTCGACGTGGACACCGCCACTCAGCCGAAGAAGACAGTGGAGCAATCCGCGATCCGGAAGGTCGCCGTGCGACTCGTTCCGTTCGTGGCCCTGATGTTCTTCATCAACTACCTCGACCGCACGGCCATCGGCTTCGCGGCGCCGAACGGCATGAACGACGACCTCGCCCTGTCGGCCGCCCAGTTCGGGTTCGCCTCGGGCGTGTTCTTCATCGGCTACATCCTGCTCGAGGTGCCGTCGAACCTCGCGCTGCACAAATTCGGCGCCCGCAAGTGGCTCGCCCGCATCATGGTCAGCTGGGGCATCGTCGCCGCTCTCTTCACCTGGGTGCAGAACTTCGAACAGCTCGCGGTGCTGCGGTTCATCCTCGGCGTCGCCGAGGCCGGCTTCTTCCCCGGCGCGATCCTCTTCCTCAGCCTCTGGGTGCCCGCGGTTCACCGCGGCAAGATCCTCGCCCTGTTCTACCTGGCGCAGCCGCTCACGACGGTCATCGGCGCCCCGCTCGCCGGCCTCCTCATCCAGCAGGACGGCGTCTTCTTCGGCCTCGAGGGCTGGCGGTTCATGTTCCTCGGCGTCGCGATCCCCGCCATCGTCGTCGGCATCATCGCGTGGTTCTACCTGAAGGACCGCCCTGCCGATGCCAAGTGGCTCACGCAGGCCGAGCAGGTCTGGCTCACCGACGCGCTCGACCGCGAGAAGGCGGCGACCGAGAAGAAGCAGCAGCACGTCTCGGTCAAGCACGCGTTCAAGAGCGGTCGGGTCTGGGCGCTGTCGTTCATCTACTTCGGGTTCATCTACGGCCTCTACGCGCTCGCGTTCTTCCTGCCGACGATCATCGAGGGCTTCCAGTCGCAGGCGGGCGTCGAGTTCGACGTCTTCCAGAAGGGCTTGATCACGGCGATCCCCTACATCCCGGCCGCCATCGCGCTCTGGCTGTGGTCGCGCGACGCGGGCCGCCGCGGCCTCCGCACCTGGCACATCGCGGGACCCGCGATCGCGGGCGCCGTGAGCATTCCTCTCGCTCTGTTCGCCGGATCGCCTGTGCTCACCATCGCGGTCATCTCGATCACGGCGATGGCGATCTTCGCCGCGCTGCCGAACTTCTGGACGCTGCCGACCCAGTTCCTCACCGGCGTGGCCGCGGCCGCAGGCGTCGCCCTCATCAACACCATCGGCAATCTCGCCGGGTTCAGCGCTCCCTTCATCACGGGTGCGGTGCACGACTGGACGGGCGGCTACGAGTTGCCGATGGTCATCGTCGGCCTCTTCATGCTGATCTCCGCGGTGCTTATGATCGCCCTCGCCCGCAGCGGCCGCGTGAAGGTGGCGCACGGTCACGAGACCGCCGAGGAGCTCGTCGAGGAGCAGCTCGCTCCAGAGATCGACGCCCCGGCCGACGCCGGGCAGGCCGCACGATGACCAGGCTCTACAACGCGCCCGAGGACTTCGCCGACGAGATGGTGCGCGGGTTCGTGGCCGCCAACGGCCGCTACGTCCGTGCGGTGCCCGGCGGCGTGGCACGCGCGACGGCGTCGCCGGCAGGCGAGGTCGCGGTCGTCATCGGCGGCGGCTCCGGCCACTACCCGGCATTCGGCGGACTGGTCGGCCCCGGCCTCGCGCACGGCGCTGCGATGGGCAACCTCTTCGCCTCGCCCTCCACCCAGCAGGTGCGCTCGGTCGCGACCGCGGCGCAGCAGGGCGGCGGCGTGCTCTTCACGTACGGCAACTATGCCGGCGACGTCCTCAACTTCGACGCCGCGCAGGAGCAGCTCCGGGCGGCCGGCATCCCGTGCGAAACGGTGGCGGTGACCGACGACGTGTCGAGCGCCGCGCTCGCCGAGAAGCACAAGCGCCGCGGCATCGCGGGCGACCTCACGGTCTTCAAGGCCGCAGGTGCTGCCGCCGCCGAAGGCTACGACCTCGAGGAGGTCGTCCGAGTCGCGCGGCTCGCGAACGAGCGCACGCGCTCGTTCGGCGTCGCCTTCACGGGCTGCACGCTTCCGGGCGCCGAGGAGCCCCTGTTCTCGGTCCCCGCGGGCCGTATGGCGGTCGGCCTCGGCATCCACGGCGAGTCGGGAATCGGCGAGACGGATGTCCCGACCGCGGCCGGCCTCGCAGAGCTCATGGTCGGCCGGCTGCTCGAAGACCTGCCCGACGGCGTCGCGACCGTCGCCGGAGCCCGCGTCGTCCCGATCCTCAACGGCCTCGGCGCCGTGAAGTACGAAGAGCTGTTCGTCGTGTTCGGCCGCGTCGCCGAGCTGCTGGCGCAGGTGGGCGTCGAGGTCGTCGACCCGCAGGTGGGCGAGTTCTGCACGAGCTTCGACATGGCGGGCGCCTCGCTCACCCTCTTCTGGCTTGACGAGGAGCTCGAGCGGCTCTGGTCGGCCCCGGCCGACACCCCGGCCTTCCGGCGCGGTTCCGTCGCCCCGGTCGCGTATGCGGACACCGCGGAGGTCCTCGCCGACGAAGTGCAGGTCGTGCCCGCTGCGAGCGACGAGTCACGCGTCGCCGCCGAGCGACTCGGCGAGGTCCTGGCGCTCGTTCGGCAGACGGTCGACGAGCACGTACACGAGCTCGGGGGCCTGGACTCCATCGCCGGCGACGGCGACCACGGCATCGGCATGCAGCGCGGGTCCCATGCCGCTGGTGACGCGGCCTGCGTCGCGATCGCCGCCGGCGCCGGCGCCGGCACCATGCTCGAACGTGCCGGCGACGCGTGGTCAGACCGCGCCGGCGGTACGTCGGGCGCGCTGTGGGGAGTGGCGCTGCGGTCGCTCGGGGCGGCAATCGGCGACGAGCAGGCGCCCCACGCGGCATCCGTCGCCGCCGGCGTCGCAGCCGCCGGCGAGGGCATCCGCGCCTACGGCAAGGCAAAGGTCGGCGACAAGACCATGGTCGACGCGCTCGTGCCGTTCAGCGCGACGCTCACCCGCGAGGTCAACGGCGGGGCATCCCTCGCCGAGGCCTGGGCCGTCGCCGCCGACGCCGCCGTCGCGGCCGCCGCCGCTACCGCCGACCTCCTGCCGCGCATGGGTCGCGCCCGACCGCACGCGGAGAAGAGCCTCGGCACGCCCGACCCGGGGGCGCACTCGTTCGCCCTCATCGTGCGTGCCGTCGCCGACGTGCTCACCGAGCGCGCCGGCCTCGTTACGAAGGGAACCACCGCATGAGCACCGCACTGCGCATCGTTGTCGGAAGCGACGACGCCGGCTTCGGCTACAAAGAGATCCTGAAGCGCGACCTCGAGCAGAACGGCGACGTGGCCTCGGTGGTCGACGTCAGCGTGGACGCCGATGGTCACACCCCGTACCCGAGGGTTGCCATCGCCGCCGCCGAGCTCGTGGCGGCGGGCGAGGCCGACCGCGCCCTGCTCGTCTGCGGCACAGGCCTCGGCGTGGCGATCGCCGCGAACAAGGTGCCCGGCATCCGCGCCGTCACCGCCCACGACAGCTTCTCGGTCGAGCGGGCCGTGCTCTCGAACGACGCCCAGGTGCTGACCATGGGTCAGCGCGTCGTCGGCATCGAGCTCGCCCGCCGCCTCGTGCGCGAGTGGCTCGGCTACCGCTTCGACCCCACCTCGGCATCGGCCGAGAAGGTTGCCATCATCGGCGAATACGAGACGACCGGGTCCTGCTGATGACCGCCCGCGTGTCGATCGGGGTGAGCCTGAAGATGTACTTCGGGCACTCCGACGCGCGCCGGTGGTTCGACCGAGTCGCCGAGCTCGTGGCGGGGCATCCCGCCGTCGCCGACGGCCGCGTCGAGTTCTTCGTGATCCCCACCTACTTGCAGGTGCTGCCGGCCGTCGAGGCGTTCGCGGGCACTCGCACCCTCGTGGGCGCGCAGGATGTCGCAGCCTGGGACCGCGGCGCCTACACCGGCGAGGTCGGCGCGCCCGAGCTCGCCGAGGTCGGCGTGCGCGTCGCCGAGGTCGGCCACGCCGAGCGGCGGCGACTGTTCGGTGAGACCGATACGGATGTCGCGGCGAAGGTCGAGACGTCGCTGCGCAGCGGCATCACCCCCGTCGTGTGCATCGGCGAGGCCGACCGCGTGGATGCGGCCGCGGCCGCCGACGCCACCGCTGTGCAGCTGTGCGCCGCCCTCGTCGGCGCACCCGCGGGACGGGTCATCGTGGCCTACGAGCCGGTGTGGGCGATCGGCGGCCCCGAGCCCGCGCCTGTCGCGCACATCGCGACGGTCGCTGAGCGGCTGCGCGCCGAGCTCGACACGCTCGAGGACCGCGACGGCAGCACCGTCATCTACGGCGGCTCCGCCGGACCCGGCCTGCTCGCACGGCTCGGCCACTCAGTCGACGGGCTCTTCCTCGGCCGCTTCGCGCACGACCCCGACGCCCTCGCCGGGGTGCTCGACGAGGCGTCGGCGCTGGCCGACGCGAGGTCGGATGCGCACTCGGCGAATACGGCGGTGGCCTCATGATCGGCCTTGGCAGCTACGCCTTCTTCTGGCAGCAGTCCGATCGGGTACCTGAGCCGCTCGGCCTCGTCGACGTGTTCGAGCGCACCCGCGCGCTCGGTGTCGGCCTATTCCAGATCTGCGACTACGAGCCGCTGCTCGCGATGTCGCATGCCGAACTCGCCGAAGCCGCGGCCGAGGCGCGCCGCCTCGGCCTGACGATCGAGCTCGGCACGAAGGGCGTGCAACCCGAGCATCTCGCCGCGTTCCTGCGCCTCGCCGAGCTCTTCGACGCGAAGCTGGTGCGCAGCATGGTCTTCGCGCCCGACTTCCGGCCCACGCTCGACGAGGCCGCGGGGTACCTCCGTACCGCCATCGGCGACTACGAGGCCACCGGCGTCACGCTCGCGCTCGAGACGTACGAGCAGCTGCCATCGGCCGATTTGGTCGGGCTCGTCGACCGCATCGGCAGCGAGAGCCTGGGCATCTGCCTCGACCCCGCGAACACTGTCGCCGGCCTCGAGCTGCCGGCCGATGTCATCGAGCGGTGCGCCCCGCTCACCCGAAACATCCATGTCAAGGACTTCGCCTTCGCCCGCCAGCCGGGCTGGGTGGGCTTCACCTACAGCGGAGCGCCGCTGGGGGAGGGCCTGCACGACTACCCGCGCCTGCGCGCGGCGATCGACCCCGATGCCCGCGGCATCAACGAGATCGTTGAGCACTGGCTGCCCTGGCAGGGCGATCCCGACACGACCGTGGCGACCGAGATCGCCTGGACCGACACCGCACTGCAATACCTGAGGAGCAACTCATGACCACCACGACCGACACCATCACGTCGACCGACACCTACCGCATTGCCATCATCGGCGCCGGCGGCAAGATGGGGATGCGCGTCAGCGACAACCTCGTGAAGACCGACCACCTCGTTGCGTACAGCGAGAACTCGCCCGCCGGGCAGGAGCGCGTCGCCGCCGCCGGCCGAGAGCTCACCGACACCCCCGACGCTGTGCGCGACGCCGACATCGTCGTGCTCGCCGTACCCGACCTCGCACTCGCCCCGGTGACCGCCGACATCGTGCCGCAGCTCAAGCCCGGCGCGATCGTCCTCACCCTCGACCCGGCTGCGGCGTACGCGGGACTGCTCACCACGCGCGACGACGTCATCCAGGCCGTCGCCCACCCGTGCCACCCTTCGGTCTTCCTCCAGCGCACCACCCCTGAGGAGTACGCCGACACGTTCGGCGGCATCGCCGCCCCGCAGGACGCGATCGCCGCGATCGAGTCCGACGACCCCGCCAAGGCCGCGATCGTCGAGGCCACGGTCCGCGCGATCTACGCTCCCGTCATCGACGTGCACTGGGTCACCGTCAAACAGCTCGCGCAGCTCGAGCCGACCCTCGTCGAGACCATCGCCTGCATGGTCGGCGCACTCCTCAAGGAGGCCCTCGACGAGGCCGTGAACACCATGGGCGTTCCCGAGGCGGCAGCCCGGTCCATCCTGCTCGGCCACACGCAGGTCGCCCTCGCCAACGGCCTGCGCGGCGACAACCCGTTCAGCGACGCCTGCCTCATCGCGATGGACTACGGCAAGGAGTCGATCATCAAGGACGACTGGAAGAAGGTCTTCCAGGACGACGAGCTCGACAAGAACCTCGCCCGCATGCTGCACCTCGACAAGATCGAGCGCTGAGTCGCAGCATGCCATGTGTACCAGTGTTACACTGGTGCACATGGCGAACCGCAATGTCACCCTTTCGCTGCCCGAAGAGGTATTCCGGCGCGCCAAGGTCTTCGCTGCCGAGCACGACACCTCGGTGTCGGCGCTCGTCGCAGATCTGCTGATGAGCCGCGTCGACGTCGAGTACGACGGCGTATGGGCCGCCGAGGAGCGGCTCATGCGCGAGGGGGTCGGGCTACGTGTCGGTGACGCCGCGCTGACGCGCGACGAGGCGCATGCGCGATGAGGTACGAGTTCGTCGATACGAACGTCCTGCTCTACGCCTACGACGTTTCCGCCGGTGAACGGCACGGCCGTGCGCGCGAGCTCGTCAGTCGGCTCGGTCGTGAGCGCACTGGAGTTCTCAGCGTCCAGGTCCTCCAGGAGTTCACCGTCAACGCCACCCGCAAGATCGCCCAACCGATCTCACCCGAGAGCGCCCGCGACCGCGTGCGCGCACTTTCCATGTGGCACGTCCACGCGCCGACCGCCGCCGACGTCATCGCGGCGAGTGAGATCGCCGAGCAGTCGCAACTCTCGTTCTGGGACGCGATGATCGTGCGCAGCGCGACACAGACGAACTGCTCGGTGCTCTGGACTGAGGATCTCAACCACAGTCAGCGCGTCTCGGGCGTCGAGGTGCGGAACCCCTTCTCAGGCTGAACTCCTCGTCGGCGAAGCGCCGCTGCGCGCTCGGCGTGATCTGACGCGTACCCGGTTCACGGCTCGATGACGCGCTGTGTGATGCCGCGCGCGAGTTCCACGAGCCGGGTGCCGCTGTCGCGCGCTCGTTTGCGGATGAGGCCGAACGCCTCGTCGACGTCGATGCCGCGGGTCTGCGCCACGATCCCCTTCGCCTGCTCGATGAGCACCCGGCTGTCGAGTGCGTGCTGCAATTGCGCGCGCACGACGTCGCCCTCTCGCACGACACGCTCGTGCAGGATGCTGATGGTGGCAACGTCGGCGAGCGCGCGCGCGACGACCGCGTCGTCGTCATTCAGGTGACCACGTGAGGTTCCGAACAGGTTGAGCGAACCGATCGTCGCATCCCGCAGTCGCATGGGGATCGCGTGCACCGATTCGTATCCGGCGTCGGATGTCGCTTCGGCGAGTGTCGGCCACCGGTCGCCGATCTCGGTGCGGTCCGCGGCCGAGACGACCGCACCGAACGTGTAGGCGTCGATGCACGGTCCCGCACCGATCGACAGCTGCACGGCGCTCATGCGCTCGCAGCGCGCACTCGTTGCCGCCGCCACAGCGAGAGCACCGCGCTGATCGGCGAGGATGATGCCGGCATCGGCCGCGTCGAGCAGGTCTCTGCAGCGCTCGACGAGGGTGTGCAGGAGGTCGATCACGTCGTAGCCCTCGACGAGCGTGTCGGCGAGTGTCACGAACGTCTCTACGAGTCGACGCTCCCGGGTCGGGTCGTTCATGCGCTCATTGTAAAAACTGAGTCGCCGATACCACCAGCTTGATGCGCGGTGAACCGCGCGCGAAGTCTTGTCGGGGGCGTTCGAGCGAGCGTACCCTTGACATCAGGTAGCCCTGGACCTCGGTCACCTGAATCTGTTTCCATCGCGTCGTCGCACGCGACTCAGACGAAGGAACCGAGGATGTCCGCCATCGTCCGCACCCACGCCGCCTCAGCGTCATCCGTCGGCGATCGGGGCAACAGCGAGTTCACCGAGCTCGCCCGGCTCATTCAGGCGTCGGGACTCATGCGACGCCGCTACGGGTACTACTGGACCAAGCTCATCGCCGTGCCGGTTGCGTACGCCGCTGCAATCGCGGTCTTCATCTGGATCGGCGACAGCTGGTGGCAGCTGATCGTCGCCGTGGGATTCGCGGTGCTGTTCACGCAGACCGCATTCCTGGGGCATGACGCCGCGCACCGCCAGATCTTCAGGTCGGGCGTCTGGAACGACTGGACCTGCCTCGTCGTGGGCAACCTCTTCGTGGGCATGAGTTACGGGTGGTGGCAGCACAAGCACACGCGCCACCACGCCAATCCCAACAAGATCGGCGCCGATCCCGACATCGAGCTGCCAGTCATCTCGTTCACGCCCGAGCAGGCGTCGCGCCGTCGCAACGCGCTGACCGGGTGGCTCGTCGCCCACCAGGGGGTCTTCTTCTTCCCGGTGCTGTTGCTCGAGGGGCTCTCGCTGCACGCGTCGAGCGTGCACCGGGTCTTCGCCCGGGAGCCTGTGAAGCGGCGGTGGGTCGAGATCGCGTTCCTCATGACCCGGGTGGTCGGATACCTCGCCCTCGTGTTCCTCGTGCTGTCGCCGGGTGTGGCGGCTGCCTTCCTCGGCGTCCAGCTCGGACTCTTCGGGCTCTACATGGGCGCCTCGTTCGCGCCGAACCACAAGGGCATGCCCCTCGTGCCGCCGACGCTGAAGCTCGACTTCTTGAGGCGCCAGGCGATGATGAGCCGCAACATCCGCGGCAACCGCTGGATCGACACCGCCATGGGCGGACTCAACTACCAGGTCGAGCACCACCTCTTCCCGTCGATGCCGCGCCCGCACCTGCGCCGTGCCGCGCCGATCATCTCGGGCTACCTGCGCGAGCACGACGTGCCCTACGTGCAGGCGGGACTGTTCGAGTCGTACGGCATCGTGCTGCGCTACATCAACCGAGTGGGGCTCGGCGAACGTGATCCGTTCGAGTGCCCGCTCGTGGCGGCGCGCCAGACGATCTGATGGGCCGCGCGCCACGTGCGACGTCGGCCTCGTGCGGACTGGCCGACGAAGCGGCCCGCACGACGGGAAGCGACTGCGTCTCGATCGCGGAGAGGGCCGCGGTCGGGGCATCCGTGAATCGAACGACGGGTCGCCAGGCAGATTGCGGATGCCTCGCCACCCGCATTCCCCGTGAGAACACCAGCCAACCCAGGCCGATGAGGGCCGCCACCCCCGCGGCGACCGCCGCGACGCCGAGCGCCCAGCGCGGGCCCAAGCCGTCGGCGACCGCGCCGACGATCGGTGCGCCGATCGGAGTGCCACCGACGAGGATCGCCATGTAGAGCGCCATCACGCGGCCGCGTAGTGCGGGGTCGGTCGTCGTCTGCACGTAGCCGTTCGCGGTCGTCAAGATCGTGACGGCGCCGAGGCCGATGAGGATGGTCGAGGCGGCGAACGTCCAGAAGGTGGGCATGAGTGCCGCGATCAGCGTGGCGAGGCCGAAGAACGCGGTCGCGATGATGATGACGCGGATGCGGGCGCGTTCACGGCGGGCCGCGAGCAGCGCACCCGTGAGCGAGCCGATTGCGAGGATCGATGAGAGCAGGCCGTATTCGCCGGCGCCGCGCCCGAACTCGACCGCCATCGTCGACGAGAAGATCGGAAAGTTCATGCCGAACGCGCCGATGAGGAACACGATGACGAACACGATCATGAGGTCTGGACGCGTCAGCACGTACCTGAAGCCCGCGATGAACTGACCCACTGGCCGCTCTGATCCGGTCGCTCGAGCCACCGGCTTCAGTCGCCCACCGCGCAGCATGGCGAGTGCGCCGAGCACCGCGAGGAACGAGATCGCGTTGATGACGAACACCCAGCCCGAGCCGAACAACACGATGAGCACGCCCGCGACGGCGGGGCCGATGAGGCGGGCGGAGTTGAATGACGCCGAGTTGAGCGCGACGGCGTTCGACATATTCGAGCTCGAGACGAGGTCGGAGACGAAGGTCTGGCGGGCGGGCATGTCGACGGCGTTGACGATGCCGAGCGCGAGGGCGAACGCATAGAGGTGCCAGAGCTCGGCGTGGCCGAGGATGAGCAGCAGGCCGAGGCCGAGGCCGAGCAGCATGAGTGCCGACTGCGTGAAGAACAGGATCTTGCGCCGCTCGAAGCGGTCCGCGAGTAGGCCCGTGATGGGCACGAGCAGCAGCTGCGGGGCGAACTGCAGCGCCATCGTGATGCCGACTGCGAAGGCGTCGTTGTCGGTGAGTTCGGTGAGGACGACCCAGTTCTGGGCCGTGGCCTGCATCCAAGCGCCCACGTTCGAGACGAGGGCGCCGATGAACCAGATGCGGTAGTTGCGGTGGGCGAGGGAGCGGAACATGGCACTCACTGGGTGGCGAGCCCTCCCATCAGTTCTGCGGCGCGCACGAGCACGGCGCGGTCGTCTTTCGAGAGCTCGCGCAGGCGGGTGGTGAGCCACGCGTCTCGCTGCGAGATGGTGGCCTTGACGAGGGCGAGGCCCGCGTCATTCAGGGCGATGTTGGTCTTTCGGCGGTCGACCTCGTCGGCGGTGCGCTCGATGTAGCCGGTCTCTTCGAGGCAGTTGACCGTGCGGTTCATCGACGGCGCCGACACCTTCTCGCGCTCGGCGAGCTGGGTGAGGGTCTGCGTGCCGCCGCGGTAGAGGGCGCCGAGCACGGCGAACTGGGCATCGCTGAGTGCCGTGTCGGCCTTCTGTGCGCGCATGCGGCGGGCCAGTCGGAACGTCGCCAAGCGCAGCTCTGTGCTCTGCTCTGCGATGGTTGCCATAGCTAATTAGCGTAGCTCATTAGCTTTGCTAAGTAAAATGCTGTCGACGCCGCTCCTCGTCCGCGTCGGAAACACTGCGGTGATCGCCGCCTGACCGAGTCGGCTCGGGAGGCGGTCTTTTGTCTGCGAATCTGTGAAATCGATTTCGAAATCGGCCGCTTCAACGTATCGTGACCGGGACGATCGAGGAGGATCATGCGCCATGCCCGAGCCACACCAACTCTGCGAATCGCCGCGGCCGCAGCATCCGCTGCATTCGCGCTCTGCGCCTGTGCGGCGGCCGACGCCGGAGACGACGCGATGAGCCCGGCCGCCGTCGACCCCGACCCCGACGAGCCCTTCGTGCTCGAGGGTGTTCGCGACCTGACCGAGATCGCGAAGCTCACCGGGCCCGACGCGATCAACGACACCGAGGCCGCCGCGGTCGCCGGCACCGACCTCGGATCGATGGTGAACCTGGGCGACAAGACGTTCTTCCTGTTCGGCGACACCTTCGGCCAGCGCGACCCCGACTCGTACGGCGGCCAGGGCGGCAACTGGCGCTCGAACGTGTCGGCCTGGACGACAGACGACGATCCGAGCGACGGCATCACGTTCGACGGCTGGACGTCGTCCGACGACCTCGGCTGGGCCACAGCCCTCGTCGAGGGCGAGCACGACGCGAACGACGGCACCGGCGAGGTGACGAAGATCCCGACGTACGGGTTCGCCGTCGGCGACGCCCTTTACCTCTCGTACATGTCGGTGAGGTATTGGGGCGAACCGGGTGCATGGGACTCGAACTTCGCGGGCCTCGCGAAGTCGACCGACGAGGGACGTGTGTGGACAGCGCTCGACGCGCCCCGCTGGCCGGGCGACTCGAACTTCATCCAGGTCGCGACTGCGCACGTCGTTGATGGCGGCACCGAGCACATCTACTTCTGGTCGATTCCCGCGGGTCGATTCGGCGGCGTGCAGCTGATGCGGGTGCCCGCGACGGTCGAAGCGGTCGAGGATGCCTCGGCGTACGAGTACTTCGCGAGCACGACGGCAGATGGGACGCCGGAGTGGTCTGCCGACATGGCGGCGGCGGTCACCGTCGTCGACGGCACGATCGGCGGACTCTCGGTCATGTGGTCGGACTACCTCGATCGTTGGATCATGACCTACTCCGACGGCGGGAACGCCTACATCCGTGAGGGGATCACCCCGTGGGGGCCGTGGGGCGAGCCGATCGAGATGGTCTCGGCCGACGACTACCCGGGGCTGTATTCGCCGTACCTGAACCCGCGCTACGTCTCCGACGGCGGGCAGCGCATCTACTTCACGTTGTCGCTGTGGGGGCCGTACAACGTGTTCTGGTTCTCGGTGGAACTCGTGCGTGGGCGCTGACGTCCGACTCGAAGGCGCCTGCAATCGATTTCTCTTGCGCATGAAATCGATTTCGCGTACGCTGACGCCGAGGCGAGATCAGCGGCGATCCGCAATGTGCGATGCACCCTGATCGAGCCCGACCGGGCTTCCTGACCGGCCACAGCAACGACTCACCGATGAGTCGAGTTCCTGAGGAGGGACGAATGCAGAAGAGAATCACGAGGCTCGCCAGCGTCGGTATCGCGGCCGTTGCGGTTGGGGCCTTGCTCGCCGCGTGCGCGCCGTCGAGCGGCGACGATGCAAGCGGCACGACCACCATCGAATTCTGGCATCGCACCTTCACGCCGGTCGAGAACGAGTGGTACGCCGATATCGTGAAGCAGTTCAACGCCGCTCAAGACGAGGTGAAGGTGGTCGACACCGAGGTGCCCGCCGACGCGTGGGACCAGAAGATGAAGGCCGCGCAGGCCGCAGGCAAGGCGCCCGACATCTACACCCACCCGGGCAGCATTCAAGACGCCGTGAATGCGGGCCAGCTCTACGAGCTCAACAAGGTGGTCGACGAGGACAAGCTCGGCGAGATCATCGACGCGGCCAAGCCCGTGTCCGAGATCGGCGGCAAGTACTACGCGTACCCGCTGCTGCTCGAGCCCCAGTCGGTGTTGTTCTGGAACACCGACATGCTGACCGCGGCCGGCGTCGACGCCGAGCAGGGTCCGGCGACGTGGGACGACCTGCTCGCCGCGTGCGAGAAGATCCAGCCGACGCTGCAGAGCGGCCAGTACTGCATCTCGCCGGCGCAGGACGCGATCACCTTCGCCTGGTCGTCGGTCGGCCAGCAGTACAACTTCGCCGGTCACACGGCACTCACCGACGACTGGACCGCACCTGACGTCGAGAACGCCGAGTACGAGGCCTTCATCGCGAACTACAAGGAGCTGTGGGACAAGGGGTACATGCCCAAGCAGCCCCTCGCCGCCTACGTCGAAGGCAAGGACTTCGGCGAGCAGAAGGCCGCATTCAAGGTCTCGGGCTCGTGGATGATGTCGGAGATCGGCTCCGACTACCCCGACCTGCTGGCCAAGACCGGCATCGGCGCGTTCCCTTCGGCCTCCGGATCCGATGACCGCACCGCCACGACCCTCGGCAACTTCAAGTGGGTCATCGACGCGAAGACGAAGAACGCCGAAGCGGCGGGCGCGTTCCTCGAGTGGGCCCTCGCCGGCGACCCCGAGAACCTCGTTCCGTTCTTCGTCGACACGCAGTTCACCAAGGTCCCAGTGCGTGACTCGGTCCAGGAGGCCGTGGCTGGAACGCAGGGGGCAGCGGATGCCCCGTGGTCGAGCATCATCGTCGACGACATCGCTCCCACTGCGATCCCCGAGCCGACCTACCCGTGGGACGTCTCGCTCGCGGTCGGCACGGCGGTCGAGGCCGGCATGAAGGGCGCCGCATCGATCGACGACGCGCTGAAGACCGCGTCGGCTGCGATTCAGACGGTGATCGAGAAGAACGATCTGCCGAGCAAGGCGCCGAGCAACTGATCGACACTCGGACGATCGGAGGTCGGGCGACCGACCTCCGATCGGCCGAGTCCGCACCGAACTGACAGGACGGATCATGGTCACCGAACTGGTGCGCGGCGGAGTCGGCGTCGCCGACACCCGGCATGCGAACGACCGACGGGAGCAACGCCGGCGACGCGCTCGCTATAGATACCGAGACGGCAAGCTCGCCTACTGGCTGATCCTGCCGGCGATGGTGCTGCTCGGCATCTTCGTCGTCTGGCCGGCGATCTACGCCTTCTACCTGTCGTTCCAGGACTGGAGCTTCTACAAGGATCCCGTGTTCGTCGGCATGAAGAACTACACGGACGTCCTGCGCGACCCGCTCTTCATCGAGTCCATCGGTCGCGGGTTCATCTTCGTGCTGCTCACGGTGCCGCCGATGCTCGTGCTCGCGTTCATGTTCTCCTCGCTGGTCGTGAGCGTCTCACGGCGCTTCGCGGGGCTGTTGAAGGTCAGCATCTACGTGCCGACCATCATCTCGACCGTGATCACATCGATCATCTTCGTGCTCATCTACGACTACTCGGGCGGCCTGCTCAACTGGTTCCTCGGCCTGTTCGGCATCGACCCCACCGCGTGGATCGGCGACCCCGCCTGGGCGCTCGTCGCGATCGCGGTGCCGGCGATCTGGCTGGGCATGGGGCTCACGTCGCTCATCATGGTCGCGGCCATGGTCGACATCCCGCCCGAATACTACGAGGCGGCTTCGATGGAGGGCGCCAACTGGTGGCAGAAGACGTTCTACATCACGCTGCCGCAGATGAAGAACGTGCTCCTCTACCTCGTGGTGACGGGGTTCGTCGCGGCGATCCAGCAATTCGAGTTGCCGCTCATCATGACCAACGGCGGTCCACTCAATTCGACGACCCTGCCGAACCTGTTCATCTTCATCCACTTCCGCAACGACATCAACGTCGGGTTCTCGATCGCGGCCGCCATGCTCCTCTTCGTGGTGCTGGGCAGCGTGTCGGCGCTCGTGTTCCGGTTCGTCAACTCCGAAAGGCTCGTGGACTGACGTGACTGCAACGCAAGAACTCGCCCCGGCTCGACGACCCGTGCGCGATTCGCGCTGGTGGTTCTTCGCCGTGGGCAAGGGCCTCCTGGGTGCGCTGTACATCGTCCTGGCGCTCTTCCCCCTCGCCTGGATGCTCATCGCGGGCTTCAAGACCAAGACCGAGGTGTTGAAGACACCGTTCCAGTTCTTCCCCGAGGTGTGGAAGTGGGAGAACTACGTCCAGATCCTCGGCGACCCCACATTCGTGTGGACGATGACATGGACCTTCCTCGGCGCCGTGCTGTTCACGGTGCTCAGCCTGACCGTGAACTCGCTCGCGGCATATGCGTTCGCGCGGCTGGACTTCCGGTTCAAGCGCACGCTGTGGGTGATCCTCATCACGACGCTGTTCATCCCGGGCATGACGATCCTGCTCACGAGCTTCATCGTGGTGACGAACCTTCAGATGCTCGACACCCTCTCGGTGCTGGTGATCCCCGGCGCCGCGAGCGCGGCGATGGTCTTCTTCATCAGGCAGTTCTACCTGAGCATCCCGTCGAGTCTCGAAGAGGCCGCGATGCTCGACGGCTGCAACCGGTTCACGATCTTCGTGCGGCTCTTCCTCCCCCTCTCGAAACCGCCGTTCGTCGTGATGGGGATCACCGCGTTCCTGGCGTACTGGAACTCCTACGTCTGGCCGATCATGACCATCACGAGCCCCGAGCAGTTCGTGGTTCAGCAATACCTGGCCACGTTCCGTTCCGAACGATCGACCGAACTCGGCCTGCTGATGGCAGGTTCGGTGCTCGCGGCCGCGCCCGTGATCATCCTGTTCCTGATCTTCCAGCGCCAGATCATCGGCAACATCAAATTGGCCGGAATGAAGTGACATCGCCCCATGGGGCGACCTGACCCGAACCGCGCAATTTCCACCGACAGGGAGAAGCAATGCTGCAGCCCGTAAGAAGGAACACCGCCCTCATCGTCGCGCTCGGCGCGCTCGTCGTCGGCGCCCTCGCGCCCACCGGCGCGGTCGCGGCACCGCTCGTGTCCGCCGCGGGCGCGCCGGCCGAACCCTCGCCCGACCACTCGCCGGGGGTGGTCGTCAGCAAGATGACCGGACCGAAGTCGCTCGCTGCCACCGACACGCGCTGGGCGGTGACGGGCACCGACCTCGGCATCATGTGGGACAACGGCTCGGGCGAGGTGCTCACCGCGTTCGGCGACACCTTCGGTGACTGGAGCGGGCCGGGCGGTGGCGGAGGCGACTGGCGATCGAACGTGCTGCTGCGCAGCAGCGACACCGAGCTCTCCGACGGCATGACGTTCGATTCGGCGGTCGAGGACGCGCCGGGCCACGCGGCCGAGATCATCCCGTCGCTGAAGGTGAACGGCGAGGAGATCACCACGATCCCGACCGCCGGCATCGCCGTCGGCGGGCGGCAGTTCCTCGCCTTCATGTCGGTGCGCCAGTGGGGTGCTCCCGGTGCGTGGGACACCAACTTCAGCCGCATCGCGTACTCCGACGACAACGGCGAGACCTGGAACTCGACCGACGGGCCGCAGTGGACGAACACCGCCGACGGGCAGCACCCGTTCCAGATGGTCGCGTTCGAGCGCCACGACGGCTACGTCTACATGTTCGGCACGCCGAACGGCCGGTTCGGGGCGGCGCACGTCGCACGTGTGCCCGAGGCATCCGTTCTCGACAAGTCGGCGTACTCGTACTGGGACGGCTCGAGCTGGGTGCTCGGTGACGACACCGCCGCCGCACCGATCGTGCCGCCGAACACGGCGGAGCTCTCGGTGCAGTACAGCGAGCACACCGGCGGCTGGCTGATGACCTACCTCAACGAAGACCTCGACCTCGTGCTGCGCACCGCGCCCGCGCCCGAGGGGCCGTGGGCCGAGGCGCAGCGTCTCGCGAGCTTCGCCGACTACCCGGGCCTGTACGGCGGCTACCTGCACCCGTGGTCGGATGGCGGCGAGCTCTACCTCACGCTTTCGCAATGGGAGCCGTACAACGTCTACCTGATGCGCGTCGAGATCGACGAGACCGGCACCGTCGTGAACCCGAACCTCATCGAGAACCCCGGATTTGAGCGCGCCGTCGACGGCACCATGCCGGCGCCGTGGGCGTGCACGGGCAACTGCGGCGTCGACATCAACCACGCCTGGGCGCACGGAGGCACCAAGCAGGGCTGGATGCGGCACAACGCCGGATGGATCGATGTGCACCAGGATGTCGCGGTCGAGCCGAACACCACGTACACCTTCACCGGGTTCGTCGTGACGGGTGGTGCACCCGCTCCCGGTTCGATCGGCGTGCGCGAACTCGGCGCGGGCGGGTCGACGCTCGCCGAGGCGTCCTTCGAATCGGTGGGTGCGTACACGCGGTACTCGGTGACCTTCCACAGCGGCGACCGCACGGCCGTGCAGGCCTTCGTCGGCTCGAACCTGAACGGCGACCGCTGGGTGCAGATCGACGATCTCTCGCTCGTGAAGGCGAAGGAGCAGCTGCCGGCGCTCACGGTCACGGCCTCCTCCGACCCAGTGGCGGGCTCCGAGGTGGTGCGCGACGACGTCGTGACGTTCGAGGTGCAGGCGTCGACCGACAGCGCGAGCCCCGAGGCGGTCACCCTCGCGGTCGATCTCGCCGGCCTCGTCGACGATACCGCACTGGATCCCGCGTCGGTGCGCTCCTCGATCGGCGAGCCCGTGCTCGACGGCTCGACGTTGCGCTGGTCGGGGCAGATCGCCCCCGGCGAGACGCTGACGATCGGCTTCGCCGCCACCGTGCGCCGCGACGCGTACCGCGAAGACTCACAACTCGTCGTCACGACGACCGCCGAAGCCGACCGTGCGATCCTCACCTCGTGCGACGGCTGCGACCTCAGCCTCTTCGCGGTGCACTACGACCCGCGGCCACCACGCCCCGAGTTCCCCGACAAGCCCGGCAAGCCGGATCGCCCCGGCAAGCCCTGAGGGCCCTGACGCCGGGCTGGATCGGCGGCGGAAGCCGCTCGAGATCCGCCCTTGCGAAATCGATATCAGACCCCTAACGTGAAAGGCTCGTCTCGGGTGGACGATGCCGTGCGCGAAGGGTCGAGCACGAGGAGTCCGATCCGAGACGAGGTCAGCGATGCGCGCCATTCCCGAGCCGTTCGTCGCGCCGCCGCGCGGGGTGACGCCGTGGGGGTTCCTGCGGTGGCTGGTCGGCAAGCAGTGGACGACGGTCGTGCAGGGCACCGTCTGCGACATCATCTGGCTGCTGGGTCTCGCGCTGACGCCGTGGGCCATCGGCCGGGCGGTCGATGAGGGGCTGGTCGCCGGCGACTACGCGGCCTTCCTCATGTGGCTTGGCGTCGTGGTGCCGCTGCAACTGCAGCACTCGTTGATCCAGGGCCTGCGGGATCGCGCAGGATCGGTGAACTTCGAGCGATCCTGGTCGCGAGTCGATCAGCTCATCGCACGAGCGTCGTCACGTGTGACCGTCGCCGCCGAGCGCGAGCTGCACCCCGGCGCGGTCGTCACCATGGCCTCCTCGGATGTCTGGGCGTTGAGCTTCGTCGCGATCAATGTCGGCTCGCTGGTGTCGGCGCTCATCTCGTTCGCGACCGTCGCCGTGATCCTCCTGCGTGACTCCCTGCTGCTCGGCGGGCTCGTCATCGTGGGCGTGCCGGCGTTCTCGGCCCTCCTGTTCCTGCTCGTGCGATCGCTGCGTGCCCGCCAGATCGAGGCGCGCGACGCCACGTCGGAGATGAACACCGTCGCCACCGACAGTGCGCGAGGGCTGCGGGTGCTTCGCGGTATCGGCGGCGAGGACTGGTTCCTCGCCCGGTTCCGTGAGCGCTCGGCCGCTGCCCGCGATGCCGGCAAGAGGGTCGCGAGGCCGATGTCGATCGCCGAGGCGCTCAAGGTGCTGATCGCCGGCACGCTCGTCGTCGGGCTTACCTGGATCGGCGCCGTGCTCGTTACGCGGGGCGAACTGAGCGTCGGCGAGCTGGTGTCGTTCTACGGCTATGCCGGCTTCATGGTGCTTCCCGTGACTCTGCTCAACCAGTCCGTCACGGTCGCGGTGCGGGCCCTCATCGCGGCACGGCAGATCGCCGGGTTGCTCGAGGTGGCTCCGCTGTGGCCCCGTGAGGCCGCCGCCGAGGCGGGCCGTGTAGCGGCGGCGGAGGCGGCCGTGCAGACAGCGGCTCAGGACGACGCGGACGAGGATCCGACCCTCCACTGGGACCTGCTCGATGAACGCAGCGGCCTGCGCGTACGCGAGGGCGAGCTGCTCGGCGTCGCCGTGCGCGACGCAGGTCAGGCACGCGCGCTCGTCGACCGGATCGGGCGCATGGCGCCCGACGACCCCGATGCCGTGGTGCGCCTGCACGGGCAGAGCATCGCAGAGCTCCCGATCGGCGAGATCCGCGAGCGGATCGTAGTCTCGGACCCGGTTCCGTTCCTGTTCAGCGGCACCCTGCGGGAGCTGCTCGATCCGCGAGGCCGTCGTGACGACGAGACCATCCTGCGCGCGGTCGCCGCGGTGGACGCGACCGACATCGTCGACGCGGTCGACGGCGGGCTCGACGTGATCGTGGGCGAGCGCGGCGTCGAGTTCTCCGGTGGACAGCGGCAGCGACTGGGTGCCGCGCGGAGCCTGCTCAGCGAGCCGCAGCTGCTCGTGCTGCACGAGCCGACGTCTTCGGTCGACGCGTCGACCGAAGAGCGCATGGCTGCGGGGATGCGGGCCTATCGGCGGGGACGAGCGACGGTGATGGTCAGTACGAGTCCGCTCGTGCTGGGCGTGAGCGACCGGGTGGCGTTGATCGATGACGCCGGCGAGGTGGTCGCCGAGGGAGCCCATGAGGAGCTGCTGCAGCTCGAGGCCGACTACCGGGGCGTCGTACTGCGGGCGGAAGGGGTGTCATGACCGCGATCATCCTTCCCGACGCCGGACGCGAGCGGGTTCGCGCCGAGCTCCGGGGGATCTGGCGCACGCATCGTGCCCGATTCGTCGTCGTCATCGCGCTGTTCGGAGCATCCGCGCTCGCCGGACTCGCTCCGCCGCGCCTGGTCGGCGTGCTCATCGACCGGCTCACGGCGGGGGCCGGGCCCGCCGAGGCATCCCTGTACGGTGCGGCGATGTTGGCGTGCGTGCTGGTGCAGGCCGTGCTCGTGATGTTCGCGATCCGTTCGGCCCTGATGCTCGGCGAAGAGGTCTTCACCCACCTGCGCGATCAGTTCATGTCCGACGTGCTGCGGGTGCCGATGGGGCTCGTCGAGTCGGCGGGCACCGGAGAACTCGTCACCCGCACGACGCAGGACATCAGCTCCGTCTCCGAGACCGTGCGCCGGGCGCTCCCGGAGTCGCTCATCGCGGCGGTCACGGTGATCCTCACGCTCGCCGCGGCTGCGCTGACGTCGCCCCTCATCGCGTCGGCCTACCTGCTGGCCGTGCCGCTGCTCATCGTGGTCATGCGGTGGTACATGGAGCGGGCGGTCGGTGTGTACGAGCGGATGGGTGCCAGCTACGGGCCGCTCTTCGCGTCGCTCACCGAGACTGCGAACGGCGCCCGCACCGTGGAGGCGCTGAGCCTTGCCGACGTTCGCAACCGGTCGATCGACGACGTGCTCGCGCGCCACTGGGTCACCGCCGTCGGGCGCATCCAGCTGCGCATGGTGGTGCTGCCGTGGTCGAACCTCGCCTTCGCGATCCCGGTGTTCGCATCGCTCGCCTGGGGCGGATGGCTGTCGATCCAGGGGCAGGTCTCCATCGGCACGGTGGTCACCGTCACGCTCTACGCCGCGGCACTCGTCGCCCCGCTCGAGGCGCTGATCGAGTGGACCGATGAACTGCAGAAGGGGCTCGTCTCGTTCGCCCGCATCCTCGGAGTCGGCGAGGTGCGAGAGCCGACGGGCGGTGATGCGGTGCCGTCGTCGACCGAGGTCGAACTGCGCGACGTGCGATTCGCCTACCGCACGGGTCACGAGGTGCTGCACGGCGTCTCGCTGCGCATCGTCCCCGGCGAGCGGCTCGCCATCGTCGGGGCATCCGGTGCCGGCAAGTCGACGCTCGCCCGACTGCTCGCCGGAATCGACGATCCCACCGAGGGTCGCGCGATGATCGGCGGTGTCGACGTGCGGGAGGTCCCGCTCGAGCGCCGTCGCCGCGAAGTGCTGCTCGTGACGCAGGAGAGCCACATCTTCGCCGCCAGCGTGCTCGACAACGTGCGCCTCGCCCATACGGACGCGGGCGACGACGAGGTGCTGCGGGCCCTGCAGGCCACCGGGGCGGCGGACTGGGTGGATCGACTGCCCGACGGGCGGGACACGGCGGTCGGCGCGGGCGGGCACCCGTTGACCGGTGCCCAGGAGCAGCAGCTCGCCCTCGCGAGAGTGGTGCTGGCGGACCCGCACACCCTGATCCTCGATGAGGCGACCTCGGCCATCGACCCGACTGCCGCCCGCGATCTCGAGGCCGCGCTCGCCGCGGTGATGGAGGGCCGGACCGTGATCGCCATCGCGCACCGGCTGGCCACGGCATACGACGCGGACCGCATCGCGGTGATCGACGCGGGCGAGCTCGCCGAACTCGGAACGCACGAGGAGCTGCTCGCTCGCGGTGGCAGCTACGCCGATCTCTGGCGGGCGTGGAGCGCCGACGGCGGGAGCCCGCAGGGCGACTGAGGTCGCTGCGAGCTCCCCGCTCCAGTGGTCAGTCTTGCGGCGCGCGCGGCGGCATGGCCCCGATGTCGGGCACCGGAGCCGTGCCCAAGTGCACCTCCATGTCGTCGGCGGTCGGCGACTTGGGGCGGCGCGCAGTGGGCCGATCGAGGTAGAAGAGCGCGGTCGAGGCGATGTCGTCGCGCAGCGGCAGGTAGCGCCATCCGCTTCGCCAACCGAGGGCCTGGATGTCGACCTTCGGAATCCCCGTGGCGAAGAAGATCGGGTCGAGCAGGTGCCATCGGTACATGCCGAAGCGCTGCTGGCTGATGTAGAGGCCGTCGGGGCGGATCACCTGGGGCATGCCGAGGTACGGCGTCGAGAAATCGGTGTAGCCCTGCCCGGGGATGTCGAAGTTCCAGGCGCCGCCGAAGTAGTCCTCCGTGCCGGTGCCGCAGATCGTCGGGTACTCGGTGTCGTCATCGAGGTAGAACTTGATCTCTCCCTCGCCCCACCAGCCGTTCGAGTTCACACCCCACGCGAGGTAGGTGCCGACGTACTGCCCCTGGCCCTCGATTCCCTCGAGGATCGTGTGTGGCACCTGCTCGTCGAGCGGGTTCGACCGGCGCCATTGCGCGTGGAAGTAGCCGTCGTTCGAGTAGTCGCCGCCGATCTCGTACGTCACCTGGTAGTACACCCGCACGTCGACGACCGAGGTGTTCTCGACCGTGAGTCGCGCGCCGGTCTTGAACGGCATCGGCCAGTACGAGTTGAACCCGCCGTGCGGGTTGGCGGCGATCGCCTGCGAGTTCACCTGCGCGAACACGCCCCAGCCGTTGCAGAAGAAGTCGCCGTACGGCACCTCGACGGCCGGCTCCTCGGCGCCGTCCCAGTACGCCCGCAGCACGAGCGTGCGCCAGTTGTCGGTGTGGGTGGTGATCCAGATGTGGGTGATCTTGCCGGCGCCCTCGATGGTCGCGAGGTCGAACGTCTCGCCCGCTTTGATGTCGACGCTTGGCGAGATCTTCCAGCCGGGGCCGAGATCGCGGGCGCAGGATGCCCCGGTGCCCTCGGTCGCCCGGCCGCCGCCGCCCTTCGACCCGTCGAAGTTCTCTGGCGAGATCGACCGGGTCTGCAGCGGCCTCATCGCGGCGATCGATGAGAGGTCGGGACTCGGCGGGTGCAGGGAGTTCACGGTGCCACTTCCTCGTGTTGGCGCGGCGCGTCGATGCGCTCGCTTGGAATCGATTTCAACACTGTAAGGTTGCCTCACCGGCATGTCAACGCGGGCCGGCGCAGGGGCAGGGCGCATGGCGACGATCTACGAGGTGGCGAAGCTCGCCGGCGTCTCGCCGGCGACGGTTTCACGGGTGTTCAACGGAGTGGCAGTCTCCGACGAGAAGGTGCTCGCCGTCCGCGAGGCCGCGCGCCAGCTGAAGTTCACGCCGAACCGTACGGCGCGAACCCTGCGCAAGCAGGAGTCCGAGGTCATCGCCCTCGTGATCCCCGACATCGAGAACCCATACTTCACCGAACTCGCTCGGGGGGTCGAAGACGTCGCGCAGAGCGCCGGCTTCTCCGTCGTGCTCGCCAACACCGACGCCCAGCTCGAGAAAGAGGCCACCTACCTCCAGATCGCGATCTCCGAGCACATGGCCGGCGTGATCCTCGCCGCGGCCTCGGACCACACGAACCTCGACGACATCCAGGCCGCCGGGCGTCCGGTCGTCGCGGTCGACCGCGGCACCGGTTACGACATCGACGGCGTCGTCATGGCGAACCGCACGGCCGGCCAGGCGGCGACCGAGCATCTCGTGCGGGCCGGGTATCGGCGCATCGCGTGCATCACCGGCCCCGAGCGCATCGAGACCGCGTACGAGCGCGCCCAAGGCTGGCGCGCGGTGGTGACACGCGAGTTCCCGGGCGCCGACCCCGACGAACTGCTGCGGTATTCGACCTTCCGGGTCGACGGCGGCCGCGACGTGATGGAGGAGCTGCTCGCCCTGCCCGAACCCCCCGATGCGGTCGTCGCGGGCAACAACCTGCTCGGCGTCGGCGCGATCCAGGTGCTCACCGAGCACGGTCTCACCCCGCCGAAGCTCGGCGTCGCGGTCGTCGGCTCCCTGCCCTTCACCACCCTGTCGCCGAGTGCCGTCACCGTCGTGCGGCTGCCCGCGCGGCACATGGGCGTGACTGCGGCCAAGATGCTGCTCGAGCGCATCGCGGGTGACGACCAGCCGGCCCGCACGGTTGTGCTGCGGGGCGAACTGCAGCCCGCGCGACCCGCCGACTGACCCGCGGCAGGCGGTGCTTCCGAGCGGCCTGTGACGCCCGACGGTTGATCATGAAATCGATTTCGCCTAGAGTGACCGACAGGTTTGAGCGACGGTGATCGAGGAGGAACGCCATGTCGATGCGATGCACCCTCGGGGTCGACATCGGCACATCCAGCAGCAAGGGTGTGCTC
The DNA here is from genome assembly GCF_039529735.1 of Agromyces neolithicus. Lineage (NCBI taxonomy): Bacteria > Bacillati > Actinomycetota > Actinomycetes > Micrococcales > Microbacteriaceae > Agromyces > Agromyces neolithicus. The sequence goes on from NZ_BAAANJ010000005.1 coordinate 92,125, forward strand.
GTCGCCGCCGACGGCACGCTGCTCGCTTCCGCGACCCAGCAGCACGACGTCGACCGCCCCCGCACCGGCTGGGTCGAGATGGACGGGCGCATCTGGTGGAGCGAGTTCGTCTCGCTCGCGCGCGAACTGCTCGAGACGGTGCCGCATGCCACGGTCGAGGGTGTCGGCGTGAGCGGCATGGGCCCGTGCGTGCTGCTCTGCGACGGCGATGACGAACCCGTGCGTCCGGCAATCCTCTACGGGGTCGACACCCGTGCGAGTGCGCAGATCGGGCGCATGAACGACGAGCTGGGGCTCGACGAGATCGCCCGCGTCGGCGGATCGCAGCTCACCTCGCAGGCCGGCGGACCCAAGATCGCCTGGGTCGCCGATGAGGAGCCCGAGGCGTGGGCGCGCGCCCGCCGCCTCTACATGCCGGCCTCGTGGCTCGCCCGCAAGCTCACCGGCGCCTATGTGCTCGACCACCAGTCGGCGAGCCAGGTGACGCCCCTCTACGACGTCGAGGGCGAGGCCTGGCACGATCCGTGGTGGGTGCAGTATGCGGCGCCCGTCGAGGCGCCGCCGCTCGCGTGGGCGGGCGACGTCGCCGGGCTCGTGACCGGCGAGGCCGCAGCCCTGACCGGCCTCGCCGCGGGCACCCCGGTCATCGTCGGCACGATCGACGCCTGGACCGAAGCCGTGAGCGTCGGCGCGCACGAGGTGGGCGACCTCATGCTCATGTACGGCACCACGATGTTCCTCGTCGCGACCGGCGACGAGACGCTGCGCACGCCATCGATGTGGACGACGGTCGGCGCGTTCCCCGGCACTCGCAACCTCGCCGGCGGCCTCTCGACATCGGGCGCGCTCACCGCCTGGCTCGCGCAGCTCACCGCGGCCGACTACCCGCAGTTGCTCGCCGAGGCTGCCGAGTCGGGCCCCGGCGCGCGCGGGCTCGTCACCCTGCCGTACTTCGCGGGCGAGCGCACACCGATCCAAGATCCCGATGCCCGCGGCGTCATCGCCGGGCTCACACTCGAGCACGGGCGCGGCGACCTCTATCGCTCGGCGCTCGAGGCCACCGCACTCGGCGTGCGCCACAACGTCGAGACGATGCGCGCCGCCGGCGCCGACCTGCGCCGCATCGTCGCCGTCGGCGGTGGCACCCAGGGCGAACTCTGGATGCAGATCGTGTCGGATGCCACGGGGCTCGTGCAGGAGGTGCCAGAGATCACGATCGGGGCGAGCTTCGGTGCGGCGTTCCTCGCCGCAGGTGCGATCGCCCGCCGCGAGGGCGCCCCTGTGCCCGACATCACCGAGTGGAACCCGGCCGCCCGCACGATCACGCCCGACCCGGCCGTCGTCGGCGTGTACGACACCCTCTTCGAGCGGTACCTGCGCCTGTACGAGGGGAGCAAGGGCGTCGTGCACGAGCTCGCGGCCGAGCAGCGGAGCGGTGCATGACCCCGCCGCGCCCCGGCGCGACGGCACGGCGGGCACGAGGCATCCCGCATACCGCCGAACGCGCCGCCTTCCCGCTCGGCGGCATCGGCACCGGCAACGTGTCGATCGGGGCGCGTGGCGAGCTGCGCGACTGGGAGCTCGAGAACCTGCCCGACAAGGGCCGGCGCAACCCGCACTCCTTCTTCGCGATCCACGCCGCCCCCAAGGGCGGCGAGCAGGTCACGCGCGTGCTCGAGGCCCGGCTCACCGGCAGGCACGACTGGGATGCCGGCTACGCCTTCGACCAGCTCGCCGGGTTGCCGCGCCTCGACGGTGCGACCATGCACGGTGAGTATCCGATCGTCCATGTCGACTTCGACGATGCCGCGCTCCCGGTAGAGGTCTCGCTGCGCGCGTTCACGCCACTGGTGCCGCTCGATGCCGACGCCTCGGGCATCCCTGCCGCCGTGCTGCGCTATCGGGTGCGCAACCCCGGCCCTGTGCCGGTCGCCGTCTCCATCGTCGGCAGTGTGTCCCACACCGCAGGACGCGGCGACGGTCCGTTCGGCATGCGCGCGGCCCAGACCGTGCGATGGCGAGACGAGGGCGGCGTGAGGGGCCTCGATTTCGGCATCGAACTGCCCGATGACGATTTCGGCTACGGAACCCTCAGCCTCACGACGACCGATGCCTCGACCACCGCCAAGCCGCAGTGGGTGACGAGCTACTGGCCCGACGGCGCGCGGCTGTTCTGGAACGACCTCCGCGATGACGGGCTGCTCGCGCCCGAGCCCAGGCTCACCCTCGAGGATCGACCGCGTGGCCTGTTCGCCGAACTCGACGCCGACGGGACGCCGCGCTCGAGTAGTGGTTCCGACGGCATCGACGGTGCACCGATGAGCGAGGCGGCGCTGTTCGAGAAGCTGCCGAGGCTTCGCACCGGGTCGCTCGGCATCGTGCACACGCTCGAGCCCGGCGAAGAGCGCGACTTCGAGTTCGTGCTCGCCTGGAGCTTCCCCAACCGCATGCGCGGCTGGCGGGGACACATCGTCTTCGCCGACCCGAACGCCGAGCAGGTCGTGCGCAACCACTACGCGACGCTCTGGCCCGACGCCTGGGCGGCCGCCACGCACCTGCACACCCACCTGCCCGAACTCGAATCGAGCACGACGGCATTCGTCGACGCGCTCTACGGCGGCACCCTCGACCCGGTCATCGCCGAGGCAGTGGGCGCGAACATCGCCGCGGTGCGGTCGACGACGTGCTTCGTGGTCGAGTCGCCGACGCCCGAGCTCGGCGACGGCTCCGTGTTCGCGGCCTGGGAGGGCTCGTTCGACCACGGCGGTTCGTGCGAGGGCACGTGCACGCACGTGTGGTCGTACGCCCAGACGGCGGCGTGGCTGTTCCCGTCGCTCGAGCGCAGTGCCCGCCGCGTCGAGTACCTGCTCGAGACCGATGCCTCTGGTGCGCAGAAGTTCCGCGGCAACCGCGTGTTCGGTGGGCCGAGCTGGTTCATGGGGCCGGCGGTCGACGGACAGCTCGGCACCCTGCTGCGGCTGCACCGGGAGTGGCGCTTCTCGGGCGACGACGCGTTCCTCTCCGAGCTCTGGCCCGCCGCAGCGCGTGCGCTCGAGTATGCGATCCGCGAGTGGGATCGCGACGGCGACGGCCTGCTCGACGGTGAGCTGCACAACACCTACGACATCGAGTTCCACGGCATCGACCCGCTCGCAAACGGCATGTTCATCGCCGCGCTGCGGGCGGGGGCGCGCATGGCCGGCCACCTCGGCGAGGGTGAGCGCGCCGCCGATTGGGCGGCTCGCGCCGATCGAGCGGCCGAACGCATGGACGCCGTGCTCTGGAACGGCGAATACTACGGCCAGGTCATCGACGACCTCGACGCGCACCGGTACCAGTACGGCGAGGGCGTGCTCTCGGATCAGCTGCTCGGGCAGTTCCACGCCTTCCTCGGTGGGCTCGGGTACGTGTTACCCAAGAAGCATGTCGACTCGGCGCTCGGCGCCGTCTTCGCCCACAATCACCGCACCGACCTCACGACGCACGAGAGCACGCAGCGCGTCTACGCCCTGAACGACGAGGGCGGGCTGCTGCTCGCGTCATGGCCGCGCGGCGGCCGCCCGGCCGTCCCCTTCGTGTACTCCGACGAGGTGTGGACCGGCATCGAGCACCAGGTCGCGACCTCACTCGCGTACGCGGGCCGCATCGACGAGGCGCTGACGATCGAGCGCACATTGCGCGCCCGCTACGACGGCACCCACCGCAACCCGTGGAATGAAATCGAGTGCGGCAACCACTATGCTCGCTCGCTCGCCTCGTGGGGCCTGCTGCTCGCGATGAGCGGGGCGCAATGGGATGCCACGAGTCGTACCCTCTCGTTCGACCCCGCCGTCACCGACAACACCGGCGCGTTCGGTTCGCTCGTCACGACCGGCACCGGCTGGGGGCGGGTCGAGGTCGACAACGACACGCTCACTCTGCGCGCTGACGGCGGCTTCTTTGACCTCGATGAACTCGGACTGTGCGGAGAACCGGTCGCCCGGGGCATCCGTCTCGCACCCGGCGAGTCGATCACCGTCACCCATTCCCAGAACCGACGTGCAACATCCAGCCAGGAGGCATCATGACCCACTACACGCTCCCGAAGCCGGCGGTCCGACCGGCGGCAGAGGCGAACACCGCCTACCTGATCGCGTCGGGCGACCTGCGCGAGTCGGCGAACACGGCCGGCTGGCCGACGCAGGCAGCGATGGAGGCCGACGTCACCGCCGCGCTCGGCGAGCTCGGCTGGAGCGTGGTGCGCGCCAACGGCATCGACCCCGCGACGGGGCACGGCTTCATCTCGAGTCAGCGCATGGGGCTCGAGGTCTTCAAGTCGATCCCGGTCGCCGCGCCGCTTATCGTCGCCGAAGCGGTTTGGCAGTACTCACACCACGTACTCGCGGGGCTGCGCACGCATCGCGGTCCGATCCTCACCGTCGCGAACTTCGCGGGCGATTGGCCGGGTCTCGTCGGGCTCCTCGGGCTCAACGCCGGTCTCACGAAGATGGGCAAGGAGTACTCGACGATCTGGTCGGTCGACTTCACCGACGACTGGTTCAGAAGCGGGCTGCGCGAATGGGTCGAGACCGGCCGCATCGAACACGACGACTCGCACGTGCGCGCGCTGCCCGAGCTGCCCGACACCCCCGAGGTGGAGCTCGGTCGGGCGCTCGCCGACGAACTGCTCGCCGACAAGGCGATCATCGGCGTCTTCGATGAGGGCTGCATGGGCATGTACAACGCGATCTTCGACGACGAACTGCTGAACCGGCTCGGCATCTACAAAGAGCGGCTCTCGCAGTCGGCCCTCTACGCCGAGATGCTGACGGTGGGCGACGACGAGGCCGACGCGGTCGGCGCCTGGCTCGCCGGGCACGGCATGACCTTCAAGCTCGGCACCGACGAGGCGACCGAGCTCACCGAGGCGCAGCTGCGCTGGCAGTACAAGATGTACATCGCGGCCCTGCGCATCTCTGACGACTTCGGCCTCGATGCGGTCGGCATCCAGTACCAGCAGGGGCTGAAGGACCTCGTGCCGGCGTCCGACCTGGCCGAGGGCCTGCTCAACTCGACCGAGCGCCCGCCGGTGACCTCGCGCGACGGCTCGCGCGTGCTGCACGAGGGCCGCGCATTCCCGCACTTCAATGAGGCAGACGAGGGGGTCGCGGTCGACGCGCTCGTCACCGACCGCATCTGGCGGGCGATGGGTCTCATACCCGACAACACCTTGCACGACGTGCGCTGGGGTGAGGAGTTCGGCGGCGAGTTCGTCTGGGTGTACGAGATCTCGGGCTCGGTGCCGGGCTCGCACCTCGGCGGGTGGCAGCACGCCGAGGGCTGGCGGCAGGACCCGGTGTTCTTCCCCGCCGGCGGTTCGACCGTCAATGGCGTCTCGATGCCCGGCGAGGTCGTGCTCTCGCGCGTGTTCATCGCCGACGGCGTTCTGCAGGCCGACCTGCTTCGCGGCACCGTCGTTGAACTGCCCGCCGAGGAGACGCAGCGGCGCAAGGACGCGACGAACCCCGAGTGGCCGATCGCGCACGTCGTGCTGCACGACGTGACTCGCGATCAGTTCATGGCGCGTCACAAGGCGAACCACGCCCAGCTCGTCTACGCGCCTGATGCCGAGACGGCCGACAAGGCGCTCGTCGCCAAGGCCGCGATGCTCGACCGGCTCGGGGTGAAGGTGAACCTGGTGGGCGCTGTCGAGGTCTGACACCGCCGCAGCACGGGCCCGCGCGAAGCGATCGCGCGGGCCCGTGCCGCGGAAGGGCTCAGTCGCAGCTGAACTTCGGGTCGCCCCACACCCCGTGGGCGCCGTTGATGCTGCCGGGCGCCTCGACCACGAGGTCGACGTACTGCACGCCCGTGAGGTCGACATTCACCTGCTCGGGCGCGAACCCGGGCGTGAACGTGCGCGACTGGTAGCGGTTCACGCCGTCGACGTCGACCTTGAAGATCACGTTGCCCGCGAAGCCTGCCTCGAGGCCGACGTCGGCGGTGAACGCCTCGCAGGCCCCGCCCACGTAATAGGTGATCTTCGACAGGGCGTGCACGCCGAGCCCCTTCTCATACGTGGGGTTCTCGCCCGTCGCCGGATCGGTGTAGTTGATCGCGAGGGGCAGGTCGGGCGAGCCCGCGGCGTCCTTGTTCGCGACGTCCTTGCCGATCACTCCCCAGCCGTTCGTGGCGCTCAGCCACGGCAGGTCCGACGCGAACACGGTGCCGGTCGGCGTCGCGGGCAGCGGCTGATCGACGACCTGCCAGTCGAAGATCTTGAGTCGGCTCTCGTTCGGCAGCACGACGTACTCGAGCTCCTTCGCGGGGTTCAGTCGCACGAGGTTCGAATACACCTGGTACCCGTAGGTCGGGTACTCGTACACGGCGGGGTTCGTCGCACTGTTGCGCCCGAGTGACCTGACCGCGACGCTCGCGCCCCCGACGCCCGATGCCTGCGGCAGCCGGTTCGGGAAGAACACGTTCTGCTTCGAGGTGGTGCCGTCGGTGTAGTGCAGTTCGAGCGCGGGGTTCACGCCGCCGCCCGACGCCGCCGAGGCGAGCAGCGCGAGGTGCGTGCCCTGCCCCGAAAGGGCGATGGTCTGCCCTTCGGGCGCGACCGAGTTCGGCGTGCCGACCGGCTCGGGCCAGCGGTACTCGATCGCCCCGTCGCCGGTGCCGACGGCAACCGCCCCACCCGGGGTGACTCCCGCTCGTGCGAGCGCCTCCGCCGAGAAGGTGGCGCCGCCACCATCGAAGTTGCCCGCCGTCGCCGTCGCGAGGTCGGTGATCGAGACGGCGTTGAAGGCGCCGGCGAGCGATCCGTAGGCGACGTAGAGCTGGTTGGCCCCAGACACCGTGTTCGGGTCGCCCTGCGAGGTGTACGCCGCCTCGACACTGACGGTCTGCAGGTCGGCGGCAGCGGCATCCGTCACTTCGAACACGAACTCGGCGCTCGCCGAGCCGCCCGCCTTCACGGTACCCACCTGGTCGCCGTTCGACGAGACGAGCGTCCAGCCCTCGGGCGCGACGGGCGTCAGCACGACGCCGTCCTTCGCCTTCGTGCCCGTGTTGCGGAAGGTCGCCGAGACCGTGGTCTGCGCTCCCTGGAACACCCGGTCACCGAGGTCGACGGCGACGGATGCCGCGGTGGCATCCTGATCGCGGCCGCCCACGCTGCTCGTGCCGGCGAGCACGACCTCGGCGCGCTCGCCCGAGGCGACCGGCTCGACCTTGACGGTGACGACGCCGCCGGCATCGTCGGCGTCATAGAACCAGCCGGATGCCGCAGCCTCGAGTTCGTCGAGCGAGCCGGCCTTCTTCAACCGAACGTCGTCGATGGCGACGTTCGCGGGGGCCGACCCCGTGTGCGCCTCGATGACGTACGGGCGGGCGGCGGCCTTGCCGTCGTAGTCGCCGTCGCGCTCGCCGATCTCGACCGTCACGGTGCCCTTCTTGCCGGCATCGGGGGCGGTGACGGCGAACTGCTGGGTGCTCGACTCGCCGTCGGCGAACGCGCGGGTGACCTTGTCGTCCTCGTAGAGCTCGAACTCGCCCTCGCCCTGCGGATAGAGCGACAGGGTGATGGGGGAGTCCTCGGGAACGAGCGAGGCGTTGCGAGCGACGATGCCCTGCGGCACCACCGCGCCGGCGCGCACGAAGATCGGCAGCCGCTCGAGCGGTGCCGGGTGCCCGTTGATCACCTGGCCGCCGTCGTGCACCGCACCCGTCCAGTAGTCGACCCACTGGTCGCCCTCGGGCAGGTAGATGCCGTTGCGCACGGTCGTCTTCGTGAAGACGGGCGCGACGAGGTAGTCGCTGCCGAGCAGGAACTCGTTGTTCGCCTCGACGCTGTACGCACCCGGGTCATTCGGGTACTCGAGCGCGACCGACCGCATCATGGGCAGGCCGCTGCGGTGCGACTCGGCCGCGAGTGAGTAGATGTACGGCATCAGCTGCTGCCGCAGCTGCAGGTACGACCGGTTGATCGCGGTGGCCTGCTCGCCGTAGAGCCACGGGCGCTTGTCGGTCGACGCCCACCCGCTCATCGAATAGAGCGCGGGTGCGAAGGCCTTCCACTGCAGGTCGCGCACGTAGCTCTCGGCCGAGCCGCCGAAGATGCCGTCGACGTCACCGGTCGTGAACGGCAGACCCGAATTGCCGGCGCCGGTGAGCGCCGAGACCTGCCAGCGCACCGCGTCGAGGTTGCCCGAGTGGTCGCCTGTCCACTGCATGCCGCAGCGTTGCGCACCCGCCCAGCCCTCGACCATGAGCGACGTGCCACGCGCGTCGGAGTACTGCTCGATGCCGTCGTGGGCGGCCTCGCAGCCGGTGAGCGCGAGCCGGTAGCCCGTGCCCACCCACGCGACGTCGAGCTTGCGCAGACGCACGCCGGCTTCGCCGACCTCGTACTCCTGCTCGGTCAGTGAGCGCTGGGTCCAGAGGCCGGTCTTGAGCCCGGTCTCGGCTTCGATCGCCTCGACTGTCTCAGGCAGCTCCTGGTACTCGCAGCCGTAGCCGTCGTTCACGAGCATCCAGCCGCCGGGCATGTCGTGCTCGACGAAGTCCTTCGCGATCTCGAGTGCCTGTGGGGTGCGCAGCTTCGCCGGATCCTTCGAACCCGAGTACGTCGGGCTCGAGCGGTTGTAGCAGTCGGCGTCGCCGTATTCGAGCGCGTACACCGGCGGCATCATCGGCCGGCCGGTCAGCTTCGTGTACGAGTCGAGCGCGTCGGTGTAGTCGCCGACGAAGTAGTAGGCGTCGAATCGCTGCTCGGCATGCGTGGTGGTGTGTGCGGCGAAGTCGTAGCTTCCCGCGGCGAACGTGTTGCGCAGTACGCCGTAGCCGTTCGACGACATGTAGTAGGGCACCGCGTTGGGGTAGCCGTCGTCGTCCCAGTCGAAGTTGCGGGCGATGTTGATGGTCGCGCCCGTGTGGATCGAGCGACCGTTCTGCATGCCGCCGCCGAGGAACTGCTCGCCCTCGACCGCGTCGAGATGCTGCGTCGCCGAGCGGGAACCGAAGCTGAGGGGCTCGGACTCCGACCAGATCACCGAGCCGTCGGCGCGGGTGAGGCTCGTCGCGCCCGTTGCGCGGTCGACCTCGAGCGCGACCTTCGGCGTCGAGATCGTGATGGTGTCGCCTTCGGCGAGATCGATGGATGCCCCGTCGAAGTCCTCGGAGCCGACGACGATGTTCGCCGTGCGGGCGGGATCGCCCTGCGGGGTGTTCGCCGGGTCGGTGAACTCGCCCGTCGGAGTCGCCTCCAGGCGCAGGGTGCGCTCGTCGAGGAACGTGGCGCGGAAGGCGCCGTGCTCGGCGTCGAGGGTGACGGTCGCGCCGTCCTGCGTGACGTCGGTGATGGCGCCGAGCGTGTCGCCGTCTTCGACGGCGACCTCGGGGCTGACCTTCTTCGGGGTGATCGGGGTGGTGGGCGACGGGGTCGCCTCGGCGGCCGCCGCCGGTGCCGCGAGTGCCGGGGCGACACCTGCGCCGACGACCGCCAGCAGGGCGGCGAGGCCGACGGCACCGACTCGCGCGGCACTGCGCGAGCGGTGTGTTCGGTGGTGGATCATCGGGTCTCTCTTTCGGTTTGGAATGATCGAACATGATTGAGACGCTGAAAAACGTTCATATAGAATCACTCTTGCTTCACCACGGTCAAGCGTTTGCGCGGATTTCAGTGACGAATCCACGTGGGCCCGGCGGGTCGTTCGCCGAGTGCCCCCGTGGTCTTCGGCGTGCTGCCAGAATGACCGCATGCCGACCTTCACCGACGACTACGGGGTCCGAATCCACTACCAGTCGTGGAGGGTGCCCGACGCGACCGCCGTGGTGCAGCTCGCCCACGGCATCGGCGAGCACATCGGCCGTTACGGCAGGCTCATCGAGGCCCTGAACGCGGCCGGGTACTCCGTGTGGGCCGACGATCATCGCGGTCACGGGCAGACCGGCTTCGAGCAGCACGGCGGCGACCTCACGCGCATGGGGCGACCGGGTCCGGGCGGCATGCGGGCGGCGATCGCGGCGCTCGGGCGGTTCACCGAGGTCATCCGCGATGGCGAGGGCAGCGGCATCCCGCTCGTGATTCTCGGGCACTCGTGGGGGTCGTTCATGACGCAGCACCTCGTCAACCGGCATCCCGAGAACTACGACGCGATGGTGCTCACGGGCACCGCGTGGCTGCAGCTCGGGCACACGAACATCGGCGACCTCAACAAGCGTTTCGCGAGGCCCGGCGGCACCGCCATGGAGTGGCTCAGTCGCGATCCGGCGGTCGCCGAGGCATTCGAGGCCGACCCCTACACGACCGACCGCAAGCTTCAGCAGCTGTTCGGCTGGCCGCAGTCGTTCTCGCTCATGACGCGACCGTCGAAGCGCATCCCCGACGAGCTGCCGGTGCTCATCATGGTGGGATCAGACGATCCGGTCGCGGGTGAACCCAGTGCGACGCGGCTGCTGCACGACTACGAGCGTCGCAGCGGACTCGTCGACATCGAGCTCATCGTCTACGACGGCGCCCGGCACGAGGTCTTCAACGAGACGAACCAAGACGAGGTGCGCGGCGACCTGATCCGCTGGCTCGACGAACGCTTCGCCGTGGACTGACACGCCACGGCGGGCTGCGCCTCGCCGATCATCGACGCGCTCGAGATCGAGTGGGCAGAGATCGCGCTTCACAGTCGTCTGAGGGGCGATCTCTGCCCACTCGATCTGAAGCGCGATCTCTGCCCACTCGATCTGACGTCGGTGCTGCGACGAAGGAGCCTATCGAGACCCGCTGTCTCGATACGCAGAGAGCTCAGACGGCGGCGCGCGACGCCGGCACGTCGAAGCCCAGCAACCGGATGCGGGGATGGTGCGCGGCACGTGACTCGGTCGCCCACGGGTACACGATCGTGGTCAGGTTGCAGTTGCCGAGCACCGGCAGCAGGTCGCGGTAGCCGTCGGGGTCCATGCCCGCCAGTTCGCAGAACATCAGCCTGATGAGCGTCGCGTGCGCGACGATCAGCACTCGGCCCTCGGGGAACTCGGCGACGAGCTCGTCGAGCACGGGCAGCGCGCGGGCGATGCCGGCTCGGCCCGACTCGCCGCCCGGCAGGGGGTTCGAGGCCGGCGCCTCGCCGAATGCCGCCCATTCGGCGGGCCAGCGCGCGGCGATCTCATCGGGCGTGAGGCCCTCGGCGTCGCCGAAGTCGATCTCGACCAGTCGGTCGTCGATTCTCAGGGCGAGGCCGGTCGTCTCGACCGCGGGTGCCGCCGACCGTCGTGCACGGCTGAGCGGCGATGCGACGATCGCGTCGAGCTCGGCGTCGACCGCCCACGCACCGAGTGCGGCGGCCTGGCCGAGACCGTGGCGCGTGAGCGCGACATCGGAATTGCCCGCGTACCGGTGTTCGGCGTGCCAGATCGTCTCGCCGTGGCGTGCCAGGAAGAACGTCGTCATGCCGCCAGCGTACGCAGGCAGCCGCAGGTTGAGGAGGGAGCGGAGCGACCGTCTCGAAACCTTCGACGGTTCGCGTCGGATGCGCTATGTTTTGAACATGTTCGAAAATGATGAGCGGATGCCTCGCACCAAGGCAGAACGCACTCGCGCGCGCATTCGCGACACGGCGATCGCGTCGTTCCGCGAGCGTGGCTTCGACGACACGACGGTGCGGCTCATCGCTCAGGAGGCGGGCGTCTCGCTGGGCAACGCCTACTACTACTTCCCGACGAAGAACCACCTCGTGCAGGAGCTCTACGTCGAGGTGCAGCGCGACCACCGGGCGGCGGCCGAGCCGCTGCTCGCCGAGCACACCGACCTCGTCGAGCGGCTGGGAGTGGTCTACCGCACCGGGCTCGCCACGCTCGAGCCGTTCCACCGCTTCGCGCCAGGGTTCCTGAGCGCGGCTGTCTCGCCCCGGTCGCCGATCAACCCGCTCGGCGCCGACTCGACCGAGGCGCGCGAGCTCGCCGTCGGCATCTTCGACGAGGCGGTCGCGGGGGCACGGCATTCGCTGCCCGACGACCTCGCCCGTTCGCTGCCCGAGGTGTTCTGGCTCGGCTACCTGTTGCTCGCGATGTTCTGGGTCTACGACTCGTCGCCCGGCCAGGAGCGCACGCTGCGGCTGCTCGACCGCGGGCTCAAGCTGCTCGCGCTCGCGCTGCCGCTCGTGAAGCTGCCACTGCTGCGCAAGCCGCTGCGCGAGCTCGTCGAACTCATCGGGGAGGTGCGCGCGTGACCGTCCCGGCGCCCGGCCTGGCCGGCCGCTACGGCAGGCGCGTGCGCACGCCAGAGCTGCCGATGGCGTTCACGTGGGGCGAGTTCGCGCGAGGGGCGGGGTTCGCGTGGCTGGTGTTCCAACTGGTGTTCCCGCTCAGCTATCCGGTAATGAGTCTCGGGTCGTTCCTCCTGTATCCGCCGAGCAGCGGTTCGACAGATGTTCTGGTTTTCGCGTTGTTGGGTTCGGTGATGATGTTCGTCTTCGCGCTGCCGTGGTCGATCGGCGCGCTCGTCATGGTCGGCGGGCCGACGGCGTGGTTGCTCGGGCTGGCGCTTCGTCGCGTGCGGCCGATCTGGGTTCATCTCATCGCCTTCGCGGTGCTCGGCGCCGTCGTCGGCGGCGCAACCGCCTGGACCGCGGGCGCAGTCATGACCGGGAGTGCGTCGAGCTTCGGGTACACGCTCCCCGGCGCGCTCGTCACCGGGGCGAGCGTCGCCTACGGCTGGCGGCGAACGGCCAGGCGCGCACTCGCAGACGACGCGCTCTTCATCGAGCAGGCGGCGTCGAGTCCTCCGTCCGATGGTCTCGACACACTTCGCTACTCGCCCGACGGCGGCGATCCGTAGGCTGTACCCCATGCACGGTGAGTACAAGGTTCCCGGCGGAAAGCTCGTGATCGTCGACTTCGACGTGGTCGACGGCGTCATCCGCAACCCGCGCGTCGCGGGTGACTTCTTCCTCGAGCCCGACGAGGCGCTGGGCGACATCAACGCCGCGCTCGATGGCCTGGCTGCGGCATCCGATGCGAAGCAGATCGCCGCGGCGATCACGGCGGGCCTTCGCGCCGAAGCGGTGATGCTGGGATTCTCGGCCGAGGCGGTCGCCGTCGCCGTGCGACGGGCGATGACCGATGCCACGAGCTGGGCCGACTACGAATGGGAGATCGTGCACGACTCCGCCGTGCCCCCGCGCCTGCACCTCGCGCTCGACGAAGTGCTCGCCACCCGGGTGGGCGACGGGCGGCGCAAGCCCACACTGCGCTTCTGGGAGTGGAACGAGTCCGCCGTCGTCATCGGCAGCTTCCAGTCGGTGAAGAACGAGGTCGACCCCGAGGGGGCCGAGAAGTACGGCTTCGACGTCGTGCGACGCATCTCGGGCGGCGGCGCGATGATGATGGAGAAGGACAACGTCGTCACCTACTCGCTGTACGTGCCCGCCGAACTCGTGCAGGGCATGAGCTTCGCCGACTCCTACGCCTACCTCGACGACTGGGTGCTGCAGGGCCTTCGCGCCATCGGCATCGAGGCGACCTACCAGCCGCTCAACGACATCGCGAGCCCCGCCGGCAAGATCGGCGGCGCCGCGCAGAAGCGGCTCGGTGCGGGCTCAGTGCTGCACCACGTGACGATGGCATACGACCTCGACAACGAGAAGATGCTCGAGGTGCTGCGCATCGGGCGCGAGAAGATCAGCGACAAGGGCATCGCGAGCGCAGCGAAGCGCGTCGACCCGCTGCGCTCGCAGACCGGCATGGAGCGCGCCGAGATCATCGACGCGCTGAAGCAGACGTTCATGGGGCTCTATGGCGCGACCCCCGGTTCGGTGACGGCCGACGAGATGGCCGAGGCCGAGGCGCTCGCCGAGTCGAAGTTCTCGACGAGCGAGTGGCTCTACCGCGTACCCTGAGCGTCCTTCGACTCGGCGAGCATGTGATACGCCCAGCGATCCTCTGTACAATCGCCGGGTGGACTGGTGGATGTGGCTCCTGATCGCCGCCGCAGTGCTCGCCTTCGGGTGGGTCGCGGTGCGGCGAGGCTGGATCGACCTCTCCGACAAGACCAAGCGCGGTGGCGGCGGTGGCGGCGTCATGATGATCGGCGACGAGGTCTTCGCGCCCCGCAAGCACGAGGCGCAGGTCGAACTCGACCGGCAGAGCCGGCTTCCGACGCCGGCGCCGGTGCCGGGCGACGGTGACAAGGGCATCGCCTTCGCCGATGAAGAAGAGCCGGCGGATGTCCCGGCCCGCGCCGACCGTTTCAAGGGCTCGATCCGGCTCGACGTCTGACCATCCGACGGTCGAGTGACGACGAAGGAGCGTATCGAGACCAGTATCCGTCGAGGGGATCGATACGGCGCTGGCAGCGCGCCTACTCGACCGGCGGCGTGCGGCAGAATGGGGCGATGCCGACCGACGAGCCGAACCGCATCATCCATGCGGACAACCTCGCGGTACTGCCCACCCTGCCCGACGGCCGCTTCACGCTCGTCTACCTCGATCCGCCCTTCAACACGGGCCGGGCGCAGGCCCGGCAGTCGATGAGGCACGTGCGGGTTGACGACGCGGCGTCGGGCGCCGTGCCCGATACGGATGACCCGGGGCCCGGGTCATCCGTGATCACGGGCTTCGCCGGCAAGCGGTACCAACGCATCCGCGGCGACCTGCTGCGCTACGACGACCGCTTCGACGACTACTGGGCGTTCCTCGAACCGCGGCTCGCCGAGGCGTGGCGGCTGCTCGCAGATGACGGCACCCTCTACCTGCACCTCGACTATCGCGAGGCCCACTACGCGAAGGTGCTGCTCGATGCGTTGTTCGGCCGCGAGTGCTTTCTCAACGAGCTCATCTGGGCCTACGACTACGGCGCGAAGACGAAGCGCAAGTGGCCGACGAAGCACGACACGATCCTCGTGTACGTGAAGAACCCGGCGACGTACTGGTTCGACTCGACCACCGTCGACCGCGAGCCGTACATGGCGCCGGGGCTCGTGACGCCCGAGAAGGCCGAGCTCGGCAAGCTGCCCACCGACGTGTGGTGGCACACGATCGTGTCGCCCACCGGGCGCGAGAAGACGGGGTACCCGACGCAGAAGCCCGAGGGCATTCTGCGGCGCATCGTGCAGGCCTCGACGCGCGAGGGCGATTGGGTGCTCGACTTCTTCGCCGGCTCGGGTACAACCGGCGCGGTCGCCGCGACGCTCGGCCGCCGCTTCGTGCTCGTCGATGAGAATCTCGAGGCGATTGCGGTGATGCGGGGAAGGTTCACGGACGTCGCGGGCGTTGTCTTCGAGTGACGTGCGCCGGTCGAGTGACGTGCGCCGGTCGAGTAGCGAGCGCAGCGAGCGTATCGAGACCCCGAAAGCCCCGCCCGAAGGAGCCCCCGCATGAGATTCCGTATCTTCACCGAGCCGCAGCAGGGCGCGAGTTTCGAGCAGCAGCTCGCGATGGCGCAGGCCGCCGAGCGGCTCGGGTTCGACGGCTGGTTCCGCAGCGACCACTTCCTGGCGATGGGCGACATGGGCGGCGACGGTCGGGGGCTTCCCGGCCCGACCGATGCGTGGGTGACGCTCGGCGCGATCGCGCGTGAGACGTCGACCATCCGGCTGGGCACGCTCGTGACGAGCGTCACGTTCCGGCACCCGGGGCTGCTCGCGATCCAGGTCGCGCAGGTCGACGCGATGAGCGGCGGCCGCATCGAGTTCGGACTCGGCACCGGATGGTTCGCCGCCGAGCACGCGGCGTACGGCATCCCCTTCCCCGAGAAGCGGTTCGGCATGCTCGAGGAGCAGTTCGAGATCGTCACCGGGTTGTGGGCGACGCCGGCCGGCGAGCGCTACTCGTTCGCCGGCTCGCACTACACGCTCGTCGATTCGCCGGCGCTGCCCAAGCCCGTGCAGCAGCCGGTACCGGTGATCGTCGGCGGCGCCGGGCCATCGCGCACGCCGCAGCTCGCCGCCCGGTACGCGCACGAGTACAACGTGCCGTTCCGTTCGAACGAGGTGATCGCGGGCGGCTTCGGTCGGGTGCGGGCGGCCGCCGAGTCAGTCGGTCGCGACCCCGACTCGCTCGTCTATTCAGCCGCCCTCACGACGACCGCGGGCGCGACCGAGGCCGAGTACCGGCGACGTGCCGAGCGCATCGGGCGAGACGCCGACGACCTGCGCCGCACCGGCATCGGCGGTACCGCGCAAGAGGTCATCGACCGCATCGCCGGCCTCGCCGCAATCGGCGTCGAGGCGATCTACCTGCAGGTGCTCGACTTCGACGACCCCGATCTGCTCGAGTTCCTCGCGAGCGAGGTCGTGCCGCACGTCGGGTAGGCGGGCATGACGGATGCCGCGACACGAGGTCGCGGCATCCGTCAGCGATGTATCGTCACGAGGCTGTGAAGTCGGCAGCTGAGACCCCATGGGAGCAAGCTTCGGCGCTGGGAGCCACGTTCGTGGGTTGCTCTCAGCGCACAGCTGTGCTCCCACGCGACTGAGGGTGAGACGCGGCGGGCGACGGGGTGGCGCTGCGGTGGCCGCCCGGAGCCCTACGCCGACTCGCGCACCACCAGGCTCGTCGGCAGGATCGTCGACGGCTGCACGGTCTCGCCGTCGATGAGCCGCACGAGCACGCGGGCCATCTCGGCGCCCATCTCGAGCGACGGCTGGTGCACGGTCGTGAGCGGGGGAACCGCCGTCGCGGCGTAGCGGTCGTCGTCGAAGCCGACCACCGCCACATCACCGGGAATGCTGCGGCCCGACTCGGCGATCGCCGAGTACGCGCCCATCGCCATCTGGTCGTTCGCGGCGAACACCGCATCGATGGCCGGATCGCGCTCGAGCAGGCGTCGCATGGCGATCGCGCCCGACGCGGGGCTGAAGTCGCCGTACTCGATCGCGTCGGCCGGCAGCCCCGCGCCGACGAGCGTTTCGACGAAGCCGCGCAGGCGGTCGACGCCTGGAGGCATGTCCTGCGGGCCGGCGATCGTCGCGATGCGGGTGCGCCCCCCGTCGATGAGGTGCTGCGCCGCGAGCGATGCGCCGTGCGCATTGTCGACGTCGACCGTGTGGTTGACGCTCTCGACCGAATCGAGGGGGCGCCCACCGAACACCACGGGCAACGCCCTGCTGACATTGGCGTACGAGTGGTCGCCGGTGTGGTGCGAGACGACGAGCGCGCCGTCGACGTTACCGCCGAGCAGGTAGCGGCGGGTCTTGTCGAACGCCGCCTCGCTCTCGATGAGCATCGACATCGTGTACTCGGTGTCGGCGAGCGCGAGACCCACTCCCTGCACGAGGGTGGCGAAGAACGGGTCGTTGAACACGCGCGCGGTCGACTCGGGCACGACGAGGGCGATCGCCTGCGTGCGCCGGCTCGCGAGCGAGCGCGCGGCGCTGTTCGGCACGTAGTTGAGCGCCTCGATGGCCTCGCGAACGGCGGTCGTGATCTCGGGGCTGACCTTGGGTGATCCGTTGACCACGCGCGACACCGTCGCCCGCGAGACCCCGGCCTTGGCGGCGACCATCTCGAGCGTCGGTGCGGCATCGGAGTGCGTCTTCGCCGTCATCGTGCACCCCCGTTCAGCCGGCGACACGGTCGTCGTCGACTCACCCCACGATAGTCGCCGCGGCGACCCGCGTCTTCGCCTCGGCGACCTGCGTCTTCGCCCGGGCGATCAGTTCTGCGTAGGCGAGCGCACTGTCCTTCGGCGTGCGCACGAGCGTCGCATAGTCGACGTGCACGATGCCGAACCGCTTCTCGTACCCCCACGCCCATTCGAAGTTGTCGAGCAGCGACCAGACGAAGTAGCCGCGCACGTCGGCGCCGTCGTCGATGGCCCGCCCGATCGCGTCGACGTGGTCGACGATGTACTTCGTGCGCTCGGGGTCGTGCACGGCGCCGTCGTCGGTGACCGTGTCGCCGTCGTAGGCGGCGCCGTTCTCGGTCACGTACAGCGGAGGCAGGTTCGGGTACTCGCGGCCGAGGCGCACGAGCAGGGTGCGCAGCCCCTCGGGATGCACCTCCCAGTCCATCGCGGTGCGCGGCAGCCCGCGCGACGGCATCGTGACGTACTCGCTGCCTGCGAACGGCGAGCGGCCGGGCTTCGGCGTCGGCTTCAGGGAAGGACGCGTTCCCGCGGGCAGGGGATGTCCCGACACGTTGTCGTCGTGGTAGTGGTTCACGCCGAGGAAGTCGATGGGCTGCGCGATCTGCTCGAGATCGCCCTCCTGGATGCGCGCGGCGAGCCCGTAGTCGCGAACGTCGTCGAGCAGGTCGGCGGGGTACACGCCGAGCAGCAGCGGTTCGAGGAACATGCGGTTCCACAGCGCGTCGATGCGGCGGGCCGCTTCGAGGTCGGCAGGGTCCGACGGATCGTTCGGCACCGCGTTGGTGAGATTCAGCGTGATTCCGAGCCGGATGTCCCGCCCCGAAGCATCCGCGAGCCCGCGCAATCGCTGCACGGCAAGACCATGTGCGAGGTGCTGGTGGTGCACCGCTGCGAGGCCGGCGTCGGGGTCGGTGAGTCCGGGCGCGTGCTCGCCGCCGATGTAGCCGATGAGGGACGAGCAGAGCGGCTCGTTGAACGTCGTCCAGTGGCTGACCCGGTCGCCGAGCGCGCCGTGGACGGCTTCGGCGTAGTCGGCGAACCGGTACGCGGTGTCGCGGTTGGTCCATCCGCCGCGCTCCTGAAGTGCCTGCGGCAGGTCCCAGTGGTAGAGCGTGAGCCACGGCAGGATGCCGGCTCCGAGCAGTTCGTCGACGAGCCGCGAGTAGAAGTCGAGGCCCTCCTGGTTCACCGAGCGCCCACCGGGCACGACGCGCGCCCAGCTCGTCGAGAAGCGATACGAGTCGAGCCCGAGCCGCTTCATGAGCGCGACGTCATCGGGCATGCGATGGTAGTGGTCGACCGCGCGCTCGGGGGTGTCGCCGCCTGCGACGGCGCCGGGGAGGCGGGCGAACGCGTCCCAGATCGAGTCCTCCTTTCCGCCCTCGTGGGCGGCGCCCTCGATCTGCGCGGCGGCGGTCGCCGACCCCCAGATGAAGCCGGCGGGCCAGTGTCGTTCGGGCGCGGCGTGGTTCGTATTCAACCCTTCACTGCTCCTTGCATGATTCCTGAGATGAGCTGCTTGCCCGCCACCACGAAGAGGATGAGCAGCGGGATGGTCGCCATGACCGCGCCCGTGAGCACGATCGAGTAGTCGATGTAGAAGCCCGACTGCAGCTGGCTGAGGGCCGTCTGCAGCGTCGGGTTCGACGGGCTCAAGACGATCAGCGGCCACAGGTAGTCGGTCCAGGCCGTCATGAACGTGAACAGGCCGAGGATCGCCATCGCGGGGCGCGCGGCCGGCAGACCGACGGTGAGGAAGGTGCGGAACTGGTTCGCACCGTCCACCCGCGCCGCCTCGATCAGCTCGTCGGGAATGACGTCGACCAGGTACTGGCGCATGAAGAACACGCCGAATGCGGTCACGAGCATCGGCACGATCACGGCGCCGATGGTGCCCGTCCAGCCGAGCTCCTTCATCACCATGAAGAGGGGGATGATGCCGAGCTGCGTCGGGATCGCCATCGTCGCGACGACGAAGACCATGAGTCCGTCGCGTCCGCGGAAGCGGAGTTTGGCGAACGCGTACCCCGCGAGTGTCGAGAACGTCACGACCGAGATCGTGATGATCGACGAGATCAGGACGGAATTCCAGAGCGCGAGCCAGAACGGGATCGCGTCGAGCACCTTCTGCGCGTTGGTGAGGAAGTTGCCGCCCGGGATGAGCGGAAGCGTCTCGCCGCGCGTCGCGTTCGTGCCCGAGCCGACGACGAACGACCACCACAGCGGGTACGCGCTGCCGATGAGGAACGCGGTGAGCAGCCCGTAGGTCAGGAACCCGGGGCGGCTGCCGAGGCCGGCGGTGCCGGCCGAGCGCGATCTGCGACGGCGCGGCGCGCTGGGCCGGCCAGTGCCGACGACGTCGGGGTGCGCGGCCGTCTCAGGGCCGACGACATCGACCTCGACCGCCGGAACGGGCTGCGGAATGGCGGTGCTCATCGGTTCTCTCCTCGGGCCAGCGCGCGACGGGTGCGGCGGTTCGGGCGGCCGTCGCCCGTGGCGATGCGCCGCGAGATCAGGAAGTTCACGAGACCGAAGCCCACGATCAGCAGGAACAGCAGCCAAGCGACTGCGGCCGCTTCGCCGAAGTCGCGGCGGAAGAAGGCGAGCTCCCACATGAAGAGCACGGTCGTCTGGAACTGGCGGTCACTGCCACCGATGCCGCCCGCGCTCGACACGTCGAACAGTCGCGGCTCGGCGAAGATCTGCAGGCCACCGATCGTGGCCGTGATGATGACGAAGATGAGGGTCGGCCGGATCGACGGGATCGTGATCGAGAAAAAGCGGCGGATGCTTCCGGCTCCGTCGATCGCGGCGGATTCGTAGAGGTCTCGCGGGACGGCCTGCATGGCCGCGAGCAGGATGAGTACGTTGTAGCCGGTCCAGCGGAAGTTCACCATCGTCGCGATCGCGACGTGGCTGAGGAACGTGTCGTGCTTCCATGCCTGGTCGGGGATGCCGATGAGGTTGAGCAGGTTGTTCGCGAGGCCGTCGGCCTCGTTGAAGATGCTCGAGAAGATGAGCGCCACGGCGACGGGCGTCACCACGAACGGCAGCAGCACGCTCATGCGCCAGAAGGTCTTCGCGCGCAGCCCCTGGTCGAGCAGGTAGGCGATGATGATCGCGACGGTGAGCTGCGGGATCGTCGACAGCAGGAAGATGCTGATCGTGTTGCCGATCGAGTTCCAGAACATGCGGTCGCCGAGGATCGCGGTGAAGTTGTCGAGGCCGACGAACGGCCCCTGGCCCGTGAGCAGGTCCCATTCGTGCACGGAGACGACGAAGGTGTAGCCGAGGGGGAAGAGCCCGACGAGTGCGAACAGCACGAAGAAGGGTGAGATGTAGAGGTAGGGCGAGGCCTTCACATCGAAGCGCGAAAGGCGCTGCCGCATGGTGAGCGGCTCGGAGGTCGTGCGCCGGCCTGGTGCCTCCGTGCCCGCGTCTGGGGCCTGGAGTGTCGTGGTCATGGTGAGTCCTCTCGGAACCGCCGGTCGAGTAGGAGCGGAGCGACGTATCGAGACCCGAGATCGAGTCACCGGGTCTCGATACCCTCGCACGCTCGCTACTCGACCGGCGAAGACAGCTCGGCTCAGCCGACCAGTTCGTTCAGCAGGGCGAGCGCTTCGTCCCACGCCTGCTGGGTGTCGACCTCACCGCGGTCGAGCTTCTGCAGCGGCGGGCCGAACACGTTCTCCTGAATGACCGAGTCGTCGGGACCCTTGAACTGGGCGACGACGCCCTGCGAACGGGCGGCGAGGATCTCGCCGACCGGTGCGCCGTTGAAGAACTCGTTCGGCGTGGGGTTCGCTGCGAGCTCATCCTGGGCTTCGACGGTGCTCGGGAAGGTGCCGGCCGCCTCGAACTGCGCGACCTGCTGCTCGGGCTGGGTCAGCCAGTCGGCGAGAGCCGCGGCGGCCTCCTTGTGCTCGCTCGTCTCGGCGACCGAGAGGAACGCGCCGCCCCAGTTTGCGGCGCCACCCGGGAAGACGTCGGCGAAGTCCCAGCCGGTGGTCGCGTCGCCGCCGCCGGCCTCGGTGTTGCCCTGCACGACGCCGAGCATCCAGCCGGGGCACACGAAGGTCGCGAATGTGCCGTCGACGAACGACTTGCCGCCGTTCCAGTCCCACGCCGCCTGCGCGGCCGACTGGCCGTCGGCGACTGCGGTGCCGAGCAACTCGAAACGCTCCTTGAGGTCGGCGTTGCCCTCGACGTTCAGCTCGCCCTCAGCGGTGTAGTAGCCCTCGGGGAGCTGGTTGACCATCGAGTTCCAGACGAAGCCCGAGTGGTCGTACCACGCCTTGCCCGTGGCGTCGTGGTACTGCTTGCCGACGGTGAAGAAGTCCTCCCACGTCGCGTCGTCG
The DNA here is from genome assembly GCF_039529735.1 of Agromyces neolithicus. Taxonomy (NCBI): domain Bacteria; kingdom Bacillati; phylum Actinomycetota; class Actinomycetes; order Micrococcales; family Microbacteriaceae; genus Agromyces; species Agromyces neolithicus. Next base: position 114,043 of record NZ_BAAANJ010000005.1, read on the forward strand.
CCGCCGAGGAGTTCGGCAACGCCCTCGCGGTCGCTCGGGAGGCCTGCCGCTGCGAGCGCGGGGCCGTTGAAGCACACGCCCTGCGGGCCGATGTCGGTGCCGTAGCCGATGACCCGACCGTCGGAGTCGGTTGCCTGCTCGTACTTCCAGTCGACCCAGTCGCCTTTTCGGTCCTCGATGCCGTAGTCCTTGAGGTCGACGAACTGGTCGCTGACCTCCATGATGGCGCCGAGCCAGCCCTCTTCGATGGCGACGATGTCGCTGAGGCCCGAGCCTGCGGCGATCTTCGTGAATGCGTCGGTGCGCGCGTTGCCACCGGTGTCGATGTTCGTCGCCTCGATCGTGACGTTCGGGTTCTCGTCCATGTACTGCTCGTACAGGTCGTCGTAGCCGAAGGTGCCGAACGTGGTGATGGTCAGCGTGACGGGTTCGTCGCTGGCCGTGTCGTCTTCGCCGCCGCCTGTCGAGCAGGCGGCGGCGAGGAGGGCGATCGATGCCGCCCCGGCGACGGCCGCGGCGATCCGTGTGTGGCGTGAGAGCTTCACGGTCACTCCTTTGTGTGCGTGGACGGAATGTGTTCACCGCCTGAGAGCGCTCTCTTGCAATCTGTGAGAGCGCTCTCACAGGTGTCGTGGGAGACACTATGCATTGCAACCGCGTTCTGTCAAGAGAGCGCTCTCACGATTTCTCGGAAGGGCGTTCACGACACTGTTCGGATGTCCCTCCCAGCCGGCGCCGAGGCATCCGCTCTACACTGCCGAGCGTGTCAGACGCTCCACCGCACCAGCCCGCTGAGCTGGTGCGCCGACGCCGCATGACGATCGCGCTTTCGATCGGCGTGGCGCTCGTCGTGATCGCGGTGATCGGCGTCGGCGTGGTCACGTCGCTCGGCGGCCGAGGCGCCGGCACGGGCGGCGCCGAACCTGCGACGGCGACTGAGACCGCCGACGTCGTCGAGCGGCCGACACCGACTGCGACGACGCAACCGCCCACACCCGTCGCCGTCGAGCCGGCGCTCGCGCCGCACGTGCAGGCCCAGGTCGACTACGCCCTCGCGTACTGGAAGGACTACAACCCCCAATACGGCGTGCTCGGTATCACCGACTGTGTGAACTTCGCCAGCCAGACCCTCATCGCGCGAGGCTGGGAGCAGGACGACGAGTGGTACAACGACCCCGCCGACGTCTACAAGGCCAGCGCGAGCTGGCGCAGTTCGACGTCGTTCCGTGATTGGCTCGCGACGCGGCCCGACCTCGCCACCCCGCTCGACGACACCCAGCGCGACCAGGTCGAGGTCGGCGACATCGCGCAGTTCGACTGGGACGACTCGGGCGACCGCGATCACACGGGCATCGTGACCAAGGTCGAGCGAACCGCGGCCGGGACTAAGATCTATTTCGCCGGCCATACACTCGACTCCGACTACCGCGACGTCGACACGGCCATCACGGTCGATCACCCGGGCGGCACCGCCTACTACTGGAGCCTCGAGCAGTGAGTCAGCCAAGCCCCGCCGTGCAACGCCGTCGCATGACGGTGGCGGTCGCGCTCATCCTCGTGCTGCTCGCCGTCGCAGTGGTCGTGGTCGGCGCCGTCTCGGCCGGGGCGAACGGGGGAGCGGCCGGAGCATCCGCCTCGCCGACCCCCACCGAGACGCCGCGCCCGGCGCCCGCGGAGGCCGCGCCGCCGGCGACCGTCGACACATTCGACAAGGCCGCGCACTCGCTCGACGATCCGATGAGCATCTGGGTCGTCGTCAACAAGCTGCGCCCCATGAACCCGCTCGACTTCGAGCCCGAAGACCTCGTGTTCGTGCCCGTCGAGTACACCTTCGAGCCGTATATGCGTCAAGAGGCATCCGACGCTGTCGTCGCCATGTTCGACGCCGCCGAGAGTGAGGCCGACCTGTTCCTCGCCTCGAACAGCGCCTTCCGCTCGTTCGGCGCGCAAGAGAACATCTACGACGGCGACGACCTCTCGACCGCGCGCCCCGGCTTCAGCGAGCACCAGACCGGGCTCACGATGGACATTGGAGCGTCGTCGGGCGAGTGCTCGATCGAGCAGTGCTTCGGCGACATGCCCGAAGGCATCTGGCTGCGCGACAACGCCTACCGCTTCGGCTTCATCCTGCGGTATCCCGCCGACAAGACCGCGGTCACCGGCTACGAATGGGAGCCGTGGCACTTCCGCTACGTCGGCATTCCGCTCGCGACCGAGATGCACGACAGGGGCATCACCACCCTCGAAGAGTTCTTCGGGCTCCCGCCGGCGCCGTCGTATGAGTGAGCGGATGCCCCACCGCGGGCTTTCGCTGACGATTCTCATCGTCAATCAGCTGCTGGCCGGCATCGGAGTTGCCTCGGGCATCGCGGTCGCCGCCTTGCTCGTCGACGAGCTGACGGGTGTCGTCGCGCTGGCGGGTCTTGCGCAGTCGGCGAGTGTGCTCGGTGCCGCGCTCGCGGCGATCCCGCTGGCCCGCCTCGCGGTGCGTGCCGGTCGTCACGTCTCACTCGCGACGGGCTACGCGTGCGCGTGCGCAGGTGCCGCGCTCATCATCGCCGCGGCCGCGAGCGGGTGGGTCGTGCTCGTGTTCGTCGGGCTCGCGGCCTTCGGAGCCGGCGCCGCAGCCGGCCTGCAAGCGCGGTTCGCCGCGACCGAGGTGGCGGCGCCCGGGTTCGAAGCCCGGTACATGTCGCTCGTGCTGTGGGCGACGACGCTCGGATCGGTCGCCGGGCCGCTGCTCTCGGAGACCGGCGCCCAGCTCGGTGCGTCGCTCGGCCTGCCGCCGCTCGTCGGCCCGTTCCTACTCTCGGGCACGGTCTTCGCTCTCTCGTCGGTGCTCGTCGCCGCTCTGCTGCGACTGCCGAAGGCGGGGGTGCTCGCGTCCGACGCCGCCCCCGCCGCCGAGGCTGACCCTGCCGACCCGGAACCCGCCGGTCGAGAAGCGCCCGACGACGGCGCTCTTCCCGCCGGTCGAGTAGCGCCCGACGAAGGAGGACGCGTATCGAGACCGGCCCCCGTCGGCGCCTGGTCTGCCCTGCGCATCGCCGTTCGTGAACCCCGCGCCCTGTTCGCGGTGCTCGCCATCGTCTGCTCGCACACGGTCATGATCGGCGTCATGGTGATGACGCCGGTGCACATGACCGCGCACGGGCTCTCGCTGACGCTCGTCGGCGTCGTGCTCAGCGTCCACATCCTCGGCATGTACGGCGCGAGCCCCATCGTCGGCTGGCTCGCCGACCGCATCGGCTCGGCACGGGTGATCTCGCTCGGCATCGGGATTCTGCTCAGCGCGACGCTGATCGGAATCCTCATGCCCGCCGACGATGTGCTGCTGATCCCGCTCGCGCTCGGACTGCTCGGACTCGGCTGGTCGTGCGGCCTGATCGGCGGCTCCACGCTGCTCAACCACTCGGTCGACGCGGACATCCGCGTGCCCCTGCAGGGCGCGACCGACGCGACGATGAATCTCGCGGCTGCGGCATCCGCTGCCCTGTCGGGAGTCGTGCTCGGCATCGGCGGGTTCGCGGGTGTCAACCTCGTGGCGGTGCTCGTGCTCGTGCCCCTCGTGATCGCGGGGCTGCGAGCCCGGCGCGCCGGCCGGGCGGCGCGATCGGCTGCGCTCGCGCCTCACGCATGAGAGCGTTCTCACTTCCTTCCCAGTGAGCGAGAGGCTTCCTCACAAACTGGCATGATGAAGTGGGCGTGTCCCCCTAAATGCCGACACCAGAGAACCGCACGTGCTCAAGCTCATGACCTCCAAGGCGAAGTCGCCGTCGAACGCCGACCTCGCGCCCCTTCCCGAACGCCGTCGATCGACCTTCCGCGAGCCGGACGCCGCAGTCGATCTCGGGCTCTTCGGGCTCGCGGCCGACGATGCGAGGGTCTCCCACGAGCCGGCGCCTGTCGATGTCTCTGAGGCAGCCGAGACTCCTGAGGCGACTGAGACTCCCGAGGCGACTGAGACTCCCGAGGCGACTGAGACTCCCGAGGCGACTGAGACTCCGGCTCCGACCGCACCCGATCTGCCCCGGGCCGCGCCGCCGCATCACCGGGCGCGTCACCGCGCCGACCGCGCCGGCAACCGCCGGGCATCGGGCAGCAGCTCGTTCCGGATGGCGTTGCCCGCACACTGATCTCAGCCGCTGACGCCCGCCAGGGCGTCAGCCCGCAGAGGTGTGCCGTCCAGCCTGCTTCGCAAGTCGCTCCGCCGAGTCACCCCAAGATGCCGTGGTCGCCGCCGCCCGGCGGCACTCTGGGGTGACTCGCGGCGGGATACTCAGCAGGCGTGCGCTCGGCCAACGCCTCGAGCAGGGCGGCCGCGGTCGCGGCATCGTCGACGGTCACGACGAAGACGCGGCCGCTGCGTCGCGCCACCTGCAGTGCTTCACCCGCGTGCAGCACCACTCCGAAGCGCCCGTCGAGCCCGATGCGAATTCCCCAGCCGCCGAACTCTGCCGTCGGCTGCACTGTGGTGACGCCCGCCTGGGCGATCTCGCCGAGCGGAATGCGGAACCGGGGCACCCCGATCGACGACCGCACTGTGAGCCCGGCACGGTCGACCCGCACGCGGAACGCGAAGGTGGCGCACGCGAGCACGAGCACCATGAGCGTGGCGCCGAGCATGATCCACCAGGAATCGGAGCCGGTCGCGCTCAGCACGATCGTGCCGAGCGCAAGTGCGATGATGCCGGCCGTGACGGCGAGCATCGCCACGCCCGACATCGTCGTCGTCCGCGCCCAGACCACACGCTCACCAGGTGCGAGCGAAACGGCGCCGACCGCCTGCGCGGCAGGCCCCGATGCGCCGCTCGTCACGACGTTCGGTTGGGCGAACCAGCCTGCGACGCCGGCGAGCAGCCCGGCGCCGGCGCCCACGGCGAGCGGCACGAGAACGTTCGGGGCGTCGTGTGGGTCGGCCAACCCGCGTTGCATGCCGAACGACCACGTCAGGGTGACGGCGAGTAGCACACTGGTGCCGAGCATCACCGCGCCGAGCAGCCGCGAGGTCGCCCCCCACGCGCCGTCGCGCGATGGCACGAGCACCATCACCGCGAGGAGCGCGGTGAGCCCGGCGCCGAGCGCCGCGGCGATCAGCGGCACTGCCCACGCCGGCGCGAACCCGTCGGGCCCGTCGCCCGACCAGTGGGTCGCGACGGTCGCGGGCACCTCGGGCAGCCACACGAGCATGAGCACGACGGCGATCAGGGTGATCACGATGGGTAGCACGACGCCGACGACGACATAGCGGCGTCGGGCGGTATGCACGTCGGGGGTGGCGGCGGTCATCGGAACGTCTCCTTCACGAGGGCGGCGAGGGTATCGGGTGAGAGGCCGAGCGCGCGGGCGCGCTCGACGAGGGCGACGACGTCATCGTGCAGCTGCGCGAGCGGCGCAACGGCATCGGTGACGACGGCGCCGCGGCCGCGCCGCATGTCGACGAGGCCTTCGTCGCGCAGGTCCTGGTAGGCGCGAAGCACGGTGTGCAGGTTGACCTCGAGCGAGCTCGCGACCTCACGAGCCGACGGCAGTCGGTCGCCGGGCCGGAGTCGACCGCTCGCCGCATCGGCGCGAACCGACGCCGCCACCTGCGCGAAGATCGGCACGTCGCTCGCGGGATCGACTCGGATCAGCATGGCCCCTCTTTCACAACTGTTATAGCAATACTAGAACAGTTGCAGAACGAGGCACAATGTGGTGACGACTCCGCCGAGTCACCCGAAAACGCCGTGGTCACCGCCGCCCTGCGGCATTTCGGGGAGACTCGCAGCAGGAATCCCGCGATCCACCCCCGATGGCCTGGGCGTCGGCATGTGAGAGCGCGTTCACATGTCGCTCCCAGACGTTGGGAGGCTTCCTCACAATCTGGGGTGTTGGGGTGGAAGCTTCCCCGATCTCGACCCGAAACCTCCCTGTGCCACGAAACCACGCTGCCCCCATGCCCGAAACAGGGTCGACACCGGTACGCACCCGTGCCCGTCACCGCGCCGAACGACCTTCCCACGCCATCGGCGCCCGCCGAGTGGTCGCACTGACCTGCTCGACGGCGATCCTCGGGGTCTCCGCGTTCGGTGCGGTCGCCGCTGCGGCCGATGACGCCGGCTCCCCGGTGGCCGCCCGGCCCGGCATCGACCCGGCTGCCGCCGCATACGCCGACGAGATCGTCTCGGTCATCGACGCGGTCGACGACGCACCCATCGTGACGAGCGGACTCTCGACGGCAGCGGTGCCCTTCACCGGCGGCACGCAGGTCACCGTGAACGGCGAAGGGCTCGACGAGGTCGACTCGGTCACCGTCGCCGGGGTGCCGGCCACGATCGTCACCGCCGAGGACGATGCCGTGACCTTCGCCGTTCCGGCGGTCTCAGCGGATTCGATCGGCACCGCCCAGGTGCGGCTCGCCGCCGCAGGCGCCCCGGTCGCCATCGCATCGGCCGACGCGGCCGTCGTGGCCGGGGCATCCGTGCCGCAGACGACGACGACCGACCTGAACGGAATCGTCGAGGCCTCGACCCGCGCGATTCCGCACGCGCTCACCCTGACCTACACGAGCAACCCGGCCATCGACGCACAGGTCGGCTACGTGCTGACCCACTGGAACAGTTACAACTCCAGCGAGTACACCGTCTTGAGCGGTGTCGACTGTGCGAACTTCGCCAGCCAGTCGCTCATCGAACGCGGTTGGAAGATGGACGGCGGCTGGTACTACGACCGCGCCACCGGCGCCATGTCGCCGAGCTGGTCGAGCTCGACCGCCATGCGCGATTGGCTCATGTCGCGCCCCGACCTGGCGACGCCCCTCGACGACTCGCAGCGCGGGCTCGTGAAGGTCGGCGACATCGCACAGTTCGACTGGAACTCGTCGGGCGACCGCGACCATACCGCGATCGTCACGCGCGTCGAGCACACCGACTCGGGCACCCGCGTCTGGGTCGGGAGCCACACCAAGGACGTCGACTACTGGAACGTCGACGAGGCCATCGCCAACGGCGGCGGGTACGTCACGTACTTCTCGCTGCGCTAGGAGTGGCCTCCGTCGGTCGAGTAGCGCGAAGCGCGTAGCGAGACCACGTGAAGGGTCTCGATATGCTCCTTCGTCGCTACTCGACCGGCGTGGGTCGCTACTCGCCCGCCGACGCCAGCGCCGCGTCGACGATCTGCTTCGCCGCCGCTTGCACGGCCTTGAGGTGCTCGGGCCCTTCGAACGACTCCGCATAGATCTTGTACACGTCTTCGGTGCCGCTCGGCCGGGCGGCGAACCACGCGTTCTCGGTCGTCACCTTGACGCCGCCGATCGCCGCGTCGTTGCCCGGCGCGTGCGAGAGCTTCGCGGTGATGGGCTCGCCGGCGAGTTCGGTGGCAGAGATCGCGTCGCCGTCGAGTCGGCCGAGGTCCGCCTTCTGAGCAGCGGATGCCGCGGCATCCGTTCGTTCGTATGCGGGGTCTCCGAACCGCTCGACCAGCGATCCATAGAGTTCGGAGGGCGACTTGCCCGTGACCGCACGGATCTCGGACGCGAGCAGGCAGAGCAGGATGCCGTCTTTGTCGGTCGTCCACACCGAGCCGTCGAACCGCAGGAACGACGCGCCCGCGCTCTCTTCGCCGCCGAACCCGACCGATCCGTCGATGAGTCCGGGCACGAACCACTTGAACCCGACGGGAACCTCCCAGAGCCGCCGGCCGAGCGATGCGGCGACCCGGTCGATCATCGACGACGACACGAGGGTCTTGCCGACGGCGGCGTCGGGCCGCCACTCAGGCCGGTGCGCGAAGAGGTACTCGATCGCCACGGCGAGGTAGTGGTTCGGGTTCATGAGCCCGTCGTCGGGGGTGACGATGCCGTGCCGGTCGGCGTCGGCGTCGTTGCCCGTGAGGATGTCGTAGTCGCCGCGATGCTCGAGCACCGAGGCCATCGCCGACGCGCTCGACGGGTCCATGCGGATCTTGCCGTCCCAGTCGAGCGTCATGAACGACCAGGTCGGGTCGACGCGCGCGTTCACGACGGTGAGGTCGAGGTCGTAGTGGTCGCGGATCGCGGCCCAGTAGTGCACGGATGCCCCGCCGAGGGGGTCGGCGCCGATGCGGATGCCGCTGCGCTTGATGGCGTCGAAGTCGATGATGTTCGCGAGGTCTTCGACGTAGTTGCCGCGGAAGTCGTAGGTCTCGACGCCGCTCGGCTCGGCCTGGTTCACCGCGCCGCCGCCGCCGGCGATGAGCTCGTTGGCTCGGTTCGCGATCCACGTCGTCGCCTCGGAGTCGGCGGGGCCGCCATGCGGCGGGTTGTACTTGAAGCCGCCGTCTTGCGGCGGGTTGTGCGACGGCGTGATGACGATGCCGTCGGCCTCTCCTTCGCCGCGGGTCTCGGGGTCGTTGTTCCACTTCAGGATCGCGTGGCTCAAGGCCGGTGTGGGCACGTAGTCGTCGAACTCGTCGACGAAGACGCGCACCCGGTTGCCGACGAGCACGTCGAGCGCGGTGGTCTGCGCGGGGGCGCTCAGCGCGTGGGTGTCGGCGCCGATGAAGAGCGGCCCGGTGATGCCGCGCGCCGTGCGGTAGTCGACGATCGCCTGGGTCGTCGCGAGGATGTGGTGCTCGTTGAAGCTCGTGTTCAACGACGATCCGCGGTGCCCCGCGGTGCCGAAGACGACGCGCTGCTCGGGTATCGAGGCGTCGGGCTGCTTCTCGTAATAGGCCCGCACGAGCCCTTCGACGTCGACGAGATCGGATTCGGCAGCCGGTCTTCCTGCGCGCTCATGCATGCCCCCAGTCTTGCACTCGCCCCCGCGGGCGTGGAGGCCCAATCCATGTGCGCAATTCAGGTGCGCAGGTGTGTCGACGCGGCGTGTCGACCTCGCGCGAGCGCGACACGCCTGCGCGAACCTGAATTGCGCACGTGGACGTGGACGTGGACGTGGACGTGCACGTGGACGTGGCCCGGCGAGAACCCCGCGGCTCAGACCAGGGCGTGGATCGTCGTCGCGACCGTGTAGATCGCGAGCCCCGCGAGCGCGCCGACGACCGTGCCGTTGATGCGGATGAACTGCAGGTCGCGCCCCACCTGCAACTCGATCTTCTCGGTCGTCTCGCGCGGGTCCCAGCGCTCGACGGTCTCGGTGATGACGCCCGCGATCTCGTGCCGGTAGCTGCGCACGATGTAGGCGGCGGCGTCGATGACCCACGCGTCGACCTTCGCCGCGAGCGCGTCGTCGGCGGTGAGCCGCACGCCGACCTCGATCACGGCCGACCGCAGTCCGGCGCGCAGCTCACTTGCCGGGTCGGCAAGGGCCTCGTCGAGGCTCAGTTTCACGCTCGCCCACGCCTCGGCCGCGAACTCGCGCACCCGCGGGCTGTCGAGCAGTCCGGCCTTCAGCCGTTCGACGCGGGCGATCATGGCAGGGTCGTGCTGCAGGTCGGCGGCGAGCTCTGCGAGGTAACGATCGATGGCGAGGCGAAGCGGATGCCCCGGCTCGGCCCGAACCGCACGCACGAACGCCAGCACCTCGCGGTGCGCCCGGTCGTCGACGAGACGGTCGACGAACCCGGGGACCCACTTGGGCAGCCTGCCCGAGACCATGCTGCCGAACGCCTCGGGATGTGCCGCGAGCCACTGCTCGGCCTTGTCGAGCACGACGTCGATCGCCGCGCGCTGCTGGTCGGCGGCGACCAGGCGGCCGCCGATGCGCCCGATCGCCGGCGCCCACTCGGGTTCGAAGAGGTGCTTGCGTGCGAGCCGCTCGATGACGTCCTCGACGTCGTCGTCACCGAGGAGGGTCAGGATGCCCCGTGCCGCGACCCCGCCCTCGGCCGTCAGGCGCTCGGCGTTGTCGGGCTCCGCGAGCCATCCTCCGAGTCGGCGCGCGATGCCGATCGAGGCCAGCTTGCCGACGACGACCTCTTCGCTCAGGAACTCGTCTTCGACGAAGGCGCCGAGCGTCGCGCCGATCTCGTCCTTGCGGTTCGGGATGATCGCCGTGTGCGGGATCGGGATGCCCAGCGGATGCCGGAACAGCGCCGTCACCGCGAACCAGTCGGCGATCGCCCCGACCATCGCTCCTTCGGCGGCGGCCCGCACGTATCCGAGCCACGCGATGTCGTCCTGCAGCGCGAACGACACCGCGAACACGATGGCCGCGGCGACGAGCAGGCTCGCCGCGACCCGCTTCATGCGCCGCAACGCCGCGCGCCGCTCCTCATCGGTGGGGACTGTGCGCCGCTCGACGCGAGCTTCGGCCCGCCCCTCCTCGGTCGTCGTCATGTGTCGACGCTAGCGGCTGGGGATTCCGGCGGGTCGGTAGGCTGGCGTGCATGACCGAAGCCGCGCCTGCGACGCCCGAGCAGACGTACTCCTACCTGGGACCGGCCGGCACCTTCACCGAGGCGGCGCTCAAGCAGGTGCCCGAAGCCGCGGGCAAGCACTGGCGCTCGGTGAACAACGTCGGCGAGGCCCTGGCCGATGTCACGACCGGGCGTTCGACCGCAGCGATGATCGCCATCGAGAACTCGATCGAGGGCGGCGTGAGCGCCACCCAAGACGCGCTCGCGACCGTGCCGGGCCTGCGCATCGTCGGCGAGTACCTCGTGCCGGTGAACTTCGTGCTCGTCGCCCGTCCGGGCACCACGCTCGCCGAGGTGCGGCTCATCAACGCGCACCCCGTCGCCTACGCCCAATCGCGCGGCTGGCTCGAGCGGCACCTGCCCGACCACGGGTACATCCCCGCCGCGAGCAACGTGCAGGCCGCGGCATCCCTCTTCGACGGCAGCCAGGCCGACGCAGCCGTCGCCCCGCCCGGCATCACCGACCACCTCGACGTCGACGTGCTCGCCCGCGACATCGGCGACAATCCCAACGCGGTCACCCGGTTCGTGCTGGTCAGCCGCTCGCGCGCGCTGCCCGAGCCCACCGGCGCCGACAAGACCAGCCTCATCGTCGAGCTGCCCGACGACGAGCCCGGCTCGCTGCTCGCCATGCTCGAGCAGTTCTCGACCCGGGGCGTCAACCTCTCGTTGCTCGAGTCGCGGCCCATCGGCGACGCGCTCGGACGCTACCGCTTCGTCGTCGACCTCGACGGGCACGTCTCAGACGAGCGGGTCGCAGACGCGCTGCTCGGCCTGCGGCGCACGAGCCCGAAGGTCATCTTCCTCGGCTCGTACCCCCGCGCCGACCAGCGCGAGATCGAGTACCACTCGAAGTTCGATGACGAGATCTTCATCGAGGCGCGCGACTGGCTGCGCGGACTCGTGAGCGGCGAACCCGACGTCGACTGAGGCTGGTCATTCCCGGCGCACGAGTCGAGAATGGGGGAATGACCGACAGCAAGGCCCGCATCGATCCGCGGTACGACCCGCGATTCCAGCGCGGGTACGTCGGCGGTGAAGCGGATGCTCCGCCCCGCGCCGATGCGCCGCCGCCCGCCGATGCGCCGCCGCCCGCGTCGCCCGTGGTCGCGCCGGTGCCGATCACGCGTGCGCCGCGCGAGCAGGCGGGGTCTCGCCCGGCCGAATTCGCGCCCCGTCTGTTGCACGATCGGGAGTCGCGTGACGTGAGCCGGCCCGGCGCGAAGGCTGGGGCGCCCGCCCCGGTCGCCGCCCGCGGGCCGGCCGCTCACGAGCCCGCCGTCGCGTCGACCGCCGTCGCGTCGACCGCCGAGCCCATCACCGCAGCGCTCACCGACGTCGAGCCCGATGACCCCGAGTCCGCCCGGTACGCGCGCGCCTGGCTCATCGCCGGCTGGGTGTTCTCGGGTGCGATCCTCGCGGGCGGGCTCTGGTGGTCGTGGTCCGCGGCCATCGACCCCCGGTACTACAACGGGTTCGGCGGGAGCGCCGACACCGACGTGGTCTTCTTCCTGCAGTGGACCGTCCCGCCGGCCATGGTGATGATCGGCGCGCTCGGTGCGGTGGTGGTGACCACGTTCGCGGGGCTGCACCAGCTCGCGGCATCCGTCGATCGCGACCCGGATCAGGCTGCATCGGCATTCCCGCGGGTCCCGGCCGCGTACGCGCTCGTCGCCATGGCCGTCGCGGGACTCATCGTGGTCGTCTGGCTCGGCGGGCTCGTCGCGGCCGGACAAGAGGTCATGTGGACCGGAACGGGTCCGCCCGCCGATCAGCTGACGACGGTCGCGCTCTCGCGAGTCGGCGAGGTGAGCCTCGGGCCGATCGCCTCGGCGGCGTTCGCGTCGGTCATCGGCCTCATGCTGCTCGGCGTGCAATCGGCCCGCGGTACACGCCACATCTCTGGCTGAGGTCCGCCACGAGACTCGTCGCCCTCATCGAGTGGGCAGAGATCGCTCTCTGCTGGCGCGGGAAGGTTGTTCTCTGCCCACTCGATCGCTGAAGCGGCGCGAGCGGGGCTGAAGAGGCACCGAGCGGCACGCGAGCAGCTCCACCGTCGGCGTCAGCGCGCGACCCGCACGATGAGCGACGCGGGCGACACCGTGAAGGTCGCCGCCGCCACCCGGCCGAACTCGTCGCCGTCGATCTCGAACTCCTCGGGCGCGCCGTCGATGCCGATCTCGACCGAACGGCCGCGCAGGTAGACGATGTGCTGGCGCTTGTTGCCACCGGTGAGGTCGATGAACTGCCGGCCGAGCGCGGACTTGCGCAGCACGCGGTTCTCCCAGGCCACCTTGCGCCAGATCAGCAGCCAGCCGAAGGCATTGCGCGGCTGCAGCACCACGACATCGAGTCTGCCGTCATCGATCTCGGCGTCGGGAATGAGGTCGAGGTTGCCGGGGAGGTACCCGAGGTTCGCGACGAGGATGCTCGAGACCCGCGAGCGGTGGTGGCGGCCGCCGTCGATGCGGTGCACCGCCCGGTAGGGCTTCGAAGCGGGGATGGCGCGGATCCCGGCGTCGACGTACGCGAGCCAGCCGACGCGCTTCTTCAGCTCGGGGTTCGTGTTCGCGATCATCGTCGCGTCGATGCCGATGCCGGCCAGCACGAGCGACACGTGCGACTCGTCGGAGCCGTCGGGCCGCGAGATGTCGGCGACGATCACGTCGACGGCGTGGTCGATACCCGAGAACGCGAGCACGACCGCGTCGTCGAGGTCGTTCACCGGGATGCCGAGATTGCGCGCGAACAGGTTGCCCGTGCCGAGCGGCACGATGCCCATCGGCACGCCGGTGTCGCGCAACCCCGCGGCGACCGCCCGCACGGTGCCGTCGCCGCCGGCGACCAGCACGAAGTCGACGCCGGCCTCGACGGCCTCGCGTGCCATGCCTTTGCCTGGGTCGTCTTCGGTGGTCTCGATCCACATCGTCGGGGCGAACTCCTGCCGCTGCTCGGCGCGGGCGACGGCGTCGCGCAGTGCGTTCACGCCCTGCTTCGAGGGGTTGAACACCACCGCCGCGCGCGGGTGCGACCCCGCGGCATCGGATGTCTGTTTCCCCTGATCAGTCGCCACGAAACCAACGGTATGCCATCGAGGGGTGCAGGGCGACGAGCGGTCGGATGCCCCGGGCTAGACTTGCTCGGGTGATCGACCCCGTGCTGCTCCGCGAGAACCCCGACCTCATCACGCGTTCGCAAGAGCTCCGGGGCGAGTCCGTGGCGTTCGTCGACGAGGCCGTCGCGGCCGACGCCGCACGCCGCACCGCCATCACGGTGTTCGAGGCGCTTCGCGCCGAGCAGAACGCGTTCGGCAAGCAGGTCGCGCAGGCGCCCAAAGAGGCCAAGGCCGCGCTCGTCGCCGAGGCGCAAGACCTCGCCGGCCGGGTGAAGGCGGCCAGCCAGGCGGTGAGCGACGCCGAGGCCGAGTTCACGCTCGCGGTGCAGAAGCTCGGCAACATCGTGCTCGACGGCGTGCCCGCCGGCGGCGAAGACGACTACATCGTGCTGCGCGAGGTGGGCGAGCTGCCCGCGTTCGACTTCGAGCCCCGCGACCACCTCGAGATCGGCGAGCTGCTCGACGCCATCGACATGCAGCGCGGCGCCAAGGTGTCGGGAGCCCGCTTCTCGTACCTCAAGGGCGTCGGCGCCCGGCTCGAGCTCGCCATCATGAACATGGGCCTCGACCGCGCGATCGCCGCCGGCTTCACCCCGCTGATCACGCCCACGCTCGTGCGCCCCGAGATCATGCAGGGCACCGGATTCCTCGGCGCCCACTCCGAAGACATCTACTACCTGCCCGACGACGAGCTCTACCTCACCGGCACGAGCGAGGTCGCGCTCGCCGGCTACCACGCCGACGAGATCCTCGACGTGTCGAGCGGTCCCATCCGCTACGCGGGCTGGTCGACGTGCTACCGCCGCGAGGCGGGCAGCCACGGAAAAGACACGCGCGGCATCATCCGCGTGCACCAGTTCAACAAGCTCGAGATGTTCAGTTACATCGACCCGGCCGACGCCGAGGCCGAGCACGAGCGCCTGCTCGCGTGGCAAGAGGGCATGCTGCGAGACCTCGGCCTCGCCTACCGCGTCATCGACACCGCAGCCGGCGACCTCGGTTCGAGCGCCGCCCGCAAGTACGACGTCGAGGCGTGGGTGCCCACACAGGGCGCCTATCGCGAGCTCACGTCGACCTCGAACTGCACGACGTTCCAGGCGCGCCGGCTCGACATCCGCCACCGCACCGCGAGCGGAAAGACGGCACCGGTCGCGACCCTCAACGGCACCCTCGCGACGACCCGCTGGATCGTCGCGATCCTCGAGACCCACCAGCAGGCCGACGGGTCGGTCGTCGTGCCCGAGGCCCTGCGCGGCTACCTCGGCGGTCTCGAGCGGCTCGAGCCGGTGGCGCGTTGAGCGTCGCCGACCGCCGGTCGAGCAGCGAGCGCCAGCGAGCGTATCGAGACCCGGTGGCAGATCTCGATACGCCTCCTTCGTCGGCTACTCGATCGACGGATGCCCCGTGGCTCGTCGCCCTCGACGTCGACGGCACGATCATGCACGAAGACGAGACCATCGACGAGCAGGTCGCCGTCGCGGTCGCCGCAGCCGTCGCGCGCGGGCACCTCGTCACGCTGGCGACCGGTCGCTCGTGGGCGACGACCGCCCCGGTGCTCGAGCACCTCGGCCTCGAGCCCGAGTACGTCGTCTGCGCGAACGGCGCCATCACGATGCGCCGCGACCCGACGGCGCCCGGCGGGTACGTGCGCGAGCACGTCGAGACGTTCGACCCGACCGCGGTGCTCGAGCGCATCCGCGGGTTCCTGCCCGCGGGAAAGTTCATGGTCGAGTTGCCCGACGGGTTCCGGCTCTACACCCGGGGCATGGTCGAGTGGAACCTCGACAATGCCCGCGAGGTCGAGTTCGCCGAGCTGCTCGACCATCGTGCGACCCGCGTCGTGGTGACGAGCCTCGAGCACGGGCTCGACGAGTTCTTCGGCATCGTCGACCAGATGGGGCTGCACCACGTCAGCTATGCCATCGGCTGGACGGCGTGGCTCGACATCGCCCCCGACGGTGTCAACAAGGCCACCGCGCTCGAGCGCGTGCGCGGCTGGCTCGACCTCCCGGCCGACCGGGTGATCGCCGTCGGCGACGGTCGCAACGACCTCGAGATGTTCTCGTGGGCGGGCGCCGCAGGGCGTTCGGTCGCCATGGGCCAGGCTCCCGACGAGGTGCGCGCGGCCGCCGACGAGGTCACCGGCTCGATCGACGACGCCGGTCTCGCCGCGGTGCTCGACTCGCTGCCCTGATTCCCATTTCGAACCGGATCTCCGGCCCGACACGCCGGTAGAATCAAGGTCGTCGAAGGGGGCGACGTGAAGGGTGACGCGCGCGCCACCGGGGTGGGGGCAGAGGCGGCCGAACCGCCGCGCCATGGTCACCTGCGCCGCCGGTCGGGCGTTGCGACCTACTTCAAGCTCGCGGCATCCGTCATCGCGGTGTTCGCCGTGAGCGCCGCCGCCGTCGTCGCCTACGCGGCCGTCGATCTCGTGCGCACCGTGCAGCAGAAGCCGACCGTGACGCTCGCGAACGAGCAGATCCTCGAGGGCGTGCCCGACATCGGCGCGATCGACGGCGGGCTCAGCTTCCTGCTCGTCGGCAGTGACAAGCGCCCCGCCGACGGTTCGTTCGGCGACCCCGACATCGATTCGGCGGTGCTGAACGACGTCACGATGCTCGTGCACCTCGCGCAAGACCATTCCCACGTCGAGGTCGTCAGCTTTCCCCGCGACATGCTCGTGTCGGTGCCCGAGTGCCCCGACCCGGCCGATTCCGCGAACACCCTGCCGGCGTTGTTCGAGACGCCGCTCAACGGCGTGCTGCAGTGGGGCGGGCTCGCCTGCGTCGCCCTGACGATCGAACAGCTCACGGGCGTGACGATCCCCGTCGGCGGAGTCGTCGAGTTCGAGGGTGTCGCCGCGCTCGCCGAGGCCGTCGGCGGCGTCGAGGTGTGCCTCGCCGACCCCGTCGACGACGACCGATCGGGCCTGCACCTCGCCGCGGGCAGGCACCTCATCACGGGGTACACGGCACTCTCGTTCCTGCGAACCCGGCACGGCGTCGGCGACGGCAGCGACCTCGGGCGCATCGCGAGCCAGCAGACCTTCCTCGCCTCGCTCGCCCGCACGATGCAGTCGAGCGGCACGCTGGGCGATCCGGTGAAGCTGTACTCGATCGCGAAGGTCATCCTCTCGAACATGCAGCTCTCGAACGCCTTGCAGAACCCGGTCACGCTCGTCGCGGTCGCGCGGGCCCTGCAGGCGGTCGACCTCAGCCGCATCACGTTCGTGCAGTACCCGACCGTGTACGACTACGCCCTCAGGTACGTCTCCCCGTCGGAGTCCGCAGAGCTCGTGAACCTCGCGTTGCAGCAGGACCTGCCGCTGGCCGTCAACCCCGATGCGACGACGAACGCCTCATTCGGAACGATTCCCGATCCCACGGCGCCGACGCCTGCCCCGCCGCCGGCCGTGCCGCCCGCGACCGAGCCCGGCCGCGGGGCATCCGTCACCCCGACACCCGCACCGACTCCCTCGGTGCCGCCGGCAACGGTGCTGCCCGACGACGTCACGGGGCTCAGCGCCGACGAGGTGCGCTGCGCCACCGCCAACCCGGGCTGATCCGTGGCCGACCGGCGCTTCAGGGCTCTCTCAGGCGTGGCTGGAAGGCTTGAGCAGATGCGCGTCGGCTAGAATCGGTGCCTGCCTGCACGATGACGCCCTCGGGCGAAGTCGCGCGGGCATGGAGGGCTGTCCGAGCGGCCGATGGAGCTGGTCTTGAAAACCAGTGGGCAGCAATGCCTCGTGGGTTCGAATCCCACGCCCTCCGCGCGAAACGACCACAAGATCAGGCGACACGAAAGGGCAACGTGAGAGAAGCGGTGGCAGCGACCTCGCGTCGCACGGCGAAGTCGCCGTCGATCGCGCGTCACGGACGCCTCGGGCGGCACTCCCTGTGGAAGACCGCGGCGAAGGTCGTCGCTTCTGCAGCCGCCGTGGCGCTCGTCTCGGGTTCGGCCGTCGCCGCCTACGCCGCCTTCGATCTCGCCGCCACCGCGAAGCCGACGGTGTCGCTCGGCAACGAGCACGCGCTCGAGGGTGTGCCCGACGTCGGCGCCTTCCCGGGCGGCGTGAACCTGCTCATCATCGGCTCCGACAGCCGACAGGGCCAGGGCGACGGCTTCGGCGACCCCGACGAAGAGACCGCAGTGCTCAACGACGTCAACCTGCTGCTGCACATCTCAGAAGACCACTCGCACGTCGAGGTCGTGAGCTTCCCGCGGGACATGCTCGTCGACGTGCCCGAAGGCTGCACCGACCCCGACACGGGCGAAGAGCTCTGGGATCAGTACGACGTCAAGATCAACTCGGTGCTCGACTACGGCGGCATGCCGTGCGTCGTCAAGACCGTCGAATCGCTCACCGGCACGACGATCCCGTTCGCGGGCATCGTGCAGTTCATGGGTGCCGCGGCGATCTCCGAGGCCGTCGGCGGCGTCGAGGTGTGCGTCGCCGAACCCATCGAAGACGAGCACACCGACCTCTATCTCGCGGCCGGCACGCACGAGCTCAGGGGGTTGCAGGCGCTCCAGTTCCTGCGCACCCGCTACGGCGTCGGCGACGGCAGCGACCTCGGGCGCATCTCGAACCAGCAGGTGTTCATGTCGGCGCTCGCGCGCGAACTGCAGTCGGCCGGCACCTACACCGACCCGGTGAAGCTGTACTCGATCGCGAAGGCCGCGCTCGAGAACATGCAGTTGTCGTCCACGCTCGGCGACCCGACGACGCTGGTGTCGATCGCGATGGCGGCGAAAGACATCGACATGTCGGCGATCGCCTTCGTGCAGTATCCGACCGCATATGAAGAGGGCTTCGGCGCGGTCGTGCCGACCGAGTCGGCCGAGGCGGTCAACCTCGCCCTGCAGCAAGATCTGCCGATGACGCTCGACCCCACGGCGCTCGACAACACCGACTTCGCCTCGGCCTCCGACCCGAACGCGGTGCCCGCCGAGCCGACCCCCAGCGATGAGCCGGTCGAAGAAGTTCCGACTGATGCCCCCGCCCCGACCGTCGAGGCACTGCCGAGCGACGTCACCGGCCAGACCGCGGCCGAGACGCGATGCTCGGCCGGTCGCACCCTCGAAGACCAGTAGCCGCGACTCCGCCCGAATCTCGGCGAATCATCTCGAATCGTCTCGAATCGTCACTTCGGGTGCCCACGGGTTATGATTGCTCGCGTGTTCGCGCAAGCGTTCACGAGGAGACGTCGCATAGTCCGGCCGAGTGCACCACCCTGCTAAGGTGGAGTCCCCGTAAGGGGACCAGGGGTTCAAATCCCCTCGTCTCCGCTCCGAGATCCGTCGAAGCCGACCGTTACGACGCCGCCTTCTTCTTCGCTGAGGGCTTCTTCGCGGCGGGCTTCTTCTCGCCACTACCGGCGCCCTTCTCGCCCGTGGCTACCGCCTTCGACGAACCCGAACTCGCCCCGGAGCCCTTGCCGCCGCCCTCGCGCTTCGACGCGATCGACTGGCGCAGCGCCTCCATGAGGTCGATGACCTCGCCGCCTTTCGCCTCTTCGGGCTGCTCGCCGAAGGTCGCGGCCGTGTCGATGGCATCGCCCTGCTCGAGCTTGGCCGCGATGAGGGTGCGCAATTCTTGCTGGTACTCGTCGACGTACTGGTCGGGCTCGAAGTCGTTGACGAGGCTGTCGACGAGCTGCTTCGACAGGTCGAGCTCTTTCGGCGAGATCTTCACGGCCTCGTCGAGCGAGGGGAACTCGGCGGCGCGCACCTCGTCACTCCACAGCAGGGTCTGCACCACCAGCACGTCGCCGCGCACCCTCAGCGCCGCGAGCCGGCTCTTCTGCCGCAGTGACATGCGCACGATCGCGGTGCGGTCGGTCGATTCGAGGGTCTCGCGCAGCAGCACGTACGCCTTCGACGACGCCGAATCGGGTTCGAGAAAGTAGCTGCGGTCGAGCATGATGGGGTCGATCTGCGCGCTCGGCACGAACTCGACGACCTCGATCTCGCGGCTGCGCTCGGCGGGCAGCGACTTGAGGTCGGCATCGGTGATGACGACCGTGCGCTCGCCGTCGTCGTAGGCCTTGTCGATGTCTTGGTACGGCACGACCTCGCCGTCGATCTCGCAGACGCGTTGGTACCTGATGCGCCCCCCGTCGGCCGCGTGCACCTGGTGCAGTGACACGTCGTGGTCTTCGGTGGCGCTGTACAACTTGACGGGCACATTGACCAGGCCGAATGTGACCGCCCCTTTCCAGACGGCTCGCATGACTACCAGTAGACACCCCGGGCATATGCCACCGAAAGCCCCGCGCGAACATCGCAGCTCAGGAGAATTGCGCCGAAGCGCCGCCAAAGCGCGTGCCAGCGCAATTCTCCTGAGCTGCGCCCGGTGCGGCATGCACGTTGTGCGACAAGATGGGGGCATGGCCGAGGGCTCGCGTCAGCTCGTCGAGGTCGACGGTCGCAGGCTGCGGCTGACGAACCTCGACAAGGTCATGTATCCCGAGACGGGGACGACCAAGGGCGAGGTGATCTCGTACTACGCCGAGATCGCGCCCGTCATGGTGCCGCTCGTGGCCGGCCGTCCGGTGACCCGCAAGCGCTGGGTGCACGGCGTCGGCACGACGGATGACCCGGCACAGCCGTTCTTCGAGAAGAACCTCGCCGAGCACGCGCCCGAGTGGGTGCGCCGCGGCGTCATCGAGCATTCCGACGGGCCGAAGACGTATCCGATCGCGGGCGACCGGGCGACCCTCGTGTGGCTCGCACAGCAGGCGGCGCTCGAGCTGCACGTGCCGCAGTGGCGGTTCGACGCGCAGGGCGGCGCCGCGAATCCCGACCGCATGGTGTTCGACCTCGACCCGGGTGAGGGCATGGGGCTCGCCGAGTGCGCCGAGGTGGCGCGTCTCGTGCGCGACCTCATCGCCGGCATGGGCCTCGAGGCGATGCCGGTCACGAGCGGCAGCAAGGGCATCCACCTCTATGCGGCCCTCGACGGGTCGCAGACGTCGCAGCAGGTATCGGAGGTCGCGCACGAACTCGCGCGCGCGCTCGAGGCCGACCACCCCGAACTCATCGTGTCGAGCATGCGCAAGAGCCTGCGCACGAGCCGCGTGCTCATCGACTGGAGCCAGAACAACGGCAAGAAGACCACGATCGCGCCCTACTCGCTGCGCGGCCGGGCACGCCCCACCGTGGCGTCCCCGCGCACGTGGCAAGAGCTCGACGATCCGGGATTGCGCCACCTCGAGGCATCCGAAGTGCTCACGCGGGTCGCCGAAGGAGGCGACCCGATGGTTGCGATGGCGGATGCCTCGGGCCCGGGCCCGCTCGCGACCTACCTGTCGATGCGGCGGCCGGGGCGGACGCCAGAGCCGATGCCCGACCCCGGCGGTCGAGTAGCGACGAAGGAGCGTATCGAGACCACGGCACCGGGTCTCGATACGCGTGCTCCTTCGTCGCTCGCCACTCGACCGACGGAGCCGCGGTTCGTCATCCAGGAGCACCACGCCCGGCGCCTCCACTTCGACCTTCGGCTCGAACGTGACGGGGTGCTCAAGAGCTGGGCGGTGCCCAAGGGCGTGCCCGAGACCTCGGGCGTCAACCACCTGGCGGTGCAGACCGAAGACCACCCGATGGAGTATGCGACCTTCGAGGGAACCATCCCGGCAGGGGAATACGGCGCCGGCTCGATGACGATCTGGGACACCGGCACGTACGCCACCGAGAAGTGGCGCGACGACGAGGTCATCGTCGACCTCGAAGGTCAGCCCGGCGGGCCGCTCGCCGGCATCGTGAGGGTCGCCCTCATCCGTACCGACGGCTCGGGCGAGAAGAGCAGCTGGCTGCTGCACCGCATGAAGGACCAGCGTCCGGGTCACTGGGGGCGCTCCGCCGGTCGAGCGGTGGATCGAGTAGGCGCCCCAGCGCCGTATCGAGATCTCGCGTCCGACGGAGGGGGACGCGTATCGAGACCCGCTGACGCCGAGGGCCTCGATACGGTCGCTGCGCTCCCTACTCGACCGGCGAAGGCCAAGGTCGGCGCCATCCGCGAGCGGCCGATGCTCGCGACACCCGGCACCATCGGCCTGCTCGCGCGCGGCGACTGGGCGCTCGAGTGGAAGTGGGACGGCATTCGCGTGCTCGCCCGCGTCGAGGGCGGCGGCGTGCGCCTCATGAGCCGCAACGGCATCGACATCACCGAGCGCTACCCCGAGCTCGCTCGCCTGCCCGAGGTCATCGCCGGTGACGCCCTCGTCGACGGCGAGATCGTCGCGCTCGACGCCGACGGGCGGCCCGACTTCGGCCGGCTGCAGGAGCGCATGGGGCTCACGAAGCCCCGCGAGATCGCCGCGGTCGCGACATCGGTGCCGGTTCGCCTGCTGCTGTTCGATGTGCTCGAGATCGACGGCGCCTCGGTGATGGCCGAACCCTATCGCGCACGCCGTGCGCGTCTCACCGACCTGGTGAGCCGCGTGCCCGGGGTGCCGGTCGAGGTGCCGCCGGCTGCCGAGGGCACGCCCGCCGAGGCGTACGACGAGAGCCGGCTGCTGGGACTCGAGGGCATCGTGGCGAAGCGCCCGGGCTCGGCCTACCGCCCGGGTGCGCGCTCCGACGAGTGGGTCAAGCTCAAGCTCACCCGCACGCAGGAGGTCGTCATCGGCGGCTACCGGCGCGGGGTCGGCACGCGCGAGGGTCGCATCCGGTCGCTGCTCGTCGGCATCCCCGCCGAGGGCGGGCCCGAGCACGGGCTCGATTACGTCGGCCGGGTCGGCTCGGGTTTGCGAGAGCAGGATCTCGACCGACTGCTGGCACGGTTCACCGAGACCATACGAGCGGATGCCCCGTTCCGCGACGTTCCCGCGGCCGACGCGGCCGACGCGGTCTGGGTGCGTCCCGAACTCGTGGGCGAGATCGAGTTCAGCGGATGGACGGCCACGGGCGTCGCCCGTCATCCGCGGTGGCGGGGCATGCGCAGCGATAAGCGACCCGAAGAGGTGCGGCGCGAAGATGAGGCGTACCCTGAAATCGGGGAGGGGTCATCATGAACCAGTTGCTGGAACACGAGATCGAACGCTGGTGGCCGAGGTTGTCGATCGATGCCAAGCATCGGCTGCTCGCACACCTCGAAGATCCCGAGACACTGATCGACGCCGAAACTGCGGTCGAGATCGAGGAGCTCGTCGGCGCACCGGTCGCCGATCGGCTGACACCTGCCGAGCGTACGTTCATTCGCACGCAGATCGAGGCGGTCGACTGACCCGACGGCGACCCGCGTCGCTCACGTACGCACCGCGTGCGTCTTGGCCGCGCACCCTGCGCGGGGGGTTGGGCAGATGACCGTTAGCCCCGCGACGGTCCAGGGCCCGGTCACTGCCCAGACCCCGCGACCGCGGCCAGCCCCGCCACTGCGCAGAGCGCGGCCTCGGTCGCCTCGCCCGGCTGATCACCGCAGCGTGACGCGACGGCGCTCGCCCCGGATCCGATCCGGTGCGGGCGCCTTCCCGTGCGCGCAGCGGCGGCACGCAGGTCGGCGGATCCGCGTAGGCTGACGGCCGTGGCGCATCCGAGGGTCGTCGATCCCGAGCACCCGCTCATCGAGCGTGTGCGGGCGATCAGCCTCGCCCTGCCCGAGGCCGTCGAGGTCGAGGCGTGGGGAAGGCCGACCTTTCGTGCGGCGAAGCCGATCTTCGTGCACGTCTCGGCGACCATCGAGCGCCCGTTCTCGATCGTGCTGAAGACCGATCCCGAGGAGCACCGCGCGCTCGTCGAGGACGGCCGGTTCTACGGGGTGCCCTACTACAGCCGCGACCGATGGATCGGTGCCGACCTCGACCAGCCCGACACCGACTGGCAACTGCTCGCCGAGCTGATCGAGACGTCGTACCGGCAGGTGGCCAACCGCAGGCAGCTCGCCGCGCTCGACGCGTTGCGGCCCGATCATGCCGACGACTGAGGCATCCGTTTCGACGGCGAGTAGACGACCGCTCGATTCGCATGATCGAAGCCGGTACGTTAGAGTTGCGTGGTTGCCTGATCGCGAACGAAGCGCGGGCGACACGCCACGCGCCCGTAGCTCAACGGATAGAGCATCTGACTACGGATCAGAAGGTTGGGGGTTCGAATCCCTCCGGGCGCACACTGGTTGAGACAGTATGAAGGCGGCCCGCGAAAGCGGGCCGCTTTCGTCAATTCGGGGTGTTCGTCGTCAACCGAGAGGCGCGTTCGAGTCTCTGGGCGAGCCACCAACCCGTCCCCTCAGTGCCCTCCCAGTCGGCTCTCGGCCTGCTGGGAATCGCCTGAGCAAACCTCGATCTCCTCGCATCGATGGATGACACACGCCAGAAGTGCCGGTTAGGCTCACTTTTCAATCTGACTTCCCGTCATCGAGAGTTCGGATGTGAGGGGTGCGCGCCGTGGCGATGTCGGCTACGCAGCACCGGGGGCAACTGCAACAGCAATCGATCGTTCCCGGCACCGCCGGCCGTGTGACGCACGTTCGGCCGAGAGTTGCGCCCGCAACCGACACGCGGCTCGATCGACTCGGCTCGCTCGTGCGCCGAACCTACGCGGTGCTCATCGCGTGTGCCGTGTCGGTCGTGCTCTACCGCGCCCTCACACCGCGGTTCGCGAACTCGGCCGCTGCCCCGGGCTTCGACCCGCTTTGGGTCGCGCCCGCCCTCGCCGGCGGGGCGGCCGTCGGCGCGGCGCTCGTGGTCGCGTCGGCATCGCGAACCGGATTGTCGGCGATCGAACGACTGGGCCTTCCCTCGCCCGGCACGATGAGCCGCTCGGTCGCCAACGGCCTCACGTGGGCTGCGCTCGCGATGCTCGCGGTGCATTTCACGGCCGACGCGTTCCGACCCGTTCCAGGCGGACACCTCGCCGTGGGTCTCGCACTTGCGCTCGCGATGGGCGTGTGCACATGGCAGCTGCACCGCCGTGCCATCGAGCACGAGGCGTACCGCACGTTCAACCTCGTGGCCATGTTGCTCGCCGCGGGCAGTCTCGCGAGCATGAGCATCACCCCGACCGGCGAGTGGTGGGTGCACAACTTCAGCACGCTGGGAACGTCGGGCGACTTCGCTGCGATGTGTTTCAACGTGGCCGTCGCGACCTCGGGCGGCGGCATCGCGGGCCTCTCGGCACTCCTCACCCGGGGCATCGCATTCGGCGGATTCGGTATCAGGCGCGGCGCACGCACCGTCATCCGATCGCTCATCGGAGTCGTCGGGTTCGGCCTCATGGGCGTCGGCTGGGTGCCGATCTCGTACG
Source organism: Agromyces neolithicus (assembly GCF_039529735.1). Lineage (NCBI taxonomy): Bacteria > Bacillati > Actinomycetota > Actinomycetes > Micrococcales > Microbacteriaceae > Agromyces > Agromyces neolithicus. Next base: position 138,737 of record NZ_BAAANJ010000005.1, read on the forward strand.
CGCCCGACGTGCACAACGCGTTCGCCCTCGGTGCGGCCGCCGGGTTCGCGCTGCTCTGCATCGGTGCGCCGTGGTACGCCGAGCGCATGCCCAGACCCTTCGTCTGGTTCTCGATGACCACGCTGCTGCTCGAGGTGGGAGCCATGGTCGCCTACGACGGGCTGCATCTCTTCAACCTCACGGTCTTCGAGGTCGTCGCGTTCACGCTCGTCTTCGCGTGGCTGATCGTCTTCGTCGCCGTCACGTCGGCGCACCGGCACGAGTATGGCGAGACGGATGACGCGGCTCCCCGCCGGGGCATCCGTCTCGCTCAGGCGCGCCGTTCGCGGTCGGCGCACTCCCGAGCGGAATCTTCTGCGACGCACGGCGTTGTGCTTGTACGAGGGCCGACGTGTACCGGCTCTCGCACCCCGACCAGGAGGAACGATGGCGAACGACCTCGATGCACAGCCCCTCGACGGCACCGCAGCGACCACGCCCGAGAGCACTGCAGGCGATGCGGTCGAGATCGAGCGACACGACGAGCGACTCCGCTACGACATGACCGTCGACGGCGAGCGCGCGGCCGTGTCGCAATACCGGCTCGAGCCGGGAGCGATCGTGTTCACGCATACGATCGTGCGGCCCGAGTTCGAAGGCAAAGGGCTCGGTAGCCGCCTCGCGAGGTTCGTACTCGACGACGCCGTCGCGCGCGGTGAACGCATCGTTCCCGAGTGCCCGTTCATCGCCGCGTACCTGCGCCGGCACCCCGAATACGAGGCATCCGTCGACTGGCCCGCCGCCTGACGCCTCTGGTGATTTTGACCCCTGATCGGGGCGATGCGGTCGGTCGATTGTGCGAATAGCATTCGATCAAGCCCGAGTCGTCACCCGACCCGACCGACCCAACCTGCCTTGCCGGGTCGCGCGATCGGCAGTCCCGCCGGCCGCTCGGGTTCAGCTTGCCGGGCTCAGTTCGGGTCGCTCGGCGAGATGAGGCCTCCACGAGGCCGCGGTGGGGTGGGAGGTAGGGTTCCCACCCCACCGTCATGCTCTGCGCCGGGCGTGCGCCCATCGGCGACCGCTTGCCCGTACGTGAAGGGGCGCAGGGCGGGCGGGGGGCCGCTCCGCCCTGCGCCGGCCGCGCAGAACAGCGCGGCTGGTCGTGCGCGTCGGGTTGCACTGCACGACCGCAGGGGATGGGATCCGACACTGGGGGCGCGGTGCCGGACCCCATCCGGTCAACGTCGCATCGGGAACCTACGCATGTCGGGAACCGCCCGGCCACCGTCGATGGCGCGTGCCACCGATGCGAGGCCGGCCCGCCTGGCGCACGTCGAAGCGAGCCTCGACGTGTCGGGCGCTGACGCGTCGTCACGTCTCGCGCGTAATGCCGATCGCGGCATGATCCGGTCCTCCTGACTGAAACTGGGGTGTTCGCTCCCGTGCAGGGAGCGACGACCGCTTCCGCCTGCCGGGCAGGCGGAGCGGGCCCCGTTCAGTCAGGGGTGGTGTCGGTGGCGTAGACCGGCGACGAAGGGAGTTCGTCGTCGGCCGAGTGCAGCACCATTGCGGCGAGGGCGCCGAGTTCCAGCGAAGCGATCGTCGCGTCGGAGGTTCCGGATGTCCCGGCCCCGCCTGAGGCGGCGCCGCTGGAGCCCGCCCCTCCGGAGCCGGCCCCGCCGGAGCCGGCGCCGCTCCCAGCCGCCGGCGCTGGATTGACGCTGCCGCCGAGCGGCGTTCCGCTTGCCGGCTCGATCGTGCCCGCGGCCATGTTCGGGGCGTCTGCGTGCTCGCCCCCGATCGAACCGAAGGCCCACGCATCGCCTTCGGCGAAGAGGTGGCTGCCGCTGGGCGGCCCGCTCACACCCGACCCGAGCGGTGAACCGACCGTCGCAACGCCCGGTGCGACCGGCCCTGCGGATGCGCCGGTCGGGTGCGATTGCGGAAGGTTCGGGCCCTCGTGGTGGTGGACGGGTTCGTCGGAGGTTCCGAACTCCGGATATTCGGCGGCCGGCGTCGGGGTGGGCTGCTCGGGCTTGCCGGCGAGGCCGGGAGGTATGTCGTTCTTGGGCGCGTCGACCGGTTCAGGAGTGGGCCCCGGTGCCGTGGGTGCCTGGGCGGCGTCGGTCGGGTGGTTCGTCTCGGGCCTTTCGGGCTTTTCGGGCTTGGCGATGGGCGTTGCCGCCGGGGGTGCCGGCATGTCTGCGAGCCCAGGGGGAGCGTCGTTCCTGTTCGCCGGTGCGGGTGCCGAAGTGGGCACCGGTGGGGTGGCGGCCGGCTTGCCCGTTTCGGCGGGCTTGGCGGCTGGCTTGCCCGGTTCGGTGGGCTTGGCGGCAGGTGGGGTGATGGCCTGCTCGGGACTCGCGGTAAGCCCCGGGGGTGTGTTGGCCGGGGCCGGCTCTGGGGCTGGGGCCGACACATTCGGCGCCGGCTCGGCAGCCGGGGCGTCTTCGGCAACCGGTGTCTCGACGTCGGATGCGGCCGGTGGAGGCGGCTCTTCTGCAGGTGCCGCCTCGGGAGGATCGTCGGCGCCCGCCGTGGACTCGGCAATCGATGATTCGGGCGCGAGCACGCCCGCGGGATCGGCCGGCTCGACCTCTTCGGCCGAGGCGCCGACAGTGCTCGAGAAGAGACTGAACGCGAGCCAGATCGTGGCCATGACGACGCCGAGCAGGGCGTACCGAAGCCACGGCACCCGCCGCGAGGCATCCCCTGACGTCATCGATCTCACCCCCGTGCCCTCTGACGCTACTCCGCGACCTCCTGCGCGGTCTAGCAGCATCTGTCGAGTCGGCCTACTCGAGGTGCACGTGGTGCCCGGGCGGCGCCTCTTCGACACCGGCGCGCAGGCGGTTGCAGAGGTCCACGAGCTGCTCGAGTTCGTCGGCGTCGAGCGAGTCGCCGAACTGACGATTGATGGCCCCCATGTGCTCGAGCGCAACCCGACGGAACAGGTCGAACCCGGCTTCGGTGATGCCGACGATCGTGCCCCGGCCGTCGTCGGGGTCGGGCACCTTGACGACCAGGCCGCGGGTGGTGAGCCTGTCGACGAGTCGGCTGACGCTCGGCTGCGTGATGAGCACGTTGCGGTTGAGGTTTTTGAGTCGCAGCCGGCGACTCGGCGCTCGCGAGATGTTGAAGAGCACGTCGTACTCGTTGAGCGAGATGACCTCGCTCGGGAACTCCGCGGCCAACGCCCGCATGATGGTCACCTGGGCACGGAAGAGCGACTCCCATGCGGCGACCGTGATCGCGCGTTCGGCCATCTCGGCTCCCTTCGACATTTCGGCTCAACCAACAATAGAGAACCGCGGGAGAAAACGGTTGAGGGCCGGTCGTAGAGGCTGACGACCGGCCCTCTCCCTTGCACCAAGAGTGTCCTGCAATCACATTCCGCACCGACCGCCACAGCAAACAGTCGGTGCACTCACGAATATATAACGGATGTGTAACGGCGTCTAGTTATCGTTCTGTTATTTTTTCTGGGACAGCGAGGTCGCAGCCTCGAGTCACCCCGAATTGCCGCACGCGACGACGCGCAGGCGACGATTCGGGGTGACTCGAGCGTCGTGGTGGAGTGGTGCCGGGATATGACGCATGATGGATTCATCAATCCATCAAGTGAACGGATGTCCCGTGCCATGCGATCCGACTCCCAGCGGCCGCTCTACGAGGTCAAGGCCAACCTCTTCAAGGGGCTCGCCCATCCGTTACGGGTGCGCGTGCTCGAGGTGCTCTCGGCCTCGGCCGAGGCATCCGTCTCACAACTGCTCGACGCGACCGGTCTCGAGGCCTCGCATCTCTCGCAGCACCTCGCCGTGCTGAAGCGCAACCTGCTCGTCGTCGGCGAGCGGCGCGGAAACCAGGTGTACTACCGGCTCGCGTACCCGCAGGTGGCCGACCTGTTGCGGGTCGCTCGGGCGTTGCTCGGTGAGATCCTCGAGACCACCGAGCGGCAACTCCTCGAGCGCGCGGGTCTGCCCGAGATCCCGCCCGCGGCCCTCGCCCGGCATCGGGCGTGACGCCGTGAACGCCACGCTCGCACGCGGCCTGAAATCGGCCGCGGTGCTGCTGCCGAACGCCGCCGACTACCGCGATCTGCGACGTACGTGGCGCGGCGATGTGCTCGCCGGCATCACGGTCGGCATCGTGGCGCTGCCGCTCGCACTCGCGTTCGGCGTCTCGTCGGGCGCGGGTGCCGAAGCCGGTCTCGTCACCGCCATCATCGCCGGTGTCGTCGCGGCCGTGTTCGGCGGCTCGAACGTGCAGGTCTCGGGACCGACCGGAGCCATGGTGGTCGTGCTCGCGCCGATCGTCGTCGCACACGGCGCCGGCGTGCTCGCGCTGCTCTGCGTGCTCGCGGGTGTCATCGTCGTGATCGCCGGGCTGCTGCGGCTCGGCCGCACGGTGACGTACATCCCGTGGCCGGTCATCGAGGGGTTCACCCTCGGTATCGCGATCATCATCTTCCTGCAGCAGGTGCCCGCCGCACTGGGTACGGTGCCCGGCGAGAGCACGAACGCCGCGGTAGCGGCGATGCAGTCGTTCGCGACGGCGCAGTGGCCGGCGATGGCTTGGTCGCTCGCCATCGTGGCGGTCGTCGCGGCCATCATGCTCGTGGCGCCGCGCATCCATCCGAAGCTGCCGGGGTCGATCATCGCGATCATCGTCGTGAGTGTGATCGTCGCGCTCGCGAACCTTCCCGTCGCCGTGATCGGCGAGCTTCCACCAGGCCTGCCCGCGCCGACGATGCCCTCCGCCGACTGGGCGACGGTGGTCTCCCTGTTCGGACCCGCACTGACCGTCGCGGCGCTCGCCGCGATCGAGTCGCTGCTCTCGGCGCGAGTGGCCGCATCGATGGCCGACACCGGCCCCTTTGACGCAGACCGCGAGCTCGTGGGCCAGGGTCTCGCATCGATCGCGGCCGGGTTCTTCGGCGGCATCCCGGCGACCGGCGCGATCGCCCGCACCGCGGTGAATGTGCGTTCGGGCGGCCGCACCCGCCTGGCGTCGGTGGTGCATGCCGTGCTGCTGCTGGCGATCGTGCTCGTCGGCAGCACCGTCGTAGCCGAGATCCCGCTCGCCGCGCTCGCCGGGGTGCTCATGGTCACGTCGACCCGCATGATCTCGCTCGCGACCGTGCGCACGGTGCTCGGATCGACCCGCTCCGACGCGACCGTCTTCGTCACCACGGCGATCATCACGGTGAGCTTCGACCTCATCTACGCGGTGCTCATCGGCATCGCGGTCGCCGCGTTCTTCGCGCTGCGGGCGCTGTCGCGATCGAGCGGTGTGCACCGCGAAGAGCTACCGGGGCCGGCGGAGCCCGGTGACGAGCGCATCGCACTGTTCCGGCTCGAGGGGGCACTGTTCTTCGGCGCGGCCGAGCGCATGCTCGAACGGGTCGGCGACATTCGCGGCATCGAGGTGGTGATCATTCGGATGTCGCAACTGCAGTTGCTCGACGCCACCGGTGCACAGGTGATCACCGAATTGATCCACGCGCTCGAACGGCGAGGGGTGACGGTGCTCGTGAAGGGCATCCAGACCCGCCACCTGGGCGTCGCGACCCGCGTCGGCGTCATCGCGTCACTGCGCCACCAGAACCACCTGTTCGACGAGCTCGATGCGGCGGTCGCGCACGCGCGCAGCCACGTGGCCCGCGCCGCGGCCGAACCTCAGTAGAGGTCGGGGGACGGCGTCGAGGCCTGGCGGATCGAGACATCCGCATGCCGGTCGAACCGGTAGCCGATGCCGCGAACGGTGCGCACGATGTCCTGATAGTGGGCGAGCTTCGAGCGCAACCGGCGCACGTGCACGTCGATCGTTCGCTCGCTCGGTGCCTCGTCGTCGGCGTTCCACAGGTTCGCGATGAGCTCGTGGCGGTCGATCGTGCGACCCTCGCGCAGCACGAGGTACTGCAGCAGTTCGAACTCCTTGTAGGTGAGACCGGCGGCCTCGCCGTCGAGCAGCACGCGCTTGCGCGAGATGTCGATGATGACCCCGTTGGGGTGGCGATCAGCGTCGTCGCGGGTGCCCTGGCCCTCACGCTGCTTCGCGAGGGCGGCCGGGTCCTGCAGGGCGAGGCGCACGACGTCGACGTCGCGACCGCCGGCGCCCTCGGGGGCGAGGGCCACGGCGGCGTACGTACCTGACGACGGGGCGATCTCGGCGGTCAGCGCACGCAGCGCCTCGACGATGCGGTGCAGCGTGGTGCCGTCGGCTGCGGCCTTGGCCTCGTCGATGCCGACGTAGAGCACGAATCCGCGAGCCTCGGTGCCCTCGGGCACTGCGCGAACGCGGGGGGCGGCGGAACGGGCGGGTACGGATGCCGCGACCGCGGTTGCGGGGTCGGCCGAGGTCGTTGCGGGGCCGGTCGTCACCACCGAGCGAAGGGGTGCGCCGGGAGCGGGTGTCGAAGGGATCGACGGAGCGGTGCGGGCCTGCACGGTGCGGGCGGGAGCGGTGCGGGCGGCGGGAGCAGTGGTGCGAGCGGGAGCGAGTACGAGAGACATTGACGGAATCCTTGTGCTGAGGGTGCTGCAAGCGACCCCGAAGCGGCGGGGTCGGAACGAATGGCCGTTCGGCCGGGCGAACCCCCGAGATGCGGCGGGTTCAGTGGAGTCGGCGTCGATCGGGGTGCTGATCGACTGGGGACTCGGCGGTCGTTTCGCTGTTAGCGGCACATTCGACAACACATGGGTGCACGCGCCGGCATCATCATGCCGGTCGTCCTGGAAGCCTCGGGGGCCGTCAGGGTGCGTGCGGTGTCAGTCATGAGTGTGAGTCAAACTCAGAGTCGCACGCATGTCAATTCGTGACGGCGGGATGACGGCGTGTGACAGCGCAGCGAGTGCGGGCCGTGTAGGGACATCCAAAGGTATCTCGGTTGGAAACTGGTTCAGAGAAAGAATCTGCGAGACATTCTGAGTTTCAGAAATTTTCCGCTTGCGTGGCGCGCAATGGCGTGTCGAACTCCGAAGATCCTTCGAGACGGATGCCGCGACTGCGGCTTATACCCCGTCGAGCCGCATGTTTCGTTCGGGCGGGTCGGCCGGCCGGCGCGTGCTACACCGTGCCGTAGAGGCGGTCGCCCGCGTCGCCGAGCCCGGGCACGATGAACCCGTGCTCGTCGAGGCGTTCGTCGACCGCACCGAGCACGACGGTGACCTCGCGCCCGTGCAGGGCCTTCTCGACGGCCGCGAGACCCTCGGGGGCGGCGAGGATGCAGATCGCGGTGACATCCGTCGCCCCTCGCTTCAGCAGGAACTCGATCGCAGCCGTGAGCGAACCACCTGTCGCGAGCATCGGGTCGAGCACGAAGCACTGCCGATCGCTCAGGTCGTCGGGCAGGCGCTCGGCGTAGGTCGTGGGTTCGAGGGTCTCTTCGTCGCGGGCCATGCCGAGAAAGCCCACCTCGGCACTCGGCAACAGCTTGACCATGCCCTCGAGCATGCCGAGGCCGGCGCGCAGGATCGGCACGATGAGGGGCTTCGGGTCGGCGATGCGCACGCCCTTCGTGGGCGAGACCGGGGTGACGATGTCGACGGGCTCGACGCGCACCCCGCGGGTGCCCTCGTATGCCAGCAGGGTCATGAGCTCTTCGACGAGCGCACGGAAGATCGGCGACGGAGTGTTCACGTCGCGCAGCACCGTCAGTTTGTGGGTGATGAGCGGGTGATCGGCAACGTGGACTCGCATAGGCTCGAGTCTAGTTTGCGGGGGTCTCGCGAAGGGAGTGGCGCGTGGAGCTTGCGATGCACCGCGACTGGATGCGGCTCGCGCTCGCCGAGGCCGCCGAGGCGCCGGCCACGCGCGACGTGCCGGTCGGTGCGATCGTGGTCGACGGGGCGGGCCGGGTCGTCGCCGCGCGGCGCAACGAGCGCGAGCTCACGGGCGACCCCACCGCGCACGCCGAGGTGCTCGCGCTGCGCACCGCCGCCGAGGTCACCGGCGACTGGCGCCTCACCGACTGCACGCTCGTCGTCACCCTCGAGCCATGCGTGATGTGCGCAGGCGCCATCGTCTCGGCGCGCATTCCCACGGTCGTGTTCGGCGCCTGGGACGAGAAGGCCGGCGCCGCGGGCTCGCTCTACGACGTGCTGCGCGATCGTCGACTCAATCACCGGGTCGAGGTGTTCGGGGGTGTCGAGGCCGAGGCATCCGCTCGCCTGCTGCTCGCGTTCTTCGATGACCCGCTGCGCAGGCCCTCGTCGTAATCCTCGAGGTCGCGCAGCCGGCGCACGGGGCTGAGTCCCACGATGAGCGGGCCCAGCAGCAGGATGAACGCGGACCCGAGCAGCACGGACGCGCTGCCGACCTGCGCGGCGAGCACGCCGGCGACGATGGAGCCGAGCGGGATCATGCTCCACGAGACGAACCGCACAGTGGCCATCACGCGAGAGAGCAGCTCGGGCGGGCTGGCCACCTGGCGGTAGGTGCGCGTCACGACACTTCCGGGCACCACCGACGCCCCGAACACGAGGGTGCCGATCGCGAAGCACAGCCACCCGAGGGCCCCGGAGCCGAGGGGGATCAGCAGGGCCCCGGCGAACCCGACGAGCCCGTCGACGAGCAGTACCCGCGCTGACCCGAACCGTCGCACGAGCCACGGCGTGGTGGCAGCCGCGAGCAGCGCTCCCACACCGTCGGCGGCGAGGAGCACCCCCACCATGGCTGGGGGTGCATCGAGGTCGCGCACCAGGTAGAACGCGAACAGGCCGGCCTGCACGCCGCACACGAGGTTGACGACGCACGCCCACCAGGTGGCCGGCGCCATCACGGGGTGACGCACCACGAACCGCCACCCCTCGGCGATCATCGCGCCCATCCCCGGCCGGGCGCCGCCGTCGGCCGGCGCGGGCTCGCGCCACTCGGGCAGCCTCCGCAGCAGCAGTGCGGACGCCAGGTAGGAGGCGACGTCGACCAGCAGCGCGGGCACCGCGCCGACCGCCTGCACCAGCAGGCCCGCGGCCGACGGGCCACCGAGCTGTGTGGCGGCCTGGGTTCCGGAGACGAGGCTGTTGCGGCTCGTCAGCTCATGCTGCGGAACCACTGTGGGCAGGAACGTCGTGTTCGCGGTGAAGAAGAACACCTCGGCCACGTTGATCGCGAGTGCCGCGAGCACGAGGTGGATCAGCGAGAGGTCGCCCAGCCACCAGGCCAGCGGCACGGTGAGGATCGCGGCGGCCCGAACGAGGTCGGCCACCACCTGGGTGGCGCGGAGCGGCAGCCGGTGCACGATCGCGCCCGCCGGCAGGCCGAGCACCACCCAGGCGAGGTACGACGACGCAGCGAGCACGCCCGTCTCCACCGGCCCGGCGTCGAGCACGGTCACCGCCGTGAGTGGCAGCGCGACGGCGGTGACGGCGGTACCGATGCCGCTGGTCGTGCTCGCGGCCCAGTAGGTCCAGAACGGCCGTGCGCTCGTGGTCACGGGCGACCTCCTCGGTGCTGGGACGGGGCCCGGGAATAGGCCGGGTCCTGTCATGGTTCGTAAGTTCCAAATTGGAACTTACACCAAAGGTGCCGTCTGGACACAGCCCGAGCCCGGCGAGAGGATGGAAGCCATGCGCCGCGAGGACCTCACCGACAGCTCCTGCGGCATCGCGCAGTCCCTCGGCATCGTCGGCGATTGGCAGAGCCTGCTGATCGTGCGGGAGGCCGCCGCCGGCGTCACCCGGTTCGAGGGCTTCGCCCGCGAACTCGGGCTCTCGCGCCGCGCGCTCACCGAGCGGCTCGGGTCGCTCGTCGAGCACGGCGTGCTCGAGAGGGTGCCGTACTCGGCGCGGCCGCCGCGCCACGACTACCGGCTCACCGCCAGCGGCGAGGGGCTGCTGCCGGTGCTGCTGGCGCTGCAGGAATGGGGCACGCGGTTCGTCATGGGCGACGGCACGCTGAGCGGCGCTCTCGGCGAGGGCGACCTCGCACGGGCTCGCTCGCTCGAGGGCACGCGGGTGCCCGACGTCGCGCTCACGGCGTACGACGGATCCACGGTGCGCCTTGTCGACCCCGACCGCTGGACGGCGTTGTTCTTCTTCCCCGGCGCGTACGCGCCCGGAACCCACGGGTACCCGCCGCGCTGGAGCGAGGTGCCGGGCACCGCGGGCTGCACACTCGAATGCGTCAGCTACGGGCGCCGGCATGCCGAGCTCGCGGCAGCCGGCGCACGGGTGGTCGGCGTGAGCACGCAGCACCCCGAGCAGCTCGCTGCGTTCGTCGCGCACGCCGACCTGCCCTACCTGCTCGCCTCCGACCAAGACGGCCTCGCGGCCTCCGCGCTGCGTCTGCCCGTGTTCCGCGCGGGCGGCGCCGACCGGCTCAAGCGCGTCACCCTGCTGGTCGACGACGAGGGCGTCGTTCGGCACGTGCAGGCGCCGGTGACCGACCCGGCGCAGTCGGTCGACGACGTGCTCGCACTCGTGCGCGAGCTGGGTGCCAGGTCCTGAGGGCGACGTTCCTCCGGCAGCGCCGGCAGCGTCGGCGCGCCTACTCGACCGGCGCTATGCGGCGGATTCCGAACGACGCGCGAGGCCCTCGAGATACTCGCCGAGCAGGCGAGCGGATGCCGCTTGCATCGGCGGCCCGTATTCGGCGCGCTGCGCGCGCAGCTGCTCGGCGGTGAGCCCGTACTCGGGCAGTTCGTCGCCCCAAGCGGCGAGCCAGTCTTCATGGATGGCGTCGTCGACCTCGGGATGGAACTGCACGGCGAGCAGCCAGTCACCGCGCGCGAACGCCTGGTTCTCGTACTGCGCAGACCCGGCGAGCCGCTCGACGCCGGCGGGCAGGTCGAACGTGTCGCCGTGCCACTGCACGGTGGGCACGCCCGCGAAGTGTCGCACGGGCGAGTCGGCGCCGGCCTCGGTGGGCTCGACCGTGAGCCAGCCGACCTCTTTGCGCTCGCCCTTGTAGGCGCGCGCGCCAAGGGTCTTCGCGAGCAGCTGGGCGCCCAGGCACACGCCGAAGATCGGCGCCTCGGCGTCGATGCGCGTGCGCAGCAGTTCGATCTCGTCGGCGAGGTACGGGTAGAGGTCGGTCTCGTAGGCGCCCTCTTCGCCCCCCAGTACGACGACCAGGTCGGGTGCGAGCGCGTCGAGCCCCGAGACATCCGTCGAAGGCGCGTCGACCGTGACGATCTCGTAGCCGTGCGCCTCGAGCGTCGGCGCGAGGTTGCCGAGGCCGATCGTCGAGTCGTGGCGAAGCACCAGTGCGGTGCGGGGTCTCGATACGCGCTCGGCTTCGCCGGGCGCTACTCGACCGGCGGTCGTCACTCGAGGCCCTTGATGACGATCGCGTCGGTGGGCGGCGCGGGCTGGTTCGGTTCGACGTACACGTCGGGCTCGATGTAGATGACCCGCGCCGAGGGCACGGCCGTGCGGATGCGCTGCTCGATGACGTTCGTCGCGGCGGCGATCTCGAGCACCTTCTGGTCGGCGGTGAAGCCGAGCTTCGCGGCGACGAGCAGTTCGTCGGGGCCGAGGTAGAGGGTCTTCATGTGGATGATGCGCTCGGCCTCGGGGCCGTTGACGATCGCCTGCTCGATCTTCTTCACGTCGTCGTCGTTGGCGCCCTCGCCCACGAGCAGCGACTTGGTCTCGATGCCGAGCACGATGGCGACGAGCACCAGCAGCGTGCCGATCATGAGCGTGCCGATCGCATCGAACAACGGGTTGCCGGTGATGACCGTGAGGCCGACGGCGACGAACGCGAACACGAGGCCCACGAGCGCGGCGATGTCTTCGAGCAGCACGACGGGCAGCTCGGGCGCCTTCGCCCGGCGCACGAACTGCACCCAGCTCTGCGTGCCGCGCACATGGTTCGACTCGACGACCGCGGTGCGCAGCGAGAACGACTCGAGCACGATCGCGATCGACAGCACGAGCAGCGGCAGCCACGCGTTCTCGAGCTCGTGCGGGTGCTGCAGCTTGTCGACGCCCTCGTAGATCGAGAAGATGCCGCCGACCGAGAACAGGATGATCGAGACGACGAACGCATACACGTACCGCTCGCGGCCGTAACCGAACGGATGCTCCTTGTCGGCCTTCTTCTTCGCCTGCCGGCCGCCCAGGATGAGCAGCAGCTGGTTGCCCGCGTCGGCGACCGAGTGCACCGCCTCGGCGAGCATCGACGCCGACCCCGAGAAGAACCATGCGATGAACTTCGTCAGGGCGATCCCCGTGTTGGCGAGGAATGCCGCGATGATGGCTTTGGTGCCGCCCGATGCGCTCATAGCAGCAATCCTAGGATGGTCGCATGACTGCCGCAGACCCCGTGAAGCTGCCCGCGATCGCCTTTCTCGGCGCGGGTTCGATGGCCCGCGCGATCATCGCCGGGTTGCTGCAGCCGGGTGTCGTGGTCGACGGCGGCATCCGCACGACGAACCGCACCGCCGAGAAGGCGGCCGAGCTGGCCGGGCTCGAGGGTGTCACCGCGTATGCGACCGAGACCGATGTCGCAGCCAACCACGCGGCGGTCGCCGGTGCCAAGGTCGTGGTCGTGGCGGTGAAGCCCGCCATGGTGCCCGACCTGCTTCGCGAGATCGCAGAGTCGCTCGAGCCGGGCACGGTCGTCGTGTCGGTCGCAGCGGGCGTGACCGTCGCCACGTTCGAGTCGCTGCTGCCAGAGTCGGTCGCGGTGATCCGCTCGATGCCGAACACGCCCGCCGTCGTCGGTCGCGCCGTCACCGGCGTCTCGGCCGGCACTCGCTCGAGCGACACCGATCTCGCGCTCGCCGTGTCGCTCTTCGAGACCGTCGGCGAGGTGCTCGTCGTGCCCGAGTCGCAGCTCGACGCGCTCTCGACGATCTCGGGCTCGGGGCCCGCGTACGTCTTCTACCTGATCGAGCAGCTCACCGCGACGGCCGTCGACAAGGGCTTCACGCCAGAGCAGGCCGCAGTCATGGTGCAGGGCACGTTCCGCGGTGCGAGCGAGCTGCTCGCCTCGAGCGGCGAAGACCCTGCCGAGCTGCGCCGTCGGGTCACGAGCCCCAAAGGCACGACCGAACGCGCGATCGCCGTGCTCGAGGCATCCGACCTCAAGCAGACGTTCGACAGCGCCACCGACGCCGCGCTCGCCCGGGCCCGCGAACTCGCCGCCGGCGGCTGAGCTTCGGCGGCCTGAGCCACGGCGCCTGAGTTCCGGCGGCCTGATCCCGACGTCGATCCCGTTCCCGAGGGCATTCTGAGAAAGATGCGGGCGGGTGTCGATTTCGAGCCCCCGAGTTCGTCACCATGGTGTGACGAACGTCGTCACAGGCCCGTGAGGGCATCGACGAAGGAGACGCCATGAGCGACACGTACATGTACATCATCCACGAGCCCGACTGGGACTCGGACGCGTACCTGGGCGGGGGCGGCGGCGTTCCGGGCGGTGAGCCCGAGAGCAACTTCCCCGAGCACAAGGCTTTCCAGGAGGCCGTCGTCAAGCTCGGCGCCCGCATCGTCGGCGCCGCCGCCCTGCAGAATGCGCGGCACGGCGGGCAGGTCACCCCGGGCACCGGCGACCGGGCGCTCGCCGACGCGGTGTACTCCGACGGGCCGTACCCCGACACCACCGAGGTCGTCTCGGGCTACTACCTCGTCGAGACGGCCGACGAGCAGCAAGCGCGCCAGATCGCGGCGCTCGTGCCAACGGGCGGGCACATCGAGTGGCGCAAGGTGTTCCCCATCTCGTGAGCGAGTCGGTCGCCGGCCTCGGCGAGGACTTCGTCGACGCCTGGCCGCGGATCGTGCGCGCCCTCGCCGCCTACACCGGCAGCGTCGACGACGCACAGGAGTACGCGGCCGAGGCCGTCGCGAGGGCCGTCGCGCAGGCCGGCGACGGGCCGCCGGTCGGCTCGCTCGCCGCGTGGTGCATCGCCGTCGGCAAGCGCGCCTTCATCGACGACCGGCGCCGGGCCGCGACCGAACAGCGGCACGCGCAGCGGGTCGCCGTCGAGCTGGCGACCGCGATCGATGAGGATGCCTCGACCGAGGCATCCTCGATCGACGAACCGCTTTCGAGCGGCGCGCTCGACGACCGCCTCGCCCTGCTGTTCGTCGCGTGCGATCCCGCGCTCACCGAGCACGCGCGGCTCGTGCTCGCGCTGCGGCTCGTGTGCGGGCTCGACGTGACGCGAATCGCCGCCCACCTCGGCGTGCAGCCGTCGGCGGCAGCCGCGCGGCTCACGCGCGCGAAGCACGCGCTCGCCGAGGCCCGAGGGCGGTTCCACGTGCCTGAGGCACCCGAGCGGAGGGTGCGGTTGCCGGTCGTGCTGGCGAGCATCGCGGGAATGTTCACGGTCGCGCACCGCGACGTGCTCGACCCGCAGACCCCGTTCGACGACCTCGGCCGGCAGGCGTTGTCCATCGCCGATGCGCTCGTGGCCGAGTACCCCGACGAGGCCGAGGTGCGTGGGCTGCGCGCGGTGATCCGTCTCGGGCTCGCCCGCCGGCCCGGGCGTCTCGACGCGGACGGCGCGGCCGTGCCGCTCGACGAGGTCGATCGCGGCAGGTGGGACCGTCGCCTCATCGAGGCCGGTCTCGATGATGCGGCGGCCGCGGCCGACAGCGGCGACGGACGGTTCGTGCTCGAAGCCGCGATCGCGGGGCTGCACAGCTCTGCACCGAGCTTCGCCGCGACCGACTGGGATCGCGTCGTCGGCTTCTACCGCGCGCTCGAGCGGGTCTGGGGTGCGCCGTCGGTGACGGTCGCCAGGTTGTCGGCTGAGCTGCATCGCGCGCTGCTCGCGCCGCTGTCGGGTGAGCGCACGGCGCGCCTGCGGCAGATCGAGCATGAGCTGGAGGCGCTCGCCGATGGGGCGGCACCGTACGCGGCGATCGACGCACGGCTCGCGCTCGCCGACCTCGACTGGCGCACCGGGCGTCGGGGTGAGGCGTCGGCGCGATACGCCGAACTCGCCGAACTCGTGCCGGCTGAGCCGGTGCGACGGTTCTGCCATGCGCGGGCGGCCGCCGCCGCCGGCGCCTGACTCGGGGTCACGATGCGGCGCCGGCGCGCCCACCTGACCGACGTCACCGCCTCAGCGCGCGGGCGTCAACCGCGTGGCGCGTCGGCGGCGGGTGGCGAGCCAGACGACGAATGCCGCGATGCCGGCGACGGCGACGGCGATCGCACCGATCATGATGCCGGTCGCGGTGGCCGACACGTGGTCGGCCGCGAGCCCCGCGCTCGATGCGAGCGCACTCTCGAACCCGAAGGCGAACCCGATCACGAACACCCAGGTCGCGACGATGACCGTCCCTGGGATGACTCCGATCTTTCGCATGTCACTCCTTCCACATGACCTTCCAGCCTAGCCCAGTTCGAACGAAATTTCCTGTTCAGGTGGATTTTTCAGAGAAGTCGAGGTTCGCTCGGAGCGGACATGACTTCCGTGACGGAGTGGGCTATGGTCTTCGGAAGCCCGCCAGCTGAAGAAGGGAAGCGAGCTCACATGTCAGGCAAGTCACCCCGTGGAAACGACTCGAAGAAGCAGCCTCAGCTCTCGTTGAAAGAGAAGCGAGCGCAGAAGCGCGAGAAGGCAGAAGAGGGTCTGTTCAAGCCCCGCAAGCGCTGACGCTCGGGGTTCGCTGAGCGCCGCCGATCTCGGAGCCTCCGGGTTCGCTGAGCCTGCCGAAGGGCCGGCTCAGCGAACCCGCTCGAGTAGCACCATGACCTCGAAGTGCGTGGTCTGCGGGAACATGTCGAAGACGCGCGCCCGCACCGGCCGCAGCGAGGGCATCGCCGCGAGATCCTTCGCGAGCGAGGCGACGTTGCAGCTCGAATAGAGCACGTGCGAGGCATCGGATGCCTCGAGCCACGCACTGAGCTCACCGCCGATGCCGCGCCGCGGCGGGTTCACGATCACGAGATCGGGGGCCGCGTCGGCCGCAATGGCGAAGGCCGTGGCATCGCCGGTGGCGAAGCGCAGACGCGAGAGCGCGGCATCCGATCGACTGAGCTCGGCGCTCGCGACCGCCTCGACGCTCGTCTCGATGCCGGTGACGGCGGGGCCGTCGGCGCCGCCCGCGTCGGCGATGTGCAGCGCGAACCCTCCGACTCCGGAGTAGAGGTCCCAGGCGGAGTCGGGTGCGAGCCCCCGGATCCAGTCGCGCGCCTCGGCATACAGCGCCGCGGCGATCTCGGTGTTCGTCTGGAAGAAGCTCTGCGGGCGCAGGTGCATCGTCACGTCGTTGAGGCGCATCGGCAGGGTGTCGGCGTCGGTGAGCACGATCTCGTGCTCGCCCTCGAGCGCCGCCTTGTGCTCGGGAAGCACGTTGACGGTGACGACGCGCGTCTGCGGCAACTCGGCGAGCAGCGTCGGCAGATGCTTGCGGATGCGCCCGACCGGCTCTGTCGAACGCACTACGAAGCGCACCATGAGCTCGCCGTCGGGCGACTCCGTGACGATCAGGTGCTTCAACTCGCCCGTGCGGCGGGTGACGTCGTACGGCGTGATGCGCGCGAGCGTGATGAACCGGGCGAGCGGCGGGAACGCGGCTCGGTGGCCGGGCGAGCAGATGCCGCACGCCTGCAGGTCGATGCCGTGGCCGTCGGCGTCGAGAATGCCGATCGTCGGCTCGTCGACCGTGCCGGCGACGACCATCTTCGCCTTGTTGCGGTAGTTCGACTCGGTGCTCGCCACCGGCGGCAGCCACTCGGGCACGTCGAACGGGGCGAGCAGGTCTTCGGCGTGCCGCTGCTTGTCGGCCAGCTGGCGCGCATACGGTTGCCCCATGAGCGCACACGACGTGCAGCGCCGGGCGTCGAAGTACGCGCAGTCCACGGGTTCAATCCTCGCACCCGGTGGTGTCTCTCGTGATGTCGCGCGAATGGCCGTGATGCCCTACGGATGACGACGGTTTGCGCGACATCACGAGGCTTCGGGACGCGCGGAGCGGCTAGGGCTCGAAGCGGTAGCCCATGCCCGGCTCGGTGAGAAAGTAGCGCGGCTCGGCCGGCACCGGCTCGAGCTTGCGGCGCAGCTGCGCGACGTAGAGGCGCAGGTAGCCGGCGTCGTTCGCGTGGAACGGACCCCACACCTCGCTCAGCAGCATCTGGCGCGTGAGCAGCTTGCCCGGGTTCTTCAGGAACAGCTCGAGCAGACGCCACTCGGTAGGTGTCAGGCGAACGGATGTCGCGTGGCCCGAGTCATCCGTCGACCTGATGGTCTTCGCGGCGAGGTCGACGGTGAGCGAGCCGATCGCATGGGACGCGGCATCCGCTTCGCCGGTCGCCGACCTGGCCCGGGCACGGATGCGGGCGAGCAGTTCGTCCATCGCGAACGGCTTCGTCACGTAGTCGTCGGCGCCGGCGTCGAGGGCGTCGACCTTCTCGGCCGAATCGGTGCGCCCCGACAGCACGAGGATCGGCACCTTCGACCACGCTCGCACGGCCCGGATCACATCGACCCCCTCGACCTTCGGCATGCCGAGGTCGAGCAGGATCAGGTCGGGATGCGCGCTCGCCGCGAGGTCGATCGCCTCGGCGCCGTCGCGTGCGGCGACCACGTCGTAGCCGCGCGCCCCGAGCGTGATGCGCAGGGCGCGCTGCAGCTGTTCGTCGTCGTCGGCGAGGAGGATCTTCATCGCAGCCCATCCTTGCCGGTCGAGGGATCGGTGGCGGTCGCGGCCGGCAGGGTGACCACCATCGTCAGACCGCCGCCGGGGGTGTCGTCGACGTCGAGGGTGCCGCCCATTCCCTCGACGAACCCCTTCGACAGGGCGAGGCCGAGACCGAGGCCGGTCTCGTTGTCGGTGTCGCCGAGGCGCTGGAACGGCGTGAAGACCTCGCCGCGCCGCTCGGCCGGGATGCCGGGGCCGCGGTCGACGATGCGCAGCTCGACGCGGTCGCGGAACCCGCTCGCGGCGAGGCGCACGCGCGAGCCGACCGGGCTGTGCCGCACGGCGTTCGCGAGCAGGTTGACCACCACGCGCTGCAGCAGCACCGCGTCGGCGAGCACCGGCGCGAGATCGTCTGAGAGGTCGAGCTCCACGGCCGCGGGCCCGAGCCCGAGCTCGTCGAGCGCGGGCAGGACGACGTCGGCGAGGTCGGTGGGCGCGAGCTGCACGCCCAGGGCACCGGCCTGCACCCGGCTCACATCGAGCAGGTTCGTCACGAGTTCAGCGAGCGAATCGAGGCTCTCGGCAGCGGTGTCGAGCAGCTCAGCCCGCTCGGCGGCGGGCAGTTGCACCTCGGCCGAGCGCAGGGCGCTGATCGCTGCCGACGCCGACGTGAGCGGGCGGCGCAGGTCGTGGCCGACCGCTGCGAGCAGCGCCGAGCGCACCCGGTCGGTCTCGGCCAGCTCGTCTGCGGCCTCGGCCGCCCGTGTGAGCGCACCATGCTCGATGGCCTGCTCGAGCTGCGCTGCGATCACCTGCAGCAGGCGCCGCTCGGACGCCGCGAGGTCTCGGCCGTGCAGTTCGAGCACGCCGTTCGTGCCGATCGGAACGCTCGTCACGTTCGCCGCTGCGTCGTCGCGGCTCGGTTCGCCGTCTTGGGCGGGCTCGCCGTCGGCGACGCGCGGCCGGCCGTCGATGAGCAGGCGCACGCCGGTGAGCCCGAACGCCTCGCGGCTGCGTGTGACCATCGCCTGCAGTGCGTCTTCGCCGCGCAGCACGCTGCCGGCGAGTGTCGCCAGCAGCTGCGACTCGGCAGCCGCCCGTCGCGCCTCACGCGACCGGCGGGCCGCCTGGTCGACGACGTAGCTCACGAGCAGTGCGTTCACGACGTAGAACCCCAGCGCAAGCAACTGCCGGGGGTCGGCGATCGTGGGCGTGTACAGCGGCGGCACGAAGAGGTAGTTGAGCGTGAGCCCCGACAGCACCGCCGCGAACAGGCCCGGCCAGATGCCGCCGATGAGCGCCACCACGATGACGAGCAACTGGTAGGCGAGCACATCGCTCGTGATCGACGAGTCGGTGCGGAACGTCACGAGCAGCCAGCTGAGCAGCGGCCCGACGACAAGCGCGACGACGAAGCCGACGACCAATCGCCTGCGGCTGAGCGAGCCGCCGAGCTTGGGCAGCGCGAATGCCGAACCGGCGGCCGCGTGCGTCACGATGTGCACGTCGATGTCGCCCGACTCGCGGATCACGGTCGCGCCGATGCCGGGTCTCGAGAACGCCGCCGCGAGTCGCGAGCGTCGGCTCACTCCGATGACGAGTTGCGTGGCATCGGCTGCCCGCGCGAAATCGACGAGCGCTCGCGGCACGTCTTCGCCGACGACCTGGTGGAAGGTGCCGCCGAGCTGCTCGACGAGCGTTCGTTGGCGATCGAGTGTGCCCGGATGCCGTGCACGCATGCCGTCGGGATTCGTGACGTGCACCGCGATCAGCTCACCGCCCGAGGCGCGCGAGGCGATGCGCGCGCCGCGCCGCAGCAGCGTCTCGCCCTCGGGGCCGCCGGTGAGGGCGACGACCACGCGCTCGCGGGCCTCCCACGTGCGGTCGATGCCGTGCTCGGCGCGGTAGTTCTTGAGCGCCTGCTCGACCTCGTCGGCGAGCCAGAGCAGCGCGATCTCCCGGAGGGCGGTGAGGTTGCCGAGGCGGAAGTAGTTCGAGAGCGCGGCGTCGATGCGCTCGGCCGGGTAGACGAGCCCGCTCGAGAGCCGGTCGCGCAACGCCTGCGGTGCGAGGTCGACGACCTCGATCTGGTCGGCGGCGCGCAGCACGGCATCGGGGATGGTCTCGCGCTGCGGCACCCCGGTGATCTGCTGCACGACATCGCCGAGCGACTCGATGTGCTGGGTGTTCACCGTCGAGATCACGTCGATGCCGGCGTCGAGCAGGTCGTCGACGTCTTGCCAGCGCTTCGCATGGCGGGCTCCGGGCGCGTTCGTGTGGGCGAGCTCGTCGACGAGGGCGATCGCAGGCTTTCGGGCGAGCACCGCGTCGAGGTCCAGCTCTTCGAGGCCGAGGCCGCGGTGTTCGAACGCGTGGCGCGGAACGACCTCGAGGCCGTTCACCATGGCAGCGGTGGCCGCTCGGCCGTGCGTCTCGACGAACGCCACGACCACGTCGTGTCCTTCGTCGGCGAGGCGCCTGCCCTCTTCGAGCATCGTGTACGTCTTGCCCACGCCGGGGGCGGCGCCGAGCAGCACCCGAAGCCGACCCCGTCTCATCTCTCCGCCCCTAGCCCAGCTCAGCCAGGGCGAGGTTCAGTTGCAGCACGTTGACCGTCGGCTCGCCCAGGTACCCGAGGTCCCGTGCCTGAATCCTAGACTCCACGAGTTCGCGCAACTCGGATTCGGGAAGCCCGCGCTCGCCGGCCACCCGCGCCACCTGCAGCAGGGCGTACTCGGGGCTGATGTGCGGGTCGAGACCCGACGCCGATGCGGTGACCGCGTCGGCCGGGACATCCGCTTCGTCGACGCGGTTGAACTCGGCGACCTGCGCCGTGCGCTCCTCGATCGCGGCGATGAGGTCGGCGTTCTCGGGGCCCCAGTTGCTTCCGCTCGAGGCGTCGCCGTCGTAGCCGTCGCCGGCCGCGGACGGCCGGGGCTGGAACCACTCGGGCAGCGGGTTGCCGTCGGCATCGGCGAACGACTGACCGATGAGCGCGGATCCCACGACCTCGCCGGAGGCATCCGTCATGGTGGAGCCGTTCGCCTGCGCCGGCAGGATGACCTGGCCGATGCCGGTGACGACGATCGTGTAGCCGACGCCGAGTACGAGGGTGAAGACGAGCATCGCGCGGATCGCCACCCAGTGGGTGCGTACCGCAGTGCGTGTGGAACTCATGGGGATGTCCTTTCGATGGGATTCGCCGGTCGAGTAGGCCCGCCAGGGCCGTATCGAGACCTAGAACCCGGGGATGAGGCTGACGACGAGGTCGATCAGCTTGATGCCGATGAACGGGGCGATGATGCCGCCGAGGCCGTAGACGAGCAGGTTGCGGCTGAGGATCGCGGATGCCCCGCCCGGCCGGTATCTCACGCCGCGAAGCGCGAGCGGGATGAGCGCCACGATCACCAGAGCGTTGAAGATGATCGCCGAGAGGATCGCCGAGGCGGGGGAGTGCAGCTGCATGATGTTCAGCACGGCGAGCCCCGGGAAGATCCCCGCGAACATCGCCGGGATGATCGCGAAGTACTTCGCGACGTCGTTGGCGATCGAGAACGTCGTGAGCGCGCCGCGCGTGATGAGCAGCTGCTTGCCGATGCGCACGATCTCGATGAGCTTCGTCGGGTCGCTGTCGAGGTCGACCATGTTGCCGGCCTCCTTCGCGGCCGACGTGCCGGTGTTCATCGCGACGCCGACATCGGCCTGCGCGAGCGCCGGGGCGTCGTTCGTGCCGTCACCGGTCATGGCGACGAGGTCACCCCCCTCCTGCGCCCTTCTGATCAGCGCCATCTTGTCTTCGGGGGTGGCCTCGGCGAGGTAGTCGTCGACACCCGCCTCGGCCGCGATGGCCTTCGCGGTGAGCGGGTTGTCGCCCGTGATCATGACCGTGCGGATGCCCATGGCCCGCAGCTCGGCGAAGCGCTCGGTGAGGCCGTCCTTCACGACGTCCTTCAGGTGCACGACGCCGAGGATGCGGGCGCGCCCGTCGGGGTCCTTCGTCGCGACGACGAGCGGGGTCCCGCCACTGTTCGAGATCGCCTCGACGCGCTGCTCGAGTTCGCGCGCCAGTTCGACCTCTTGTGAGATCGAGTGGGCAGAGGTCGACCTTCCCGAGCCGTCGAGGAGCGAACTCTGCCCACTCGATTGGGAGATCCAGGTGCGGATGGCCGACGCGGCGCCCTTGCGGATGCTCAAGCCGTCGGGCAGGTCGAGACCCGACATGCGGGTCTGCGCCGTGAACGGCACCACCTCGCCGGCCACCCCGTTCCCTGGGCCAGCGGTGCTCTGAGCCTCTCGAAGGGTCGAAGGGTCGAAGCGGATGCCTCGTTCCGCCGCCAGATCGACGATCGACGTGCCCTCGGGCGTCGGGTCGGCGAGCGACGACAGGGCCGCCGCTCGCACGAGCTCGGCCGCATCGACGCCCGGCATCGGCACGAACTCGCTCGCTCGGCGGTTGCCGTACGTGATGGTGCCGGTCTTGTCGAGGAGCAGTGTCGTGACGTCGCCCGCAGCCTCGACGGCGCGGCCCGACATCGCGAGCACGTTGCGCTGCACGAGCCGGTCCATGCCGGCGATGCCGATGGCCGAGAGCAGCGCGCCGATCGTCGTCGGGATGAGGCACACGAGCAGGGCGATGAGCACCGGGATCGAGACGGGCGACGCCGCGTACGAGGCGATCGGGTTCAGCGTCAGCGTGACCACCACGAAGATGATCGAGAGGCTCGCGAGCAGGATGTTGAGCGCGATCTCGTTCGGCGTCTTCTGGCGCGACGCGCCCTCGACGAGCGCGATCATGCGGTCGACGAAGGTCTCGCCGGGCTTCGAGGTGATGCGCACCACGATGCGGTCGGAGAGCACCCGGGTGCCGCCCGTGACCGCCGAGCGGTCGCCGCCCGACTCGCGGACGACGGGGGCGGACTCGCCGGTGATCGCCGACTCGTCGACCGAGGCGATGCCCCAGACGATGTCGCCGTCGCCCGGGATGAGCTCGCCGGCGGTCACGACGACGATGTCGCCGAGCTTCAGCTCGGCAGAGGAGACCTCGGCGAGCGGGGTGCGCTCGGTGGGTGCGGCCGCTGGATCGAGTAGGCGCGCCAGCGCCGTATCGAGATCATCCGACACCTCGTCGTAGGCCGTGACGACGTGCGCGACGGTCGACGTGCGCGTCTGGCGCAGCGTGTCGGCCTGCGCCTTTCCGCGGCCCTCGGCCACCGACTCGGCGAGGTTCGCGAAGAGCACGGTGAGCCAGAGCCAGACGGCGATGGCCCAGGTGAACGAGAGCGGCACCTCGGTGCCGCCCGACGAGCCGGGGCCACCGAGGAACGGCTCGGCGATCGCGAGCACCGTGGTGAGCGCGGCGCCGACCTCGACGAGGAACATGACGGGGTTGCGCCACATCTGGCGCGGATCGAGCTTGCGGAACGCGCCGGGCAATGCCTGGAGGAGCTGGGCGGGCCCGAACGCCCCCTGCCGGCGCTTCGACGGCGACGAGAGCGGATGCCGCGGGGTCGGTGCCGCGGCATCCGGTGCGGGTGTCTTCGTGATGGTGGACATGATCAGTTCAGCCCTTCCGCCAGGGGACCCAGCGTGAGAACGGGGAAGTACGTGAGCGCGGTCACGATGACCGTGACGCCCACGAGGAGGCCGACGAACTGCGGCCGGTGGGTGGGCAGGGTTCCGGCGGTCGCCGGCACCTTCTCCTGCGCCGCGAGGCTGCCGGCGAGGGCGAGCACGAACACGATCGGCACGAACCGGCCGAGCAGCATCGCGACGCCGAGCGCCGTGTTGAACCACGGGGTGTTGGCGGTGAGGCCCGCGAACGCCGAACCGTTGTTGTTCGACGCGCTCGTGAATGCGTAGAGCACCTCGCTCATGCCGTGGATGCCGGGGTTCCAGATCGAGGTCGCCTCGACGTCCTCCCGAACGCCGGGGATCGCGAACGACAGCGCGGTACCCACGAGCACGAGCGTCGGCGTGACGAGGATGTAGAGGCTCGCGAGCTTGATCTCTCGCGGCCCGACCTTCTTGCCGAGGTACTCGGGCGTGCGGCCCACGAGCAGGCCCGCGATGAACACGGCGATGACCGCGAGCACGAGCATGCCGTAGAGGCCAGAGCCGACACCGCCGGGCGCGACCTCGCCGAGCATCATGTTGAGCATCGGCATCATGCCGCCGAGCGCGGTGTACGAGTCGTGCATCGAGTTGACCGCGCCCGTCGAGGTGAGCGTCGACGTCGAGCCGAACAGGGTCGAGGCGAAGATGCCGAAGCGCTGCTCCTTGCCTTCGAGCGCACCGCCGGCGAGCTCGGGTGCCGTGCCGTTGCCAGCCACTTCGAGCGCACTGAGCGCGGTGAGCGAGACGAGGTAGAGCGTCGCCATGACGGCGAGGGTCGCGTAGCCCTGTTTGTTCGAGCCGACCATCTTGCCGAACGTGCGCGGCAGCGCGAAGGGGATCGCGAGCATGAGCACGTTCTGGAAGAGGCTCGTCCACGCGGTCGGGTTCTCGAACGGGTGCGCGGAGTTGACGTTGAAGAAGCCGCCGCCGTTCGTGCCGAGCAGCTTGATGACCTCTTGCGAGGCGACCGGGCCGCCGGGGAGGCTTTGCGTGTTGCCGGCCAGGGTGGTCACCTCGGTGAAGCCGTTGAAGTTCTGCACGACGCCGCCGATCATCAGCACGATCGCGCCGATCACCGAGAGCGGCAGCAGAAGCCGGAACGAGCCGCGGAACAGGTCGACCCAGAAGTTGCCGATCGTGCCCGAGCCGCGGCGGGCGAAGCCGCGCACGAGGGCGATCGCCACGGCGATGCCGACGGCGGCCGACACGAAGTTCTGCACCGCGAGTCCGGCGAGCTGCACCGTGTAGCCCAACGTGAGCTCGGGGGAGTACGACTGCCAGTTCGTGTTCGCGACGAACGAGGCCGCGGTGTTGAACGACAGCCCCTCGGGCACGGCCGGCAGGCCGAGCGAGTACGGCAGCACGGCCTGCGCCCGTTGCAGCGAATAGACGAACAGCAGCCCGATGACCGAGAACGCGAGTACGCCGCGCAGGTAGGCGGGCCACGACTGCTCGGTGCGCGGGTCGACGCCGATGAGGCGGTAGAGGCCGCGTTCGACCCTCCAGTCGCGGTCGCTCGTGTAGAGGCGCGCCATGTAGTCGCCGAACGGGCGGTAGATGAGGGCGAGGATGAGGGCGAGGGTGGCCGCCTGCATGACGGCGAGGAGAACTGCGCCGGTCATCAGAACCGCTCGGGTTTGACGAGGGCGACCACCAGGTACACCACGGCGGCGACGCACATCGCGGCAGCGAGGAGTTCGAAGAAGATCACAGCTTCTCGACCCCCCTGGCGATGAGGCCGACGACCACGAACACGGCGATGATGCCGAGGATGTAGACGACGTCGAGCACGAAGACTCCAGGTTCGGGATGCCGCGGGCCGCGGACGCGACGGGCGGGCAGGTTGTGACAAGCTCAGGTTTCGACGAGCTCAACCGGCAGCGACGATGCAACACCCGCCCGCCCGCTGTGGCGCCGATCCTCACGGCTCCCTAACGGGATCGCACCGTGATCCTCATGCGACGCTGACGTCGTTCTCACGGCGTGCCCAACCGTGCGGCGTCGATCGACGGGCTCGCCGCGCTACCGTTGCCCCATGGGCGCAGCGGAGATCATCTCGGTCGTCTCCGAGGTGATCGGATGGATCGCTCTCGGGGTCGGTCTCGTGTGCCTGCTGCTCGCCCTGCTCATCCGCATCGCCGACGGGCGTTGGGTGCGCACCGACGCCGTGGTCGTCGACTACGACGAGCACAGTGTCATCCGCTGGTTCGCCGAAGGAGCGTTCCACTCGCGCATCCTCGGATCCGACGAGCGCGAGCACGTCACGAGCCCCGACGAGGAGCCCGCGTACTACAAGCAGCGCGACCCCGACCGGCTGCGGCTGCACGAGCCGCCCGCGGGGCGTCGCGTCATCCGCAACGTCGGCCTCGTGATGATCGGCATCGCCGCGCTCGCCGCTCTCATCGGCCTCGCCATGCTGCTCTTCGAGTGAGCGGCGGCGGGCGGCCGCGGTCGCCCCGCCCGCGATCAGCGCTCGCGCAGATCGCCCCGCGATCAGCGCTCGCGCAGCTGCTCCCACTCGCGCATGAGCTCGGGCATGCGGGCGTCGATGAAACGGTAGAACCGGGCCATCTCGCGTGCCCGCATCGAGCCGGCCGCCTGCTCGTCGCCGATGGCGTCGGCGGCCCGATCGCCGAGGTCGGCGATCACGCCGTAGACGGGGCTCTTCGACATGAGCGCCGTGTACCACGCGTCGTCGAGGAACTCCCACCGGTCGCGACGGCTGCCCGCCTGCGGCACGCGATGAAGGATGCCGATCTGCTCGAGGTAGCGCACCGCGCCCGAGATCGCCGCGGCACTCACGCCCAACTGGCCGCCGAGCTCAGAGGCGGTGAGACCGCCGGCCTCGGCGACGAGCAGCGCCATGAGCACGCGCGCCGGCATTCTCGGGAACCCGGCGGCGGTCAGGACCGCGGCCGACTGTTCGATCGTGGCCTTCAGGGACTGCTCGTCGCGCGCCATCCGTTCAGCCTCTCATCCGCCGCCGCTGGTGAGCTCTCGCCGCCGCATCGCGACCACGGCCGCCGCGGCGGCGCCGAGGCCGATGGCGAGCAGCCAGAGACCGCCCGACCAGTCGGTGTCGTCGCCGGAGGGAACCGGCGAGTGTGCGAACGGCGACAGTTCGGTGAGCCATTCGGGCAGCTGCAGGATCGGCCCGAACGTGCCGAGGATCGCGGCGACCCCGACGATCGTCCAGCCGAGCGGGATCGTGGCGCGTGGCAGGAAGGCGAACACCAGCAGGGTGACGCCGAGGAACACGAGGCACGCGGGCAGCTGCGCCGCCGCGGCTTCGAGCACGTTCGGGATGAGCGTCTCGGGGTCGGACGCGCGGCTGGCGCCCAGCACGCCGGCGATGCCCGCCGCTGCGAGCACCACCACGATCACGATCACGCCGACGACCCAGTACTCCAGCAGCCAGCGCACGCGTGGCACGCGCGTGGCGAGCACCATCTCGGCGGTGCCGTGCACCTCCTCCTGGCGCGCGCGGATGCCGACCTGCACCGCGCAGCAGGCGGCGAGGATGCCCACCACGCCGTAGAACGTGGCCACGAACGCCTGCTCGATCGAGGCATCGTCGCCCATCGCCCGCCGCAGGATCTCGATCACCTGAGGATTGCTGCCCGCGACGTCGCCGACGATCGACGAGAGCGACGTGGCGAGCAGTCCGGTCGCGATGCCGCCCGCGGTCCACGAGAGCAGGATCGAGAGGTTGAGTCGCCACGCGAGCCCGAACGAGCTCGACAACACGGGCCCGGCGGTGGCGCGTCCGGCGCGGCCCGGCAGCAGGCTGGCGCCCTGGTCGCGCACCGACTGCAGTGCGAACACGACGCCGATCATCACGACGGCGAACCCGAGCGGCACGAGCAGGGGTCGCAGGTCGTTCTCGACGAAGGCACCCGTCAACTGCCCGTAGCCGATCGGGGACAGCCAGGTCGGCCATGCGGGGGTCACGTGCAGCAGGTCTTCCGACGGCGTGCCGGCGGCGTCGCCGAGACCGCGCAGCAGGTAGGCCGCCAGTACGAAGGCGACGGATGCCCCGTTCGCGCCTCGTGACGTGCGGAAGAGTTGCGCGGCGAAGAGGCCGAATGCGAGGAACGCGATTCCCGATGCCGCGATCGCGGCGCCCGCGACGAGCGAACCGCTGGAATCCAGCCCGTTGCCGATGAGTGCCAGCGCGATCAGCAGCCCGAGACCGATGTTCGCGAGCACGCCGTGCACGACGGTGGCGATCGTCGGCAGGATGCGCCCGGCCGGCGTCGACGCCACGTACTCGGCGCGACCCTGTTCCTCCTCCATGCGAGTGTGACGGACGGCGAGGAACGTGCTCATCAGGCCGCCCATGAGCGCCAGCCAGGCGAAGAGCAGGAAGAAGGCGAACGCCCCCTCGTCGATTCCGTTCGGCGTGCCGCGGAAGACCAGGATCGTTCGGGTGGCGATGGCGATGCCGAGGATCTCCTCGCGATCTTCGGCATCGCCGTACGTGTCGAACACCGCCGACACCGAGGCGTAGGCGAGCAGCGCCGTGCCCACCAGCCAGAGCGCGAGCTGCAGCCGGTCGCGCCGGGCGCGCTGGCGCAGCAACACGGCCAGTCGGGTCATGACCGCGCCGCCTGTCCGAGCGTGACGAGTTCGTCGCCGTAGTGGCGCAGGAAGAGCTCTTCGAGCGACGGCGGCGAGACGGTGAGCCCCTTCACGTCGAGGCGGGCGAGTTCGGGCAGCACGCTCGCCACCCGATCGCTGTCGACCGTGAAACTCACGCGTCCGTGGTCGATGAGCAGGTCGTGCGAGCCCTCGATCTCTTCGAACGGCATCGGCACACTTTCTGCCGCGAAGGCGATCTCGGTGCGAGTCAGGTGCCGCAGCTCGGCCATCGTGCCGCTCTCGACGGTGCGGCCTGCGCGGATGATGGTGACCCGGTCGCAGAGTTCCTCGACCTCGGAAAGGATGTGGCTCGACAGCAGCACGGTCGCGCCCTCGGCGGTCACGCGGGCGATCTCGCGATTGAAGACCTGTTCCATGAGCGGGTCGAGGCCGCTCGTCGGCTCGTCGAGCAGGTAGAGGTCGGCGGGCGTCGCGAACGCGGCGATGAGCGCGACCTTCTGCCGATTGCCCTTCGAGTAGGCCCGGCCCTTCTTGCGGGGATCGAACTGGAAGACGTCGATGAGCCGCTGCTTGCGGCTCTCGTAGTCCGCCTTGTCGGTGACCCCGCCGCGCAGGCGGCTCAGCAGGTCGATCGCCTCGCCCCCCGTGAGGTTCGGCCACACGCTCACATCGCCGGGCACGTACCCGATGCGGCGGTGCAGCCCGGCCGCGTCGGTCCACGGATTGCTGCCGAACAGCGTCGCTTCGCCGCCCGAAGCCCGTGCGAGGCCGAGCAGGATGCGGATGGTCGTGGACTTGCCCGCGCCGTTCGGCCCGAGGAATCCGTGGATCTCGCCGGCGTCGACCGTGAGGTCGAGTCCGTCGAGGGCGATGGTGCGCCCGAACCGCTTCTGGAGGCCTCGGGTGCTGATCACGGTGTTCATGCGAGGGATGCTACGCCGAATTCACAAGTTTGTGAATCTTCCTAACGGATCCCTAACGGGCGACCTGACGCCCGACCAACCGTCCGCCCAACCGCTCGACCACCCGCGCGGGTATCCGTCAGCTCGCGAGCTCGCGGAGCGATCGGACATAGGCGCCGGGAGAGACGCCCGCGACGTCGCGGAAGTCGTGCTGGAGGTGCGCCTGGTCGACGTAGCCGAGCTCGGCGGCGAGCGTCGCGAGGTCGACTCCTGTGGGGTCGGCCAGGCGACGCGCGACCTCCTGCAGTCGAACGAGGCGCGTCACGCGCTTCGGTCCGAGCCCGATGCTGTCATGCAGAACGCGCTGCACGACGCGCTCGCTCACACCGAACGCGCTGGCGAGCGTGTCGCCGGTCCGTGTGCGAAGCCGTTCCAGCAGCTCGTCGAGGACGGCGTTCGCCAGCCTTCCGTCGGCTCCGATCGGATGGCGCTCCAGCGCGTGCGCGATCACCCGATCGGCCGTGGCGGCGCGGGCATCGACGCCGTCATCCGCGGCGATCTCCGAGAGCTCGTCGTACATGCGGTGATCGGTCGCCGCCGTCACGGCGAACGTGCCGTCCACCAGTTCGGCCGCGCGGAGGTCGGCGAGCACGGCGAGACCCGCCGGCCGCAGGCGTACCGCGAAGACCGCTCCGCGACCGCGGATCACACGTCGCCACGCACCGCGCTGCGCGCCGGTGACGACGAGCGGCGCGGGCACCGCGCCCTCCTCGATCGAGAGGGTGACGGCGGGCTGCGTCACGATCCGCTGGTCGATCTCCTCGCCCGGGGCGAGCATCCATCGCACATGCCAGTACCGGTCGACCACGTCGGCGACGCGCGGGTCGGGATCGATCCAGCGTGCTCCGTAGCGTTCGAGATTGGCGGGATGCAGCATCCCCGTGCGTTCCTCGGAACCGATCGGCCGCCCGGGTGCGGGATCATCGTCGGCGCTCACGACCCCAGTCTGTCGCCCGGTCGGATTTCTACAAGACCCCGAGCGCGGCGGCGGTGAGGATGGGGCCATGATCGAAGCCCTCAGCCGACTCGACTGGCTCGCCATCGGCGCGGCGACCCTCGCGTCGTTCGTGCTCGGCGCGCTCTGGTTCACGCCGCTCTTCGGCCGCCAGTGGGATCGCTCGCTCGGAATCAGCCGAGAGCGCGGCAGCCGCTACCCGGCGATCTATTACGTCGTGCCGTTCGTGAGCAGCGCGCTCGTGAGCGTGGCGACGGGGATCCTGATCGTCGCCACCGGCGTTGAGGGGTGGGGCGAGTCCGCCGCGCTCGGCCTCGTCGTGGGCGTCGGCTACTCGGCTGCGATCACGTTCACGAACGCGGTCAACCCGGTCATGCCGCATCCGCTCGCGTTCGCCGCGATCACCGGCTCGTACCACGTCGTCAGCGCCGTCGCGGCCGCGGTGATCATCGGCGCGTTCTGATCGCGCCGGCTACTCGAGCGCCGCGAACTTCTCGATGTCGCCCTCGGTTCCGGTGACGATGATCAGGTCGTGGTTCGAGACCACGGTGTGCTCGGTCGCATAGGTGAACGGCTTGCCGGGGCTCTTCACGCCGACGACCGTGACCCGGTGCTTCGAGCGCACGCCCGACTCGGTCAGGCTCTTTCCGCGGATGGGCTTGGGCGGGTACATCTTCACGAGTGCGAAGTCGTCGTCGAACTCGATGAAGTCGAGCATGCGGCCGCTCACGAGATGCGCGGTGCGTTCACCGGCCTCGCGTTCGGGGTAGATGACGTGGTTCGCGCCGATGCGCTGCAGGATCTTGCCATGCGAGGCCGAGATCGCCTTCGCCCAGATCTGCGGGATCTTGAGGTCGACGAGGTTCGCGGTGATCAGCACCGACGCCTCGATCGACGACCCCGTCGCGCACACCGCGATCGAGAAGTCCTGTGCGCCGATCTGGCGCAGGGCGTCGATCGAGCGGGAGTCGGCGACGACCGCATGGGTCACCCGCTCGGACCACTTCTGCACGAGGGCCTCGTCGATGTCGACCGCGAGCACCTCACGGCCGAGCCGGTCGAGTTGTCCGGCGGTGGCAGCGCCGAATCGGCCGAGGCCGATCACGAGCACCGGTGCGTCGTGTCTGATCTTGTCAACCAACGATGGGCCTCTCTTCCGGTCGTTTGAACAGCTGGCGCCGCTGGCTCGCGGCGAGCGCAGCGGCGAGGGTCACGGTGCCGACCCGGCCCATGAACATCGTCGCCGCCATGACGTACTTGCCCTCTGGAGGGAGGGACTCGGTGAGCCCCGTGGAGAGGCCGCACGTCGCGAATCCCGAGATCACGTCGAACAGCACGAAGTCGAGCGGAGCTTTCGTCATCTGGGTCAGGATGATCGTCGAGACCGCGACGATCGTGGCACCCCACAGCACGACGCTCACCGCCAGTCGCAGCATGTCGCGCGGGATTCGCCGGCCGAACGCCTCCATCGAGGGCGCGCCCCGTGCCTCTGCGAATGCGGCGAGGAAGAGCACCGCCAGCGTCGTAACCTTGATGCCTCCCGCGGTGGACGCCGAGCCGCCGCCGACGAACATGAGCATGTCAGAGACCAGCAGGCTCGACGGGTACAGGTCGGCCATGTCGATGGTCGAGAAGCCGCCCGACCGGGTCATCACCGACATGAAGAATCCCTCGAAGACGGTATGGCCGAGCCCGAACGCGCCGTAGGTCTTGGGGTTGTCGTTCTCGAGCACGAGGAATGCGAGCGCACCGAGCACGAAGAGGATGCCGGTGGTCGCGAGCGTCAGCTTGACATGCACGCTCCAGCGGCGAGGAGTCCGCCACATTCGCGCGAGCGCGAAGATGACGGGGAACCCGAGGCTGCCGAGGAACACGTCGACCATCATCAGGGACTGGAACCAGTAGTCGTCGAAGAACTCGACGGGTCCGGCCGCGTTGGGCGCGAAGCCCGTGTTCGTGAAGGCGCTCACCGAGTAGTAGGCGGAGTACCAGATGCTCGTGCCGACGTCGTACCCGGCGGCGAGCACGCTCGGGATCATGCCGAGCATGATCACGGCCTCGATCGTCAGCGTGCTCACCGCGACGGTGACGAGCAGTCCGCCCACCTCGCCGAGCCGGATCGCCTGACGCTCGGCCACCGGGCCCACGTGGATGCGCGACGGGTTCGTGTCGCTCGCGGCCATGAGTTTCGCGCGCAGACCCAGCCGTCGTGAGATCACGAGGCCGAGGATCGATGCGAGTGTCAGCACGCCCATGCCGCCGACGTTCATGCCGATGAAGATGACCGCGTTTCCGAACGGCGACCAGTACGTCGCCATGTCGACAGTGGTCAGGCCGGTGACGCAGATCGTCGACACCGCCGTGAACAGGGCATCGGCCAACGGGGTGCTGCTGCGTTCTCCCGCCCGGGCGATCGGCAGCGACAACAGCAGGGTGGTGACGAGGATCAGTGAGGCGAAGATGAGGATCGCGAACCGCGACGGCGAACTCTTGACGAGCGTGTCGAGCGCGTCGCGCGTGCGACCCAGCCACGACCGCCGGTCGACACGACCCAGGCGCCTCATCGGCTCTGCGCGCATCGATCCCCCTTGCCTGCCGCGACCCAACGCGTGAGTCATGGTACTCCCCGCGAGGAATGACTACCCTTGGGGCATGGCTGACATCTTCGATGTGGTGGCGGACCCGACTCGTCGGGACATCCTCGCAGTGCTCCTCGAGCGAGAGGGTGCAGTACCGCAGTCGGGTGGCGAGATCAGTGTCTCCGAGATCGTCTCGGCGCTCGGCGCGAGTCAGCCCACGGTGTCGAAGCACCTCAAGGTGCTGCGCGAGTCGGGCCTCGTCGCCGTTCGCGAAGAGGGTCAGCACCGCTACTACAAGCTCGACCGCACGCCGCTCGAGACGCTCGAAGACTGGCTCATTCCGTTCACGTCATCCGATGCCGCTGCCGACGCCGCGACGCTCGCGGGCGTTGCCGCGGGCGATGAGGTTGCGCTCAACGAAGACCAGCGGGCATTCGCCTCGGCGATCGGCAAGGTCTTCGCCGAGACGGCGCACCAGGTCACCGCGGCCGTCGCCCCGAAGAAGCGCCGTTAGGCGGCCGAGCCGATCCGGTCGCAAGATCGCGGCGGGTGAGGCGATCTCGCTGTGTGCGTCGTTCTCCGACGACGGTCGAGTCGGTGCGCCCGGTGTGGGGTCGGCGGCATGGTTGTCGTCGACGTGGGGGCTCGGGTCAGACCAAGACCAGCGCGACCGCGAACCCCACGCACGATGCCGCGCACGTGATGGTGCGCACGTGATTCCACGCCTGCCAGCCCGGGCGGAACTCGTGCCAGGCGGACTCCAGCGCGGCGGCCTCATTCGCCGCCGCCGCGAGTCGGTTGTTGCGCGGCACGTTCGCGCCGGCCGTCACTCCGATCACGCCGCCGAGGTAGACGACGGCCGCCGCCGACGCCCACCACATCGCACCCTCGAGGGCACCCGTGAACGCGAAGCCCAGCACCGCGAGCACCACGAGCCCCGTGCCGAACAGGGCGAGCATGAGCGGGGCACGCACGGCCGTGACATTGATGCCGCGCATGGCACGAGCCGCATCGGCGGCGGGCAGCCGGTCGAGGCCCTGCGTCACGAAGCCCGAGAATGCGTAGAACACGCCGGCCATGACGCCGGTGCCGAGGACGGCCACGATGAGCAGCGGGGTGATGAGTGCGAGCATGCGCCAAGTCTGGCGTGGATTGCGTCGGTCGAGTAGCGAGCGCAGCGAGCGTATCGAGACCCGCTGCGTCCGTGGTCTCGATACGGCGCTGGCGCGCCGACTCGACCGGCGTCGTCAGCGCAGCGGCTTGATCATCTCGAGTTCGAGGCCGCCCGGCTCGAGTTCGTACTCGCGGCTGCGGCCGGTGAGGGTGAACCCGAGCTTCTCGTAGAACCGGATCGCCCGCGGGTTCTGCTCGTGCACCTCGAGGCGCAGGGTGTCGCCGAAGTCGCGCGCCCAATCCTCGACGGCCGTGAGCAGCAGCCGCGACACTCCCGCGGCATCTCCGCGGTGGTCGGGTGCGACGTACACGCCGACGAGCAGTGGGCCGGTCGCGGCATCCGGAATGTACCCGCCCATTGTGCCCACCCAGCGGTCGCCGTTGATCGCGACGACCGATGTCTGCCCGTGCGTTGTACCGCGTGCGGCGCGTGCGCGCCAGCCGGCCTCGTCGACGTCGAGCGCGTTCGCGAGGGTCTCGGCGTAGGCGAGCGGGGTGTCGCGCAGCATCTCGAGTCGCAGGGCGCGCACCGCCTGCCAGTCGTCGGGTTCGGTGGTGCGGATGACGACATCGTGGTGGCGCATCCCTCGACGCTAACGCATCGCGCACGGGGCATCCGACGAGGGTTGGAGGCGCCGCACGGGGCGCGCCCGCGAATCCGCTAGACTATCCCGAGGCATTCTTGTCTTCGGCTGCGGCACGCGCGGCCGACTCGATCTTTCTGTGAGGTTTTGATGGGTTCCGTCATCAAGAAGCGTCGCAAGCGCATGGCGAAGAAGAAGCACCGCAAGCTGCTTCGCAAGACGCGCCACCAGCGTCGCAACAAGAAGTAGTCGCACTCGCGACGACTGGCTGAGCGCCGGGCCTTCGGGTCTGGCGCTTTTTGCTGCCCCCACCCCCTGCTCGCGGGCTCGTGCGGCGGCGACGACGTACGATCGAGGCATGGCCCGCGACATCCGCCTCACCCTCATCGGAAAGCCCGGTTGCCACCTCTGCGACGACGCGCGCGAGGTCGTACAGGGCGTCATCGCCGAGATCGAGACGACGGATGCCTCGCGCCGCATGCTGCTCGAAGAGCTGAGCATCCTCGACGACGAGGCGTTGCGCGATCGCTACGCCGAGGAGATCCCGGTGCTGCTCATCGACGGCGAGGTGCACAACTACTGGCGCATCGACCCGGTGAGGCTGAAGGCCGCGCTGAGTGCGTGAGGGCGAGCGGGCAGTGCTACACGTCGCGTGCGCAGCGGAAGCCGATGTGCGTCGTCGCCGTGTCGTCGGCTTGGGGTGATCGCGCCGCCGGCCGATAGCGCAGGCAGTAGTCGGGAGAGCAGAGGTGCGAGCCGCCCTTGAGCACCCGGCGCGGGATGCGCGAGCCCGGCTCGGCTGACGCGGCGGCGAGCAGGTTCGGGCGGGCCTCGGCCTCGACGGCGACGGTGCCCGGCGGCACATGGCGCGCGGCGTAGTAGTCGGTCGTCCACTCCCACACGTTGCCGGTGACGTCGAAGAGCCCGTAGCCGTTCGCCGGGAACGTCATCACCGGGGACGTGCCGACCCATCCCGCGGCGCCGGTGTTGCGGTAGGGGAACGATCCCTGCCACCGGTTCACCATGAGCTCGCCGCCGGGGAACTCGTCGTCACCCCACGCGAACCGCGCACCCTCGAGGCCGCCGCGGGCGGCGAACTCGAACTCGGCTTCGGTGGGCAGCCGTTTGCCGGCCCACGAGGCGTACGCCGAGGCATCCGCGAAGCTGATCTGCACGACCGGGTGGGTGAGCCGGTCGTCGACGGCGCCGTCTTGAGCCTGTCGAAGGGATGACCCGGGCCCGAACGGGTGCCGCCAGCTCGCGCCCGCGCCCCACCGCCACCACTGGCGCCAATCGCGCAGGTCGACGGGGCCCGGGGTCGGGGTGAACACGAGCCCGCCGGGGACCAGTTCGGCCGGATCTGCGCCCGGGAAATCGGCCGGATCGAGCGGGCGCTCGGCGACGGTGACGTAGCCCGTTGCCTCGACGAAGGCCGCGAACTGCTCGTTGGTGACGGGGTGCAGGTCGATCTCGAACGTGTCGACGGAGCGCTCGTGCACCGGCGTCTCGTCGGCGTAGAACTCGTCTGAGCCCATGCGGAAGGTTCCGCCCTCGATGCGGACCATCGTCGTCGTGCCAATGTCGCTCGCCACGTACCGAGCCTACGGCCCGCGCCGCCCGTCCGTCCGTCCGTCCGTACGACGACGCCTCCCCGCGATGTCGCGCAAATGGTCGCCATTCCCCGGAATGCCGACGGTTTGCGCGACACCACGGTTGGTTGGGGACGACGGTGGCGGGGTTGGCGACTTGTCCACAGGGTGCGGGGCTCGTCGATGCGTCCACAGATCATCTGCCGGGCGCGGAGCGGGGGCGCCGGGCAGTCGAACCTGATCGGATGAGACCGCACCAGCCGCTGCCCGCCGAGTTCGCGCAACGGGCGTTCACGACATCCGAGGCCATCGCCGAGGGCGTCGGCATCGGGCGATTGCGCGGCAAGGACCTCACCCGACCCTTCCACGGAGTCCGCACGACCGCGGCCGCGCTCGGATTCGAGGCGCGGTGTCGAGCCAAGCTGCTCACCATGCGGCCCGGCCAGGTGTTCAGCCATGCCACCGCGTGTCGACTCTTCGGCATCGTCGTTCCAGCGAGTCACGAGACGGATGACGTGGATGTCGCGGCGTTCGCACCGAGACCGATCCCCCGCGGTCGGGGAGTGCGGGGACATCGTCTTGCGGCGAGAGGCACCTGGGTCGGAATCCGGCGCGGGCTTCCGATCGTCTCGCCCGAGGATGCCTGGTGCCAGCTCGCGGCGACGGCAACGGTCCGTGAACTCGTCGTCGCAGGCGACTCGTTGCTGCGCAGGAAGAGACCGCTGTCCACCCCCGAGAGGTTGCGCGCGGCGGTCGCACGTCATACAGGGCGCCGAGGGCACCGTGCGCTCGTCGCCGCGCTCGAGGCGGTGCGCGCCGGCACCGACTCGCCGGAGGAGACGCTGCTGCGACTCGACCTCATCGAATTCGGACTGCCCGAGCCGATCGTCAACCTCGAGATCTTCGACGAGTTCGGCAGGCTTTGCGCGATCGGCGACACGGCGTACCCCGAGTACCTGGTGCTCGCCGAGTACGACGGCGAGCACCACCGCACCGAAGACCGTCAGTACGCTCGTGACGTCGATCGGCTCGATGACCTGGCGAGGCTCGGATGGCGCAACATCCGCTTCACCAAACGACACCGCGGTCGCGCGCGCGTGGAGCAGCTCGAGCGCGTGCGCCAGGCCCTGATCGCGCGTGGCTGGTCGCCGCCGCCCGCGCCATGATGTCGCGCGAATCGTCGGGATGGGTGGGCGCAGCGAGCGATTCCCGCGACATCGTGCACCCGGTGCGGGGTGACGGCAGCGTCATGTCGCGCGGATCGTCGGTATGGGCCGGGGGTGGCAGCGATTTGCGCGACTTCACGGATGCCGCGTGGTGCGACGCGCGGCGTACGGGAGGGTGCGCGGCCGCGCGGGCTGGGCAGTCGCCCGGGGCTACGGCAGCAGGCGCGTCGGGCCTCGGAAGAGGTACGTGGTCTCGCGGATCGAGTGCTCGTTCAGCATGAGCATCATCACGCGGGCCAGACCCATGCCGAACCCACCGTGCGGGGGCACGCCGTAGCGGAAGAAGTCGAGGTAGAACTCGAGCTCCTCAGGGTCGAGCCCCTTCTCGCGTGCCTGCGCGACGAGCACGTCGATGCGGTGCTCGCGCTGCGCGCCCGTCGAGATCTCGACGCCGTTGTAGATGAGGTCGTACGAGTTCGTGAGCGTCGCGTCTTCGGGGTGGCGCATGTGGTAGAACGGCCGCAGGCTGATGTCCCAGTCGGTCAGGAACACGAAGTCATGGCCGAAGGCTTCGCGCACGTGGGCCGAGATCTGGCGCTCGCCCTCGGGGTCGATGTCGGCGTCGTCGCGGGGGATGACATAGCCTCGGTCGGCCACGATCTGCTTCGCCTCGCGAAGCGGGATGCGCGGGAACGGCAGCGTCGGCACCTCGAGCTCGATGTCGAACAGCTCGGCGATCTCGGCGCCGTGCTTCGCCTTCACGGCGGTGAGTCCGGCGACGAGCAGCTCTTCGTGCATCTTCATGACGTCTTCGTGCGACTCGACCCAGCTCATCTCGGCGTCGATCGAGGTGAACTCGGTCGCGTGCCGCGACGTGAACGACGGGTCGGCGCGGAACGCGGGCCCGACCTCGAACACCTTGCCGAAACCGGCGGGCTGCGCCATCTGCTTGAAGAACTGGGGGCTTTGGGCCAGGTATGCGGTGCCCTCGAAGTAGCCGACCTCGAAGAGCTCGGCGCGCGACTCACTCGCCGACGCCATGAGCTTCGGCGTCTGGATCTCGACGAAGTCGTGCTCGACCCAATAGGTGCGCAGCGCGTGCAGGAACGTGGTCTGGATGCGGAAGATCAGGTTCTGCTTCGGGTGGCGCAGGTCGAGGAACCGCCAGTCCATGCGCTTGTCGAGGCTCGAGTCGGCGGCGATCGGCGTCTCGGGGTTCGCCTCGGCGACCACCTCGAGCGCGCCGATCTTCACCTCGATGCCGCCGAGCTTCACGCGCTCGTCGTGCTTCAGGTCGCCGGTCACGCTGATGAACGAGCCATGTGTAAGCGCCGAGATCGCCTCGGTCATCGCCAAGCGAGCGGATGCCCCGGCGTCGGCGTTCTCGTCGAGCTCGCGGGTCGCGGGGTTCACGAGCTGCACGGCACCCGACTCGTCACGGAGGATGACGAACTGCACCTTCTTCTGATCGCGCACCGTCTCGACCCATCCGCTCACGGTGACGGGGCCGTCGGGCAGCGCGGCGAGGTTCTTGACGAGGGTGCGGTTCTTCACGATCGACCATCCTACTCGTGGGGGTTCCGGCGCCGATCTCGGCGGATTCAAAGGGAACGGCTCTCTAGACTGGAACCCGTGCCGGCCGAGCAGATCCATCTCGTGCGCCATGGCGAGGTGTTCAACCCCCAAGGCGTGCTCTACGGGCGACTGCCGGGCTACGGGCTCAGCGACCTCGGGCGCCTGATGGCGAAGGCCGCCGCCGACGACCTCGTGGCGCGCGATCGCCCGGTCGCCGCGCTGATCTCGTCGCCGCTGCAGCGCACGCAGCAGTCGGCCGAGCCGGTCGGCGCGGCGTTCGGGCTCGAGCCGACCCTCGACGACCGGGTGATCGAACCCGTGAACCACTTCGAGGGCAAGCGCATGCGCGGCCCGGGTGGCGCGCTTCGCGACATCCGCAATTGGGGTCTGCTCGTGAACCCGTGGGAACCCAGCTGGGGTGAGCCGTTCCGGTCGATCGCCGATCGCATGATGCTCGCGATCGAAGATGCATGGTCGTCGGTCGACGGCGGTGACGTTGTCATCGTCAGCCACCAGCTGCCGATCTGGATGGTGCACCGGCACCTCGCGGGCAGGTCGCTGTCGCACGATCCGCGACGCCGGCGATGCTCGCTGTCGAGCATCACGACGCTCGAGCTGCAGACGGTCGCGGGTTCGGCGGGCGGGCGGCGGTTCGTCGAGGTCGGCTATTCGAATCCGGCGGCGGGACTCGCCGCGCAGGCGACAGATGTGGGAGCGGTGTGATGAGGGTTCGTCGGTCGAGTAGGCCCCCCAGGGCCGTATCGAGACCTCGCGGCGGGTCTCGAAACGCTCGCTACGCTCGCTACTCGACCGGCGTCCTGGCGGCGGCGCTGCTGCTCACCGGGTGCACGAGCGATCCGCTCGCCGAGCAGTTCCGCGAGGGCAGCGGCAAGAACTACATCGCGGGCGACGGCACGATCTCGGTGTACGCGGCCGACGATCGCGGTGAGCCGATCGAGTTCGCGGGCGAGACCGTCGACGGCGACTCCTATGATTCGGCGGATGTCGCGGGGCAGGTGCACGTCGTCAACTTCTGGTACGCGGGGTGTGCTCCGTGCCGCGTCGAGGCGCCGATCCTCGAAGAGGTGCACGACGGGGTCGACACCGACCAGGTGAGTTTCGTCGGCGTCAACGTGCGCGACCAGGCCGGCACCGCGGCGTCGTTCGAAGACGACTACGGCGTGACCTATCCGTCGATCCTCGACGTCAACGAGGGCTCGGTGCAGCTCGCCTTCGCCGGTCCGGTTCCGCCGGCCGCGGTGCCGACCACGATCGTGCTCGACCAGGAGGGCCGGGTCGCCGCGCGCGTGCTCGGCCAACTCGAAGAGGCATCGATCCTCGACTCGATCATCTCCGACCTGCTCGACGAGCAGGCGTAGCGGCGCGGGCGACGAGCGAGGGCGAGCAGCAGAACACATGGGCGTCGGCGAGATCGTGCTGAACGGGCAACTGCTCGCGGCGATGCCGATCGCGCTCGCCGCGGGTGTCGTCTCGTTCCTGTCGCCGTGCGTGCTGCCCCTCGTGCCGGGCTACCTCGGCTTCATCGGCGGATTCACCGAAGCCTCGGCCGACGCCGTCGAAGAGCGCCGCAACCGACGTCGCCTGCTGCTCGGGGTGCTGCTGTTCATCGCGGGGTTCACGCTCGTGTTCGTGACGTTCAACCTCGTCGCCGGCGTCGCCGGGGCGTGGCTGCTGCAGTACTCCGACGTGATCGTGCGGGTCGCGGGGGCCCTGCTCATCGTCATGGGGCTCGTGTTCATCGGGCAGTTCAGCTTCATGCAGCGCACGATCAAACCCACCTGGCGCCCGGCAACCGGCATCGCGGGGGCACCGCTGCTCGGCATCGTGTTCGGTGTCGGCTGGACCCCGTGCATCGGCCCGACCCTCGCTGTGGTGCTCGCCCTCAGTGCCGACTCGGCGTCGGCCGGACGCGGCGTGCTGCTCGGACTGCTGTACTGCATCGGCCTCGGCATCCCGTTCCTGCTCGTGGCCGCCGGCTTCGGCTGGGTGACCGGGTCGTTGGCGTTCATGCGCCGGCACATCCGCGCGATCAACATCGCCGGCGGCGGCCTGCTCGTCGCGATCGGCCTGCTCATGGTCTCGGGAATCTGGAGCATCTGGATGTATCAACTGCAGGCGGTGATCACCGGTTTTGTCCCCGCGATCTGACCCCGGCGAGCTCTCACGCCCCGCCGACCACATCGACTCGGCCGAGCCCTCGGTCGACGACCGGTCGGCCGTCAACCAGCCCAAGCTCGGCTTCACCGGCTGGGTGCGGTTCCTGTGGCGCCAGCTCACGAGCATGCGCACGGCGCTGCTGCTGTTGCTGCTGCTCGCGATCGCAGCCGTGCCGGGCTCGCTCGTGCCGCAGCGGTCGAGCGACCCCAACGGCGTCACCCAGTACTTCGCCGACAACCCGCGGCTCGCACCGATCCTCGACGGGCTGCAGATGTTCGACGTCTACACGTCGGCGTGGTTCTCGGCGGTCTACCTGCTGTTGTTCGTGTCGCTCATCGGGTGCATCATCCCGCGCACGAAGCACCACTTCGAGGCGCTGCGGGCGCGGCCGCCGCGCACTCCCGCACGGCTCTCGCGTCTCGCGGGATACACCGAGCGGCCGCTCGTCGGTCGAGTAGCGGCGGAGCCGCGTATCGAGACCTCGCCGGCGGATCTCGATACACGTGCTCCTTCGTCGCCCGCTGATCTCGATACGCGTGCTCCTTCGTCGCCCGCTACTCGATCGGCGGGAGAGGATGCTCCTTCGTCGCTCGCTACTCGATCGGCGGTGGAGGCGGCGGAAGAGGCCATCGACGCGGCGGCCGTGCAGCTGCGCCAGGCGGGCTACCGGGTCGAACGGTACGAGCTGCGCGGCGAGGCATCCGTCTCTGCAGAACGCGGCTACCTGCGTGAGACCGGCAACCTCGTCTTCCATACCGCGCTGCTCGGCGTGCTGGTGGCGGTGGGGTTCGGCGGCGGATTCGGGTTCTCGGGCCAGCGCGTGATCGTCGAAGGCCAGACGTTCGTCAACAC
Source organism: Agromyces neolithicus (assembly GCF_039529735.1). Taxonomy (NCBI): domain Bacteria; kingdom Bacillati; phylum Actinomycetota; class Actinomycetes; order Micrococcales; family Microbacteriaceae; genus Agromyces; species Agromyces neolithicus. Next base: position 180,090 of record NZ_BAAANJ010000005.1, read on the forward strand.
GCTCGCCGCCTACGACTCGTTCAATCCCGGACGCTTCTTCAACGACACCTCGCTGCAGCCCTACCGCCTGTCGCTCGAGAGCCTCGACGCGGTCTACGAGACCCAGAACGCCGACGCGCTCGGGCAGCCGATCGACTTCACCGCGCACGTGACGGTCGAGGGCCAGGGCGACGACCCGCAGGACGCGAACGTCAAGGTCAACGAGCCGCTCTACACGCACGGCACCGACGTCTACCTGCTCGGCAACGGCTATGCACCGACGATCACGGTCACGAACGCCGACGGCGACGTGGTGTTCACCGACTCGGTGCCGTTCCTGCCGCAGGACGCGAACCTCACCTCGATCGGCGTCGTGAAGGTGCCCGACGGAATGCCCGAGCAGCTCGGCATGGTCGGCTTCTTCTACCCCACGCAGTCGCAGCTCACTTCTGGCGCGTACACGTCGAGCTACCCCGACCTGATTCTTCCGGTGCTGACCCTCAACGTGTACGAGGGCGACCTCGGCATCGACGGCGGCACGCCCACCTCCGTGTACACCCTCGACCCGTCGGGCATGCAGCAGCTGACCGGCGGCGACACCGGAGTCGACTCGATCGAACTCAAGCCCGGTGAGAGCGCCGAGCTGCCGAACGGGCTCGGCACCGTCACCTTCGAGCACGCCGACCCAGATGCCGGCGAGGGCGACTACGCGCAGAGCGTGCCGCGCTTCGCGAGCTTCGACGTGCACCACGACCCCACGCAGATCTGGGTGCTCGTGTTCGCGGCGCTCATCCTGGGCGGGCTGCTCGTGTCGCTGTTCGTGCCCCGCCGGCGCATGTGGGTGAAGGCCGCCAGGCGCCCCGACGGCAGCGTCGTGCTCGAGTACGCCGGACTCGCCCGCGGCGAGGACCCCGGCCTCGAAGAGGCGGTGGCGGCATTCGCCGACAAGCACGCGGGGCCGAAACCATCGCCGGTCGAGTAGGCCCGCCAGGGACCATCGCCGGTCGAGTAGGCCCGCCAGGGGCCGTCGCCGGTCGAGTAGGCCCGCTAGGGGCCGTCGCCGGTCGAGTAGGCCCGCCAGGGGTCGTCGCCGGTCGAGTAGGCCCGCCAGGGCCGTATCGAGACCAGAGACCCCGCAACGGGTCTCGATATACTCCTCGCCGCTACTCGACCGGCGGAATTCCACTTCGACGTAAGGTAGAACGGTGCAGATGACGCTCGACGAGATCTCGATCCTCAGCGTGTACTCGGCGATGGTCGTGTACGCGATCGCCTTCATCGCGTTCGCGATCGACCTCGCGAGGCGCGGCGCGGCGGTGACGGCGGCTGCGGATGTCCCGGCTCGCGCCGAGGCGAAGGTCGCGGTCGGCGCTGCCGCCGGCAGCAAACCCTCGGGGCGCGGCCGTGCCGCTGCGGTGAAGGTCGACGGTGAGGCATCCGATGGTGCCGTCGCCTACGGGCGTTCGCCGGCATTGCGCGTCGGCGTCGCGATGACGGTGCTGGCGTGGGCACTGCACCTCACCGCGACTGTGCTGCGCGGCTTCGCGGCCGGGCGCGTGCCGTGGGCCAACATGTACGAGTTCGCCCTCACGGGCACGCTCATCATCACGACGGTGTTCCTCGTGGTGCTGCTCGTCTCGAAGCACGACCTGCGGTTCCTCGGCACGTTCGTCACGGGGCTCGTGCTCGTGCTGCTCGGCGTCGCGACCATCAACTTCTACGTGAGCCCCATTCCGCTGCCGCCGGCGCTGCAGTCGGTGTGGCTCGTCATCCACGTGTTCGTGGCGTCGGCGTCGGTCGGTTTCTTCGCGCTCGGGTTCGCGCTTTCGGTCGTGCAGCTGCTGCAGTCGCGGCGCGAGGCTGTGGTGGCTTCGGCGAAGGCGGCCAAGCTGACGTTCCTCGCGACGCTGCCGAGTGCCGCGACGCTCGAGAACCTCGCCTACCGCGTGAACATCATCGGCTTCATCATGTGGACCTTCACGCTCATGGCCGGAGCGATCTGGGCAGAGAAGGCGTGGGGCCGCTACTGGGGCTGGGACACCAAAGAGGTGTGGACGTTCATCATCTGGGTGGTCTACGCCGGGTACATCCACGCGCGTGCGACGCGTGGCTGGCGCGGCTCGCGCTCAGCCTGGCTCGCGATCATCGGCTTCTCGACGGTGTTGTTCAACTTCACGGTCGTCAACCTGTTCTTCAAGGGACTGCACGCGTACTCGGGACTCTGATCCTCTCGGTGGTCGAGTAGGTCGCGCAGCGACCCCGGCGGTCGAGTAGGCCCGCCAGGGCCGTATCGAGACCTCGCAACGGGTCTCGATACGTTGGTCTCGAGACGGCGCTGGCGCGCCTCCTCGACCCACTGCCTTCGTCGCTACTCGACCACCGGGTGTGCCGGCCTCGCCTCAGGGCGCGCTCGGTTGCAGCCCCGGTCCCTCGCGGGCATGCTCGCTGTATGAGCAGGGAGCTGCTCGAACGCGAACCCGAGCTTGAGGAGCTCCGCGCCGCCGCGCGGCAGGCATCGGCGGGGCACGGGCGCGTCGTGCTGCTCCACGGCGAGGCGGGCATCGGCAAGACCAGCCTCGCGAGTGCGCTGCAGTCAGAGCCCCCCGATGGCACGCGGGTGCTCATCGGGTCGTGCGACGCGATGTCGACGCCGCGAACGCTCGGGCCGCTGCGCGACCTCGCCCCCTCGTTCGGACCTCGCCTGGGCGAAGCGCTTCGTGCCGGCGACCGCGAAGAGGTCTTCGACGCGCTCCGCGAGGAGCTCGCGGCGAGTGTCACCGTGCTCATCGTGGAGGACGTGCACTGGGCAGATGAAGCGACGCTCGACGTCCTCCGCTTCCTCGCGCGGCGCATCGTCGACCTGCCCGCGGTGCTCGTGCTCACGTACCGCGACGAACTCGACCGTGATCATCCGCTGGGCCGCCTGCTCGGAGACCTCGGCCACGGCGACCATGTCGACCGCATCGCGCTGCGGCTGCTGTCGGCCGACGCGGTCGGCGCGCTGACCGCCGGAAGTGGGCTTGACACCGATCGGGTCTACGCGATGACCGCGGGCAATCCGTACTTCGTGAACGAACTCGTCGCATCGGCCGACGAAGTACACGTGCCGCCCACCGTGGTCGACGCGGTGACCGGGCGGCTCCGGCGGCTCGATGCGGCGACGCAGGATCACATCGAACAGCTCGCCGTCGTGCCGTCGGCGGTCGACCGCGACCTGCTCGCCCGGCTGGTGCCCGGGTCGGAGGGCGCGCTCCGCCCTGCTGAGGAGAGCGGCCTGCTCGCCGTCAGCCCAGAGGGTGTGCGGTTCCGGCACGAGCTGACCCGGCGCGCGGTCGTCGACGCGCTGCCCGCGTCGCGTCGCATCCAGCTCGAACGCCGCGTGCTCGCTGAACTGCTCGCGACGGGCGTCGCCGACCCTGCGCGGCTCGTGCACCATGCGATCGCGGCGGGCGACGCCGACGCCGTGGTGGAGTGGGCACCGCGCGCCGCCCGGGATGCCGCCGCATCGGGCGCGCACCGGCAGGCGGCCGCACACTTCCGGGTGGCGCGCAAACACACAGGCCGCTACGAGCCGGCCGAACGTGCCGATCTCCTCGAGGAGTCCGCGATCGAGTCGCACACCATCGGTGCGGCAGACGACGCGGTGGCCGCGCAGTCGGAGTCCATCGTGTTGCGCCGACAGCTCGGGGACCCCCTCCGGCTCGGGGCGAGCCTGCGATGGCTCTCCCGATTCCAGTGGTTCGACGGTCGTCGTGCCGACGCCGAGGCCGCGGCGCACGAGGCATCCGCCGTGCTCGCCGAAGCGGGCGACCGGGGCCTGCATGCGATGGCCCTCAGCAACGAGGCCCAGCTGGCACTGCTCGCGCACGACACGGAGCGCGCGATCGAGCTCGCCGGACGTGCGATCGCGCTCGCACGCGAGACCGGGGATCGCGAGTGCTCTCGCACGCGCTGAACAACCACGGGACCGCGCTCATGTTCCGGGCCGACGATGCGGGCATCGCCGAACTGATCGAGGCCGCCGACGTCGCGCTCGCAGTCGATGACATGGAGGATGCGGCGCGCGCGTATGTCAACCTCGTCTGGGCCCTGCTCGACCAGTACCGGCTCGACCTCGCCGAGCGCCATCTGGGCCGCGCGTTGGAGCTCACGGAGCGGGCGGAGTTCATCGCCTTCGTCATCTACCAGCGCATGGAGCAGGCCCGGCTCGAACTGGCGCGGGCGCACTGGGACGACGCACTCGCACTGGTCGAGGAGTTGCCCGAGCCGCCGCATTCCCGCTGTGTCGCCCTGACCGTTGCCGGAACCGTGCGACTGCGCCGTGGCGACGACGGTGCCGACGCCGATCTCGGCGAGGCGGGTCGCCTCGCCGACGCGCTCGATGAGTTGCAGCGACGCGGACCCGTCGCCGCAGCCCGGGCGGAGGCGGCCCTGCTGCGCGGCGACCTCGCGGCGGCCCGGGCGATCGCGCGTCCGGAGTTCGACGAGGCCGACCGTCGCGTCGCTCGAGCGCTTCGCGCCGAGCTGGCGTACCTCCTGGTGCGTGCCGGCGACGAGGTCGCGATCGCGGCGGACGACGAGCACCCGTTCGCGGTGCAGGCTCGCGGCGACTGGCGGCGCGCCGCCGATCTCTGGCGAGCGGCCGGATGTCCCTACCACGAGGCGGCGGCGCTCGCCGAGAGCCCAGACGAGGCCGACCTGCTCGATGCGCTCGCGATCCTTGATCGCATCGGCGCCGTTCCACTCGCCCGGCGGGTCAGGGCGGATCTCCGCGACCGCGGCGTACGCAGCATTCCCCGCGGACCCTCGAGCCCGACCCGGCGGAATCCCGAGGGCCTGACCGACCGCCAGGTCGGGGTGCTGCGGCTGCTCGCCGAGGAGCTGACGAACGCCGAGATCGCCGACCGGCTCGTGGTCTCTGTGCGCACGATCGACAGCCACGTCGCCGCGATCCTCACGAAGCTGGGGGTGTCGACGCGCCGGGATGCCGTGCGCGTCGCTCACGAGCTCGGACTGCTCTGACCGCGGGTCGAGTTTCGCGAAGCGCGTATCGAGGCGCGCGGGCGTGGTCTCGATACGCTTCGCTACTCGACCGACGGCGTGATCTCGGTAGTCCCGACGCGTGGTCTCGATACGCTTCGCTACTCGACCGACGGCGTGATCTCGGTAGTCCCGACGCGTGGTCTCGATACGCTTCGCTACTCGACCGACGGCGTGATCTCGGTAGTCCCGACGCGTGATCTCGGTTGCCGTTGCCGATGAGCCGTCATGCCGCCTCGCCGTAGAACGGAGGTGTGCTCGATGAACGGGCGCGAATGAATGGATCGAGAGGCATCATGAACAGCGCACTCATCGGAGCCGGGCACGTCCCAGTCCGCCCGGTCGGTCACCCCACGCTCATCGAGCGTGTCTCCCGCCGCGCCGGACTCGCACTCGTCGCGTGGAGCCGCCGTGCCGAGCAGCGACACAGCCGCGAGCACCTGGCCGAGCAGCACGAGCGGCGACTGGTGGCCGAGCAGCTGCGCGAGGAGCGATTCCGGGCCGTGGCGCTCGCTCGGCTGCTGTGACATCCGATCGCCGCCATTGTATATTTAGGTATCCCTAAATATACTGGGGAGGGTCGAAGGAGATCGCTCGAACGGAGGTCTTCATGGTCGAACTCCCCAGTCGACGCAACGTGCTGCTGGGCGCTGCGGCCGCCCTTCCCGCGGCCGTGCTCGGAACGGCCGCAGCAACGTCCACACATGACGCCGGAGAGCACCCGAGCGGCGGCGACCACGGGTCATCCGGTTCGACGAAGACGACCCCGACGAACCATGTCGGGCACGCGGGCTTTCCCACCGGCTCGGTACCGCCCGAGCGTGCCGGGATCGACCCGACGGCGATCCTGCGCGACTTCGACGCCGGCACCGTTACCACACTGCCGAGCGGGCAGGTCCTGCGCGAGTGGAAGATCACCGCGATCGACCGTGACATCGAGATCGCGCCCGGCGTGATCTTCCCGGCCTGGACCTACAACGGGCGTATTCCCGGGCCGACGCTGTGGTGTCGCGAGGGCGACGCGCTGAGGATCGAGTTCACGAACGCGGGCCAGCACCCGCACACGATCCACTTCCACGGAATCCACACTGCCGAGATGGACGGGACACCCGGCATCGGCGGCGGGTCGATCCTGCCGGGCACCTCGTTCACCTACGAGTTCGATGCCGTCCCGTTCGGCACGCATCTCTACCACTGCCACCAGTCGCCACTGGCCCCCCACATCGCGAAGGGCCTCTACGGCGGGTTCATCATCGAGCCGAAGCGCGGGCGCGAGCCGGCCGACGACGAGATGGTGATGATCATGAACGGGTACAACACCGATGGCGGCGACGACAACGAGTTCTACTCGGTCAACGGCCTGCCGTTCCACTTCATGGATCACCCCGTGCAGGTGAAGCGCAACGCGCTCGTGCGCATCCACCTGATCAACGCGCTCGAGTACGACCCCGTCAACTCGTTCCACGTGCACGCCAACTTCTTCCACTACTACCCGACCGGCACCATGCTCACGCCGAGCGAGTACACCGACACCGTCTCGCAGATGCAGGGCCAGCGCGGCATCCTCGACATCCGCTTCCCGTACCCGGGCAAGTACATGTTCCACGCGCACAAGGTCGAGTTCGCCGAGCTCGGCTGGATGGGCTTCTTCGAGGTGACCGAGTGACGACCTCCCCGCGAACGACATCGCAACAGCACGACGGCGAATCGGGTTCACGCAGTGTTCCGCGTTGGCTGCTCGGTGTCGGCCCGCTGGCGCTCATCGCCCTCCTCATCGGACTCTTCACCCTCCTCAACGCCCCCGGCATCACCGGCGGCGAGGGACGCGTGCCCGAAGAGGCGGTGGCGATCGAGAACATCCGATTCGAGCCCGGCCGCATCATCCTCGCCGTTCGCAACGAGGGCGTCGACCCCGTGACGGTCGCGCAGGTCAACGTGTCGGACTTCTTCGCCCAGTTCACGCAGACCACCGAGCAGATGGCGCCGCTCCAACCGAATACGATCACGGTCGGCTACGACTGGGTGCCGGGCGACCCGTACGAGATCACCCTGATCACCTCGGCCGGGGGCAAGGTCACCGCCGAGGTCGATGCCGCGCCGAGCCCCGAGAAGGGCGCGCAGTTCTTCGGGCTGATGGTGCTCCTCGGGATCTATGTCGGGGTGATCCCCATCGGCCTCGGCATGCTGTGGCTGCCGTTCGTGCGTCGCGCATCCCGCGCCTGGGTGCGGGGGCTGCTCGCCTTCACGGTGGGCCTGCTCGTCTACCTGACGGTGGATGCCACGCTCGAGGGACTCGAACTCGCCGCAGGCAGCGCGGCCTTCGGGGGGAGCCTCGTCGTGTTGTTGGGGGCGGTCATCGCGTATCTGGTCCTCGAGGGGGTCGAGGGGCTCGCCGTGCGGCGACGACGCGATCGGGGCGACGAAGTGGCGCTGCCACCGCAGATGTTCGCGCTCCTGATCGCGACCGGAATCGGCCTGCACAACCTCGGCGAAGGCCTGGCCATCGGCTCGGCGTATGCGATCGGATCCCTCGCGCTCGGGGCATCCCTGGTCATCGGCTTCGCGATCCACAACACCACCGAAGGACTCGCGATCGTCACCCCGCTCGCACGGACGCGGCCGCGACTCGGCCGGCTCGCGATCCTCGGCCTCATCGCCGGTGCTCCGGCGATCCTCGGCGCACTCGTCGGGGCATCCGCCAATCAGCCCACCCTCGCATCCCTCCTGCTCGGCGTCGGCGCGGGCGCCGTCGCACAAGTCGCGGTGAAGCTCCTCCCGCTGCTGCGCAGCGACACCGGCCGGGTCCTGACGCCGGTCACCGTGGCGGGCATCATCGGGGGCGTCCTCTTCATGTTCGTCACGGGCCTGCTCATCGTCGCCTGACGATGTCAGCGGCACGCGCGGCGCGCGTGAGCGGCGTGACCAAGGAGTGAGAGCGTTTGCATGGATCGATGCGCCTGAACGAGCGAGAGCCGCCGTGACGGGTCATCCGATCTGTAAGCGCTTGCATTAACCGCCTCGGCGCTGCTACCTTCGCCAACAGTGTCGGAGGCGCGGAGTCGCGCCGGGAATCGGGAGTCGAAGATGACAGGTCGCACGCGCGCGAAAAGTTGGTTCGCACTGGTGGTCTCGGGGGCGCTCGCCGCGTCGGCCCTGATCGTGATGCCGGGCCTCGCGGCCGCGGCCGAAGAGCCGCGCACGTTCGCGCTCGTGGGCTCGCTGCAGAGCGAGCTCGGATGCTCCGCCGACTGGCAGCCCGAATGCGCCGAGACCGAGCTCATCGCGACCGGCACGCCTGGGGTCTATGCCGCCGAGTTCACGATCCCGGCGGGTACCTGGGAGTACAAGGTCGCCGTCAACGACACCTGGGACGAGGCGTACGGCCTGAACGGCGGCGGCGACAACATCCCGCTGACCGTCGCGGGCGACAGCCCGGTGCGCGTCGTGTTCGATGACAACCTGAAGCGGGTCGGCCTCGAGGCAACCGCGGCGGCGCTGCGCGGCGCCTACGACGAGGCATCCGACGCTTCGCTCGTCGCCGACCCGGTGCGCCAGCCCGGCAGCGACGAGGTGTTCTACTTCGTCATGACCGACCGCTTCGCCAACGGCGACACTGCCAACGACGAAGGCGGGCTCACGGGCGACCGCCTCACGACGGGCTTCGACCCGACCGACAAGGGCTTCTACAACGGCGGCGACCTCGCGGGACTGCGCCAGCAGCTCGACTACATCGACGGACTCGGCACGACCGCGATCTGGCTGACCCCGAGCTTCAAGAACCGCCCGGTGCAGGGCGAGGGCGCGAACGCGAGCGCCGGCTACCACGGGTACTGGATCACCGACTTCACCCAGATCGACCCGCACCTCGGCACCAACGCCGAGCTCGAGGCACTCATCGCCGAGGCGCACGCCAAGGGCATCAAGGTCTACTTCGACATCATCACGAACCACACGGCCGACGTCATCGACTACGAAGAGCAGGCCTACGACTACATCGACCAGGCCACGTCGCCGTACCTCGACGCCGATGGGGCGGCCTTCGACCCGGCCGACTTCGCCGACGCCGACACGGGCGCCGACTTCCCCGCGCTCGACGCGGCGACGAGCTTTCCGTACACGCCGGTGCTGACCGGTGACGACGCGACGGCCAAGGTGCCGGCCTGGCTCAATGACCCGACGCTCTACCACAACCGCGGCGACTCGACGTGGGAGGGCGAGTCGGTCACGTTCGGCGACTTCGTCGGCCTCGACGACCTCATGACCGAGCACCCGACCGTGGTGAACGGCTTCGTCGACGTCTACCAGCAGTGGATCGACCTCGGCATCGACGGCTTCCGCATCGACACCGCCAAGCACGTGAACTTCGAGTTCTGGGAGCAGTGGTCCACGCAGGTGCTCGACTACGCGCACGCCGCCGGCAAGCCCGACTTCTTCATGTTCGGCGAGGTCTACGACGCCGACCCCGTGAAGCTCAGCCCCTACGTGCGCAACACCGACATGAACTCGGTGCTCGACTTCACATTCCAGTCGCAGGCGGTCAGCTTCGCCGCCGGCAATTCGGCGAAGAACCTGCAGTCGCTCTTCGCTGGCGACGACTACTACACGACCCCCGACTCGTCGGCGACGGCCCTGCCCACGTTCCTCGGAAACCACGACATGGGTCGCGTGGGCTACTTCCTGAGTTCGACGGATGCCCCGTTGCAGCGCGATGAGCTCGCACACGAGCTGCTCTTCCTCACGCGCGGCCAGCCCGTGGTCTACTACGGCGACGAGCAGGGCTTCGCCGGCTCGGGCGGCGACAAAGACGCCCGCCAGACGCTCTTCGCGAGCGACGTCGCCGACTACCAGAACCAGCAGCTGGTCACGGGCGAGACCGCGGGCAGCGTCGACCGCTTCGGCACCGACGCCCCGCTCTACGCCCACATCTCGGACCTCGCTGCGCTGCGGGCGGCTCACCCCGCGCTCGCCACGGGTGCGCAGATCGAGCGCTACGTCGACAACGGCGCGGGCGTCTACGCGTTCTCGCGGGTCGACCGGGCCGAGCAGGTCGAGGTGCTCGTCGCGACGAACAACTCCGATGCCGAGAAGGCCGTCGACGTGTCGACCCTCACGAAGGGCGGCGTGTTCGAGGTGCTGTACCGCTCGGCCGGAGCCGACGGTCCGGGCGTCACGGCCGACGCCGACGGCGTGGCATCCGTCACCGTGCCGGCGCTCGGCACCGTGGTGCTGAAGGCCGACCGCACGGTGAGTGCCCCCGACGCGGCATCCGCCATCTCGGTCTCGGTACCCGCCACCGGAGCCGGCGTCACCGGGGTGACGCCGGTCGCGGCCGACGTCGACGACGCGACCTGGCAGGAGACGAGCTTCGCCTGGCGCGTCGCGGGCGCGACGGGCGACGACGCGTGGCACGCGCTCGGCACCGCGGAAGACACGAGCCCCCGCGTCTTCCACGACACGGCCGGTCTCGCGAACGGCACGCTGCTCGAGTACCGCGCGGTGTCGACCGACGCGGCTGGCAACCGCTCGGCGGCGAGCACGTACGCGAGCGTCGGCAACGCCGTGAACCTCGTCGAAGCGGAGGAGCCCGAGCAGCCGATCGACCTCGTGACCGTGCCCGGCTCGCACAACTCCGAGATGGGCTGCGCGGGCGACTGGGCTCCCGGCTGCGAGGTCGCGAAGCTCACGCTGCGCGCCGACGGCATCTACGCCGGCACGTTCGACGTGCCCGCGGGCGACCACGAGTACAAGGTCGCGGTCAACGGCAGCTGGGATGTCAACTACGGCGCGAACGGCGAGCCCAACGGCCCGAACGTCACGTACAGCCACCCAGGCGGACCCATCACGTTCTATTGGAACCCGACGACGAAGGTGATCTCGTCGACCGCCGAGGGTCCCACGGTGACGCTGCCCGGCAGCTTCCAGCAAGAGGTCGGATGCCCCGGCGACTGGCAGCCCGAATGCCTCGCATCGCTCATGCAGGACGGCGACAAGGACGGCGTCTACACGTACGCGACCGACGATATTCCCGACGGCGCATATGAGGTGAAGGTCGCGCACGGCGGCTCGTGGGACGAGAACTACGGCGTCGGCGGCGCACCCGGCGGTGCGAACTACACGTTCACCGCGACGGCCGGCAAGCTCATCGAGCTCCGCTACACAATCGCGACGCACGTGCTCGAGATCGTCGTGACCGACCCGCCGCTCGCCGGTTCGGGCCAGTCGCGGGCGCATTGGGTGAGCGAAGACACGCTGGCCTGGCCGGCCGAGCTGCTCGGCGGCGCTGAGGCGACGGATGTCTCGTGGTCGCTCGAGCACTCGCCCGACGGGTCGCTCGCGGTGAGCGAGGGTGCCGTGATCGGCGGCGGCGACGCCGTCGAGCTCGCCTACGACCCGGCGGGGCTCAGCGATGCGCAGCTCGCGAAGTTCCCGCAGCTCGACGGCGTCATCGCGTTGCACCCGGTCGGTGTCGACCGCGCGGCAGTGGCGCAGTTGCTCACCGAGCAGGTCGCGGTCGCGCAGCGGGCGAGCGACGACACACTCACCGCCTTCACCGGCGTGCAGGTGCCGGGCGTGCTCGACGACCTCTACGCCGACGCCGTGGCATCCGTGCCGCTCGGCGTCACGTGGGACGGCGACGCCGCGAAGCTCACGCTGTGGGCGCCGACCGCCCAGTCGGTGTCGCTCGAGCGCTGGACCGCCGGCGCGGCCGGTGACCCCGAGCTGATCGAGGCCGCGTTCGACGCCGCCGACGGCACCTGGAGCGTCGACGGCCTCGCCGCGGGTGACGAGTACCGCTGGTCGCTCGACGTGTACGCGCCGACAACCGGCGCGATCGAGACGAACTCGGTGACCGACCCGTACTCGGTGGCCCTCACCACGAACTCGGCACGCTCGGTGGTCGTCGACCTCGACGCTCCGGCGCTGCGGCCCGCCGAATGGGAGGACACGCCGGCGCCCGTCGTCGAGCGCGCGGTCGACCGCGCGATCTACGAGCTGCACGTCCGCGACTTCTCAATCACCGATGAGACGGTTCCCGAGGCCGAGCGCGGCACCTACCGCGCGTTCACCCGCGACTCGGCGGGCACCGCCCAGCTCGAGCAGCTCGCCGAGGCGGGCATCAACACGGTGCACCTGCTGCCGACGTTCGACATCGCCACGATCGAGGAGAACCGGGCCGCGCAGGCGACGCCCGCGTGCGACCTCGCGTCGTTCGGCCCGGCCTCCGCCGAGCAGCAGGCCTGCATCAACGGGATCCGCGACCTCGACGGCTTCAACTGGGGCTACGACCCGTTCCACTTCCAGGCGCCCGAGGGCTCGTACGCGGTCGACCCGAACGGCGCCGCCCGCGTGGGCGAGTTCCGCGAGATGGTCGGTGCCCTGCACGCGACCGGCCTGCAGGTGGTGCTCGACGAGGTCTACAACCACACCGCGGCTTCGGGTCAGGGTGGGAAGTCGGTGCTCGACAAGATCGTGCCCGGCTACTACCAGCGCTTGAACGCGGTGGGCAACGTCGAGACCTCGACGTGCTGCCAGAACATCGCCACCGAGCACGAGGTCGCCCAGAAGCTCATGGTCGACTCGGTCGTGCTGTGGGCGAAGGAGTACAAGGTCGACGGGTTCCGCTTCGACCTCATGGGCCACCACTCGAAGGCGAACATGCTCGCCGTGCGGGCCGCGCTCGACGAGCTCACGCTCGAGAACGACGGCGTCGACGGGTCATCCGTCTACCTGTACGGCGAAGGCTGGAACTTCGGCGAGGTCGCGAACAACGCACTGTTCGAGCAGGCCACCCAGGGCCAGCTCGGGGGCACCGGCATCGGCACGTTCAGCGACCGGCTGCGCGACGCCGTGCACGGCGGCAGCCCCGTCGCGGCCGACACGAAGTTCGACCAGGGCTTCGGCACGGGCCTCGGCACCGACCCGAACGCCTACGCCGACGGCACGCCCGAGGAGCAGCTCGCCGACCTCGCGCACCAGACCGATCTCGTGAAACTCGGCCTCGCGGGCAACCTGCGCGCGTACGAGATGACGGATGCCTCGGGCGAGATCGTTCGCGGCGACGAGCTCGATTACCGGGGCTCGCCGGCCGGCTACGCCGAGCAGCCCGACGAGATCATCACGTACGTCGACGCGCACGACAACGAGACGCTCTACGATCACGGCGTGCTGAAGTTGCCGGTCGACACGACGATGGCCGACCGCATCCGCATGAACACGCTGTCGCTCGCGACCACCGCGTTCGCGCAGACACCCTCGTTCTGGCATGCGGGCACCGAGCTGCTGCGATCGAAGTCGCTCGACCGCAACAGCTACAACTCGGGCGACTGGTTCAACCGCATCGACTGGACCGGCCAGGAGTCGACCTTCGGCTCTGGCCTGCCGCCCGAGGCCGACAACGGCGACTTCTGGGACGAGATGGCCCCGCTGCTCGCCGACCCCGCCCTGAAGCCGGGTGCTGCGGATATCGCCGCGGCCGAGGCATCCGCTCTCGACCTGCTGCGCGTGCGCGAGTCGGTGGGGCTGCTGCGGCTCGGCTCAGCGGAGCTGATCGACCAGAAGGTGACGTTCCCGAACAGCGGCGCCGACGCGACGCCCGGGCTCATCACGATGCTCATCGACGACCTGGTGGGCGACGACGTCGACCCCGAGCTCGAGGGAGCCCTCGTCGTGTTCAACGCCTCGCCCGATGTGATCACCGAGCAGGTCGACGGACTCGCGGGACGCGGGTTCGAGCTGGCCGATGCGTTGACGAACGGTTCCGACGAGGTCGTGAAGACGACGGCATGGGATGCCGCATCGGGCACGCTCACCGTGCCGGCGCGCACCGCGGCGGTGCTGGTCGACGAGCAGCCGCCGCCGGCGGTCGCGACCGTCACCGTGGCCGCGCCGAACAAGCTGGTGGCGAAGGCCGGCTCTGGCGTGCACGTCGTCGGCTCGGTCGTCGCGCTCGACGGCAGCGCACCGGTCGGCACGATCACCGTGCTCGAGGGCGACACCGTGCTGGCGACGGCCGAGGTCATTGCCGACGCGGCGGGTGTGTTCAAGGTCAAGCTGCCGAAGCTGCCGGCCGGTGTGCACCTCATTCGCACGACGTTCGACGGCGGCGACGGGTTCGCCGACTCGGCCTCGATGCCGGTGCCGCTGCTGCTCTGGTAGGCCGCAGCGACCGTCGATCGAGCGGTGGGTCGAGTATGCGCGCCAGCGCCGTATCGAGACCTAGCCGACGGAGGAGGCGTATCGAGATCCCGTGCTGCGGGGTCTCGATACGCGCTTCGCGCTACTCGACCACCGGGGCCGGCTGCTAGAACGGCATCGGGACGCCGCAGGCCTCGAAGCTGCCGACGATGCTCGCGCCGTGTGCGGCGAAGATCTCGTCGATGCCCTTTCCATCGGCGGCCTTCGCCTCGTTGTTCGGGTTGTTCGCGCCGATCGTGCCGCCCGAGCCGTTCGCGCCCTTCACCTTGATCGTGAACGACGTGGGCGATCCCGTCTCTGCGTAGGCGTCGAGCACGCACGACGCGTCCTCCTCGGACAGGCCGAGGGTGAGCTCGGCGATGTGCACCGTGAGCCAGCCCTCGGCGTGGTCGGCGCCGGCGTTGCCGTTCTCGGAACGGTTCGCGTTGTAGCACTCGTGCGCGTAGGCGGCCGCGCCGGTGCCGAGCACCGCGGCCGCGGCGAGCGCGGCGCCCGCTCCGATGTTGATCATGGTTCGCTTGAACATGTGGTTCCTCCGGATAGGTGATGTGCGCGCCCAGTCGAGGCGCGCACGGACTCCACGGTCGCGGCGTCGCCGCCGCGAGGCATCCGTGCTCTCCCTGAGCGCCGGGGCGCAACCGCCCATTCCGATCCCCAGAGTTGGGGGTTGACTTCTACTGCTCGGCAGGTGTTGCGAGCAAGGCATGCGTGCGGCCGAGCCGTTCGATCCACCAGTCGGTGCGCTCGGCGTCGGCGGCGTAGCGGTCGAGCAGCTCGGGGTCGGGGAGCACCCGGCGCACCTCCACGGCACCGTCGACGGGAGCGAGCGGCGCGTGCGAGACATCCGCCGCCAGCAGCGACGCGGTGCCGAGCCCGCAGTCGAAATCGAGCGAGGGAACCGACGCGGCGAGGTGCGCGCCCATTCCGAGGCCGACGCTCGTGTCGAGCGCGCTCGACACCACAACCGGCAGCCCGGTGTGCTCGATGAGTGCGAGCACTCGGCGGATGCCGCCGAGTGGCTGCGCCTTCACCACGAGGATGTCGGCGGCGTCGGCCGCAGCGACCGCCAGCGGGTCATCGGCTCGTCTGACGCTCTCATCGGCGGCGATGGGGATGCCCATGTACTTGGTGCGGATGCTGATCTCGAGCAGGTCGGCGATGCTCGCGCACGGCTGCTCGACGTACTCGAGGTCGAACGGGGCGAGCGCGTGCATGGCGTGCTCGGCCTCGTCGACGTTCCAGCCGCCGTTGGCGTCGACGCGGATTCGGCCCTCGGGGCCGAGCGCTTCGCGCACGGCGCGCACGCGCGCCACGTCTTGCGCGATCGTCTGGTCGGGGGCTGCGACCTTGACTTTCGCAGTACGGCATCCGGGGAATCGGGCGAGCACGGCCGCAACGCTGTCGGGATCGACGGCCGGGATCGTCGCGTTCACGGGAATGCGGTCGCGCAGCATGGGCGGCGTCGGGTGCCAGCCGAAATCGATCGCGGCGGCGAGCCAGGCGGATGCCTCGTCGTCGGGGTACTCCGCGAACGGCGAGAACTCCGTCCACCCCTCGGGGCCCTCGAGCAGCATCGCCTCGCGCAGGTCGATGCCGCGGAACCGGGTGACGAGCGGCAGCGCGACGACGCGGGCGGAGCCGAGCAGTTCGTCGAGGGGCGGCAGAGGAGCGGCGGGCGGCAGGGGTGCGGCGGCGCTGGCGTCGGACATGCACCCATCGTGGCACTGCGCAGGCCGCGGCGCGCTGTCTCCTGCCTCAGGTGCCGGCGACCGGGCGTCCGACGATCATCGAGGCGAGCAGTTCGGGGGCGAACTCGGCGGCGGTCTCGGCATCGAGTTGCGCTCCGGTGGCGTCGAGCACCGCGGTGAAGAAGCATCGAGCGGCCACGGCGAACACGACGTCGGCGATGTCCTTGTCGGTGAGTCCGAGGCTGCGCAGTCGCTCGACGTCGGCGCTCTGGATCGCAGCGGCATCAGTGGCGACGGCGGTCGCGAACTCATAGAGGGCGCGGTCGACCTCACCGAGATTCGCGCCGTCTGGCCGTTCTGCGATCGACCGCATCGTGGCGTCGTCGCCGCACACGTCACGCAGGAATTTCGAGTGCGCCGCCGTGCACGCAGTCGAACGCCGCGCACGCGCCGCGGCGATCGTGACGATCTCGTATCGGCGGCGATGCATGCCGCCCCGGATCGCCAGATTGAGCGTCTGCCAGGCTGCGGCCACATCGGGTCGATGCGAGAAGCTCGCGGCGTAGTTCGGAAGGAACCCCCAGATGCCCCGTTGGGTCTCGTAGTACTCGGCGACCTCGCCGTCGGCGTCGGCCGCAGGCACCCCAGTGATGAACATGCTCTGAGTATCCACCCTCGGGAGATCGCGACGGAAGGTACGCGTCGGGGCGGTTCACCCCACCGGGCCCACGGATGAGTCGGCTCATCGCCCGCAATAGGCTGGACGCATGGCAGCCGAGGTGTCCGAACTGTTCGATGCGAGCGAGTGGGCCGACGCGGCGCCCGCCGTCACCGGCGCAGGTGGTTTCAGCGACATCACGTACCACCACTCGCTCGACGGGCGCATCGCCCGCATCGCGTTCGACCGGCCAGAGGTGCGCAACGCGTTCCGCCCGCACACGGTCGACGAGCTGTACCGCGCGCTCGAAGACGCGCGCACCAATCCCCGCATCGGGGTCGTGCTGCTCACCGGCAACGGGCCGAGCGCGAAAGACGGCGGCTGGGCGTTCTGCTCGGGTGGCGACCAGCGCATCCGCGGCCGCGACGGCTACAAGTACGAGGAGCCCGCCGGTCGAGTAGCGAGCGCCAGCGAGCGTATCGAGACCACCGGCGAGGATCTCGATACGCCTCCTTCGTCGGCTAATCGATCGGCAGGTCTCGGGCGCCTGCACATCCTCGAGGTGCAGCGGCTCATTCGCTTCATGCCGAAGGTCGTGATCGCGGTCGTGCCGGGCTGGGCGGCCGGCGGTGGGCACTCACTGCACGTCGTGTGCGACCTCACGATCGCGAGCCGCGAGCACGCACGATTCAAACAGACCGACGCCGACGTGGGCTCATTCGACGCCGGCTACGGGTCGGCCTACTTCGCCCGCCAGATCGGGCAGAAGTTCGCCCGCGAGGTGTTCTTCCTGGCCGAAGAGTACTCGGCCGAGCGCGCCTACGAGATGGGTGCCGTCAACCGCGTGGTCGCGCACGCCGACCTCGAGCGCGAGGCGATCGCGATGGCCCGCACGATTCTCACGAAGTCGCCCACCGCGATCCGCATGCTGAAGTTCGCCTTCAACGCGGTCGACGACGGCATGGTCGGGCAGCAGGTCTTCGCCGGTGAGGCCACGCGCCTGGCCTACGGCACCGACGAGGCCGTCGAGGGCCGCGACGCCTTCCTCGAGAAGCGCGACCCCGACTGGGGCCCCTACCCATGGCACTTCTAGCGCCGGCGTCGGCGCCGCCACTGATCGTCCCTGGCCCGGTCGGCCCGGTCGGCCCGGGCGACCCAGCACCCGTGGCCCGGCGATGAAGCCGCTGCTGCGAGTCCCGGCATCGGATGTCCCTGCCCTCACCCGCGCGCTCGAGACCGCGCTCGAGGGCGGGCCGGCCGTCTGGCCCGTCCCCGCCCCCGCCTCTACCCCTGCCCCAGCCTCTGCCCGTGCCCCCGCGAACGGTGATGTCGCGCAAATCGCCCCGATCCCGCGAGTGAAGGCACGATTTGCGCGACATGACGGGGGAGCAGTCGGGAGCGGGCGCGGGGCCGGGATTGCCGCTCACGTCGACGACCGCATCGCGCTCGTGGTCGAGACGAGCGGCTCGACCGACGCCCCGAAGCGGGTCGCGCTCTCGGCCGACGCCCTGGTGGCGAGCGCCGACGCCACCCACGACGCGCTCGGCGGCGCCGGCCAGTGGCTGCTGGCGCTGCCCGGCCACTACATCGCGGGCGCGCAGGTGCTCGTGCGCGGCCTCCTCGCGGGCACCCCGACCGTCACGGTGCCGGGCGACCGGTTCGATGCGACGGCGTTCGCCGCGACATCCGCGCACCTGATGCCGCACGTGCCGCACTACACGTCGCTCGTGCCCACGCAGCTCGCCCGCCTGCTCGACGCCGCCGAGCGTGACCCGTTCATCGCGGCCGCGCTCTCCTCGTTCGATGCCGTGCTCGTCGGCGGGCAGGCGCTTGCGCCGGCGATCGCCGAGCGTGCTGCCGCTGCGGGAGTTCGTGTCGTGCGCACGTACGGGTCGAGCGAGACGGCGGGCGGATGCATCTACGACGGCACTCCCATCGGTGACACGCGTGTGCGCTTCGATGACCAGCGCATCGAGCTCACCTCCTCGAGCCTGGCCGATGGCTACCTTGGCGATCCCGAGCGCACGGCCGAGGCCTTCCGCACCGACCGCGACGGCACTCGCTGGTACGTCACCGGCGACCTCGGCGAGCTCACGGCCGACGGGCGCCTGCGGGTGCGCGGCCGCGCCGACGACGTGATCATCTCGGGCGGGGTCAAGGTTGTGCTCGGCGAGGTCGAGCGCGCGGTGCGCCGCGTGCCGGGCTTCGAGCACGCGGTCGCGGTGCGCGCCGCGGACGCCGAGTGGGGCGAGCGCCTCGTCGTCGTGGCCGCCCGAACGGATGTCGCCGACCCATCAGGGTCTCACCCCGCCGACGCCGACGCCGACTCCGACACTGACTCCGACTCCGACTCCGACGCCGACACCGACTCCGACACTGACTCCGACTCCGACACTGATGCTGTGGTGGCATCAGTGTCGGAGTCGCCAGGGCGTGACGAACGAGCCGCGGCATCGGGCGACCTCGAGACCCTCGTCGCGGCGACCGACGCCGCGGGGCTCCCGCCCGCCGCCCGGCCGGTACGGCTCATGGTCGTCGACAGGATGCCACTGCTCGCATCAGGCAAGCCCGACCGCCGGGCGATCGCGGCACTGCTCTCGAGTTAGACGCGGTTTCGAGACGGCGCCGGCGCGCCTCCCCAACCCACGGGCGCGAATTAGCATGGTGTCGTGGCCCGCCCGAAACCCCAGCGCAGCAATCCTGACGACATCAAGGCCCGTGCAGCGACGCACGGCAGATCAGGCAACCCGGCGCGGGCTGCCGCGGGCCGCCCGTCAGAGAAGGTGGTGAAGCCCGCGACCACGGCCGACTGGGTGGCGGGCGCGCGCCTGCGCACGCTTCCGCTCGCGATCGCTCCCGTGGCGCTGGGCACGGGGGCGGGGGTCGTGGCCATTGCCGAGGGCCCGTGGCATCCGGCCCGCGCAGCGCTCGCGCTCATGGTGGCGCTCGCGCTGCAGATCGGCGTGAACTACGCCAACGACTACTCCGACGGTGTGCGCGGCACCGACGAGCACCGGGTCGGTCCGGTCCGCCTCACGGGTTCGGGCGTCGCCAAACCGCGGCACGTGCTCGCGGTCGCGCTCAGCTTCTTCGCGCTCGCCGCGCTCGCCGGGCTCGCGCTGGTCGTCGTCACCGCGCAGTGGTGGCTGCTCGCGGTCGGCGCCGTCGCGATCGTCGCCGCCTGGTTCTACACCGGAGGCAAGCGCCCCTACGGCTACTACGGCCTCGGCGAACTGTTCGTGTTCGTCTTCTTCGGCCTCGTCGCGACCGCCGGGTCGGCGTACGTGCAGGCGCTCACGGTGAATACCGAGGCCTGGCTCGGCGGCGTCGGCGCAGGCCTGCTCGCGTGCGCGGTGCTCATGGCCAACAACCTGCGCGACGTCGCGCAAGACAAGATCGCCGGCAAGCGCACGCTGGCAGTGCTCGTCGGGCCGCTCGCGGGGCGCATCCTGTTCGTCGTGTTCACGCTCGCGCCGTTCGGCATCGCCGTGTTCTTCGCGCCCTTCTACCCGCCGGCGTGGCTCGTGCTGCTGGCGTTGCTGGCCGCACTGCCGGCGTGCCTCATCGTGCTCACCGCCAAGACTCCGCGAGAGCTCATCATCGCGCTGCAGCTCGTGAGCCTCACCGCGCTCGTCTACGGCGTGGGGCTGGGGCTCGCGTTCGCGCTGTGATCAGGTCGGCAGTCGCCGACGGATGCCGCTACTCGGCCGTGCGCTCGTTCGAGGCGCTCTCGACGGCCGCGTCTTCGGCCTCGTCGTCGTCGCGCACGACCGGTGTCTCGCGGTGGCGTGCGGCGTAGAGGTCACTCGACATCGACTCGCGCGGACGGCGCAGGAAGATGAGTGATGCGCTGAGCCCGAACAGCGCGGCGACCGCGGCGGAGATCCACGGATTGACACCGAAGGCGAGCAGCACGGCGAGCGGAACCGCGAACAGCAGGATGCGCAACGCGGTGTACCAGATCCAGACGGGCACGGATTTCACCTTGACATCTTAGGCGGGCTGGCTGAGCACGGCTCCCAGCCAGTACGCCGCTGACGCGCCTAGACTGTCGGCATGGCCCGGCTGCTCTTCGGACTCGGCGTCGCCGCCGTGATCTTCACGATCTACGCCGTCGCCGACTGCGCGTTCTTCGATCGCATGCGCATCCGCGGGCTCGCCCGCGGCTGGTGGATCGTCGTGATCATCTTCGTGCCGATCATCGGCCCCGTGCTGTGGTTCCTCATCGGCCGGGGGCGTCGAGTCGGCTCGGCGTCGGGCGGGCGAGGGCACCCTACGGCTCCCGACGACGACACCGATTTCCTGCGGCGGCTCGGTCAAGACGCCGAGCAAGACGAACGCATCCGCCGTCTCGAGCAAGAACTCGCCGAGCTCGACCGCGAACCCGACACACCGCCCGCCGACGACCAGCACCCGGCCGGGCCCGGCGCGAAGCGCCCCGAGAACCCTGAGACGCCGGGTGAAGCGGGCCCGTCCGGTCGCCCGAATGCCTGATCCGGGCGTGCCCGAGAGCCCGCCCGCGTCGCCCGCTTCGACCGCGCCCGGCGCGGCTCCCCACCCGGCTCCGGGCCCTGCGACCGCGTTCGCCGTCGCGCTGCTCGAGGGGTTCGTGCGTTCCGGCGTGCGTGACATCGTGGTCGCCCCGGGTTCGCGTTCGCAGGCGCTCGCGCTTGCGGCGGCCGAGTTCGAGCGCGCCGGGATGCTGCGCCTGCACGTGCGCATCGACGAGCGGGGTGCCGCATTCCTCGCGGTGGGCCTCGCGATCGAGTCGCGGCATCCGTCGATCGTCGTGACGACGTCGGGCACGGCCGTCGCCAACCTGCACCCCGCCGTGCTCGAGGCGCATCACGCGGGCGTGCCGCTCGTCGTGCTCACGGCCGATCGCCCGGCCGAGCTACGGGGCATCCGGTCGAACCAGACGACCATGCAGCCCGGAATCTTCGCCGGCGCGGTGCGGCTCGAACGCGATGTCGCGGCGCCTGAGGGTGCGGCAGGCGAACCGGATGCCGCTGCCCGCCTCGCCCGCGATGCCGTGGCCGCGGCGCTCGGGTTCGACGGCGGGGGCGCGTTCATCGCGCATCCCGGGCCCGGCCCGGTGCACGTCAACCTGCAGCTGCGCGAGCCGCTGTCGTCGCCGTTCTCGTTCGCCGGCCCTTCCGCCGGCCGAGTGGCGCCCGACGAAGGAGGTCGCGCTCCCGTCGGTCGAGTAGCGCCCGACGAAGGAGGTCGCGCTCCCGTCGGTCGAGTAGCGCCCGACGAAGGAGGACGCGTATCGAGACCTGCCCCCGGTGAGGGTCTCGATACGCTCGCTGCGCTCGCTACTCGACCGACGAGGGAGGCGCAACCCGCAGCCTCGCACGGCGCCCTCATCGAGCCCGGCCCGCGCACCGTCGTGATCGCCGGCGCGGGCGCCGGCCCCGAGGCCGAGGAGTTCGCCCGCACCGGCGGCTGGCCGCTCTTCGCCGAGGTCACGAGCGGCGCCCGCTTCGGGCCGAACCTCGTCGTCGCCTACCGCGACCTGCTGCGTGAGCCGGGCTTCGGCGACCAGGTGCAGCGTGCCGTGGTGTTCGGGCATCCGACGCTGTCGCGTGAGGTTCCGGCGCTGGTGCAGCGCGACGACGTCGAGACCATCGCCGTGGCGCCATCGGGCATCGAGTGGTTCAACCCCGGCCGCCGAGTGCGCCGGTTCGAACGGGCGGTGCATGCGGCGGAGCATCCGCAGACCGACGACGAACGCGCCTGGGTCCGACGGTGGGTGCACGCGAGTCGCACGCTCGTGGCGGCGGGACTCCCCGAGCCGCAGCCGCTCGCCAGCGGCATCGACGAGACCGGGCACGTCGCCGACTTCGCGGCGCAGCGCGAGTACATGAAGGCGCAGCTCGCCGCGGTGCGCGCGCCGGTCACGCGGCGCATGCTCGTCGACGCGGTGTGGGCGGCGACGTGGCCGCACGACCGGCTGGTGTTCGGGGCGTCGCGGCTCATCCGGTCGGCCGATCGCGCGGTGGCCGGGCGGCGCATCACGGTGCACGCCAATCGCGGACTCGCCGGCATCGACGGCACCGTCGCGACCGCGCTCGGCATCGCGATCGCGAGCCAGGCAGATGCCGCGACCCAGGCCGGGGGAGTGACCCGCGCCCTCATCGGCGACCTCACCCTGCTGCACGACGTGGGCTCGCTGCTGATCGGGGCCGGCGAGGCCCGCCCGCGCCTGCAGCTCATCGTCGGCAACGACGGAGGCGGCACGATCTTCGACGTGCTCGAGGTCGCCGGCTCGGCCCCCGCCGATGCCTTCGACCGCGTGCAGTTCACTCCGCAACAGGTCGACCTCGCCGCGCTCGCCGCCGCCTATGGGTGGGCCTATTCGCGCGCTACGACCCGCGGCGAGCTCGACGAGGCGCTCGCAACCCGCATCGCCGGCCCGTCGATCCTCGAGGTGCCGCTGCCGCGCTGACCACCTCCCACCGCGCGGCGCACCTCGACGTGCACGCCCGCGCACGGCAGGATGGAGACCTGCGCGGCGCGGCGCCGCACCGAGGGGAGCGTGTCATGGGCCGGGAGTCGTACTGGGCGTCGGATCCGAGCGAGCTGTTGCGCGCGGGCGAGGGCTTCACGCTCGCCGATGTCGACCCGCACTCGCATCCGGGCTTCGACGGCGACAAGGCCGACGGCGAGAAGGCGCTCGCCGAGGGCGCTGCGATCCTCGCCGAGCAGCAGGAGCTGCTGTTCGCCAACAGCCGCGGGGGCGACGACGAACGGCGCGTGCTGCTCGTGCTGCAGGCCATGGACACCGCGGGCAAGGGCGGCATCGTCAAGCACGTCATGGGCGCTGTCGACCCGCAGGGCGTGCAGCTCGCCGCGTTCAAGAAGCCGACCGACGAAGAGCTCGCGCACGACTTCCTCTGGCGCATCCGCAAGCAGGCGCCCAGCGCCGGCATGATCGGCGTGTTCGACCGGTCGCATTACGAAGACGTGCTCATCGGGCGCGTGCGCGAGCTCGCCTCGCCCGAAGAGATCGAGCGTCGCTACGGCGCCATCAACGACTTCGAGCGCGAGCTCACGGCGGCCGGCACCACTGTCATCAAGGTCATGCTGCACATCTCGCTCGATGAGCAGAAGCAGCGCCTGGCCGAACGTCTCGAGCGTCCCGACAAGCACTGGAAGTTCAATCCCGGAGACATCGACGAGCGCCTGCTCTTTCCGAAGTACCAAGAGGCATACCAGGTCGCCTTCGATCGAACATCGACGACGGATGCCCCGTGGTACGTCATCCCCGCGAACCGCAAGTGGTACTCGCGGCTCGCGGTGCAGCACCTGCTCATCGACGCGCTCGAGGCGATGAACCTCGAATGGCCGAAGGCCGACTACGACGTCGAGGAGCAGAAGGCCCGCCTCGCCGCGAGCTGAGCACATACTCGTCGGTCGAGTAGCGACGGCTGACCAGCCCTCGTCGGTCGAGTAGCGACGGCTGACCGGCCCTCGTCGGTCGAGTAGCGACGGCTGACCGGCCCTCGTCGGTCGAGTAGCGACGGCTGACCAGCCCTCGTCGGTCGAGTAGCGACGGCTGACCAGCCCTCGTCGGTCGAGTAGCGACGAAGGAGCGTATCGAGACCACGTCACCAGGTCTCGATACGGCGCTGGCGCGCCTACTCGACCGACGACTCCCTACCCGCCGAAGGCCTCGACGATCGGCCGGAACTTCATGAGCGTCTCTGCGAGCTCATCGGCGGGCTCCGAGTCGTGCACTATGCCGCAACCGGCATATGCTGCGACCGCTCCCGACGGCTCGACCTGCGCGCAGCGCAGCGCGATCGCCCATTCGCCGTCGCCGCCGCCGTCGATCCAGCCGACGGGACCGGCGTAGCGGCCGCGATCGAAGCCCTCGAGCTCGGCGAGCACGGCCAGCGCGACCGGTCGCGGCGTGCCCGCGACCGCGGCCGTGGGGTGCACGGCGCTCACGAGGTCGAGCGAGCTCGACCCGTCGCCGAGGGTGCCCTTGAGGTCGGTGGCGAGGTGCCACAGGTTCGGCAGCTGCAGCGTGAACGGCTCGGGACTCGCGTCGAGCCGTGCCGTGTGCGGCTCGAGTCGCTGCACGGCGCTCGCGACGGCGAGCGCGTGTTCGGCCAGGTCTTTGTGCGAGGCCGACAGCGCGACCGCTCGCTCGCGATCGGATGCCTCGCCCGCGCCTCGTGACGCCGTGCCCGCCAGCACGCGCGCCGACACCGTGCCGTGATCGACGCGCACGAGGGTCTCGGGGCTTGCGCCGATGAGTCCGTCGACGGCGAACACCCAGGTGTCGGGGTAGTCCTCGGCGAGCCGGTTGATGACGGCGCGCAGGCCGTCTTCTTCGTGCAGCTCGCCCACGAGCTGCCGCGCCAGCACGACCTTCTCGAGTTCGCCGGCGTCGATGCGGCGCACGGCCTCGGCGACGTTCGCCTCGTAGTCGGGTGGCGGCACCGCCCCCGGCTCGAAGGTCACGCGCGGCACGCGCCGCTTGGGCGTCGGCTCGGGAATCTCGAGGGGAGGGAACGCGTCGCCCGGGACATCCGATTCGCCCGCCGACCCGGCCACCGATTCGGCCAGCGCGATGCGCGTCACCCAGTCGCGCCCCTCGCGGCGCCCGAGCACGAGCGACGGAACGACGAGCACGCTCGTCGCCGCGGAGTCGTCGGCGAACGCGATGGCGCCGAAGGCGACGAGGCCGGTGCCGGGCAGCCCGACGCGGTCGTCGACGCTCGCCATGGCGGCGAGCGAGCGCCAGGCGGCGGCGGCGTCTTCGATGCGGGTCGGCCCGCTCGTCTCGATGCGCAGCACCTCGCCGAGGCCGACGATGCCCTCGCCGCGCCGCATCCAGAGCAGGGGGTGCCGGGGGTCGGCCCGCGGGATCAGCGGCGCGAGCTCGTCGACCGGCTCGGTGCGCACGACGAGCTTCTGGTTCACCGCACCAGCCTACGACTGCGTCGGCCCGGTGTTCGTCGGTCGAGTAGTGCCCGACGAAGTCGGACGCGATCGAGACCAGCGCTACTCGGGGTTTCGATACGGCGCTGCGCGCCGACTCGACCGGACAGCTCGTCGGTCGAGTAGCGCCCGACGCAGGAGGACGCGTATCGAGACCAGCGTGACTCGGGGTCTCGATACGGCGCTGCGCGCCTACTCGACCGGCGCTGCGCGCCTACTCGACCGGCGCTGCGCGCCTACTCGACCGGACAGCTCGTCGGTCGAGTAGCGCCCGACGCAGGAGGACGCGTATCGAGACCAGCGTGACTCGGGGTCTCGATACGGCGCTGCGCGCCTACTCGACCGGCGCTGCGCGCCTACTCGACCGGCGTTACGCCGCGACGACGTCGACCCCGTGCCAGAAGGCGACGTGGTCGCGGATCTCGGCTGCGGCCTCAGACGGTGTCGCGTAGTACCAGGCCGCGTTCGGGTTGCGCTTGCCGTCGACCTCGACGTGGAAGTAGTTCGCCGTGCCCTTCCAGTGGCACACGCTGCGGTTGTCGCTCGGAGCGAAGTACTGCGGGTCGATCGACTCGCGCGGAAAGTAGTGGTTGCCCTCGACGACGACGGTTTCGTCGGATTGCGCGATCACGGTGCCGTTCCAGATTGCCTTCATGTCAGCATCAACATGACCGAGCGCGAATACATTCCTTTGCATAGAAAAGCGAAGAAACCTCACAGAACGAGCGGATGTCCCGCGCCGTAGACTCGACCCATGACACGCGCTGACCTCGGTAAGGATCCGCACGAGGTCTCGGCGATGTTCGACCGGGTGGCGGCCAGGTACGACCGCACCAACAATGTGCTCTCGGTGGGCAACGCCCCGTTGTGGCGGGTCGTGACGACCAAAGCCGTCGACCCGAAGCCGGGGCAGCGCATCCTCGACGTCGCGGCCGGAACGGGCACCTCGAGTGCGAGCCTGGCGCGGTCCGGGGCATCCGTCGTCGCAGCCGACTTCTCGCCGGGCATGATCGACGTCGGCCGCCGGCGGCAGGCGCACGTGCCCAACCTCGTGTTCGTCGAGGCCGACGCCACGAAGCTGCCGTTCGACGACGCGAGCTTCGACGCAGTGACGATCTCGTTCGGGCTGCGCAACGTGAACGAGCCGAAGCGGGCGCTCGCCGAGTTCTTCCGCGTGACCAAGCCCGGAGGGCGGCTCGTGATCTGCGAGTTCTCGACGCCGCCGGTGCCGTTCGTGCGGTTCGGCTACAACGCCTACCAGCGCTACGTGATGCCGCCGCTCGTGCGCCTGTCGAGCTCGAACGACACGGCATACGACTACCTCAACGAGTCGATCAACGCGTGGCCCGACCAGCGCACGCTGGCGGGGTGGATCCGCGAGGCGGGGTACGTCGATGCGGCCTGGCGCAACCTCACCATGGGCGTCGTCGCGTTGCACCGTGGCACGAAGCCGCACCCGCCGGTCGAGTAGGCGCGCCAGCGCCCCACCCGCCGGTCGAGTATGCGCGCCCGCGCCGTATCGAGACCACGCGACCGGGTCTCGATACGCGTCCTCCTTCGTCGGGCGCTACTCGACCGGCGCCGCACCCGTCGGTCGAGTAGGCGCGCCAGCGCCGTATCGAGACCACGCGACCGGGTCTCGATACGCGTCCTCGTTCGTCGGGCGCTACTCGACCAGCGCCGCACCCGTCGGTCGAGTAGGCGCGCCAGCGCCGTATCGAGACCACGCGACCGGGTCTCGATACGCGTCCTCCTTCGTCGGGCGCTACTCGACCAGCGCCGCACCCGTCGGTCGAGTAGGCGCGCCAGCGCCGTATCGAGACCACGCGACCGGGTCTCGATACGCGTCCTCCTTCGTCGGGCGCTACTCGACCGGCGCTCGCCGGTCGAGTAGGCGCGCCAGCGCCGTATCGAGACCACGCGACCGGGTCTCGATACGCGTCCTCGTTCGTCGGGCGCTACTCGACCAGCGCCGCACCCGTCGGTCGAGTAGGCGCGCCAGCGCCGTATCGAGACCACGCGACCGGGTCTCGATACGCGTCCTCCTTCGTCGGGCGCTACTCGACCGGCGCTAGCCGCCGGTCGAGTAGGCGCGCCAGCGCCGTATCGAGACCACGCGACCGGGTCTCGATACGCGTCCTCCTTCGTCGGGCGCTACTCGACCGGCGCTACTCGGCTGACGACTCCCCGGTAGGCTTGTCCCCGTGAATCCGACCCACCCGGTCGCCCGTCGCGGCTCGGCCCTCGCAGCCAACCTGGGCCTGAGCGAGCGAGTCTTCGCCTCGGCGGCCGACAAGGCGATGGCGAAGGCGATCGACGACGGCATCGAGCGCGTCGAGGCCGGCCTGATCGACGAGGTGCGGTTCGCCGACTCCATCGCCGACGTGTCGACGCGGTACCTGCTCGAGGCCGGGGGCAAGCGCGTGCGGCCCATGCTCACGCTGCTCACGGCGCAGTTGGGCGCGGGCATCACCGACGACGTCATCACGGCGGCCGAGGCCATCGAGATCACGCACTTGGGCAGCCTGTACCACGACGACGTCATGGACGAGTCCGACCGCCGTCGCGGCGTGCCGTCGGCGCATTCGGTGTGGGGCAACTCGGTCGCGATCCTCACGGGCGACCTGCTGTTCGCCCGCGCGAGCCAGCTCATGGCGAAGCTCGGCGAGCGGGCCATCCGCATGCAGGCCGACACGTTCGAGCGGCTCGTGCTGGGCCAACTGCACGAGACCGTCGGCCCCGGCGAGGGCGACGACAAGATCGCGCACTACATCAAGGTGCTCGCCGACAAGACCGGTTCGCTCATCGCGGCGGCGGCGCAATCAGGCCTGGTGTTCTCGGGCGCCGACCCGGCGTACGAGAAGCCGATCATCGAGTTCGGCGAGAAGGTGGGCGTGGCGTTCCAGCTCATCGACGACGTCATCGACCTTTCGCCGCAGCCTGAGGCGACCGGCAAGGTTCCGGGCACCGACCTGCGCGCCGGGGTGGTCACGTTACCGCTGCTGCGGCTCGCAGAGCTGGCGAAGACCGATGCCGCGTCGGCCGACCTGCTGCGTCGCATCGAGCGCGACGTGGTCACGGTCACGGCGGTCGCGGCCGACCTCGGCGACCCGCTCGACACGAACACCATGGCGTCGCGCATCGTGCCGTCGAAGGCCACGGTCGATGCGATCGTCGCCGAGCTGCGCGAGCACGAAGCCACGCGCGCTACGCTCGCTGAGGCCCACCGTTGGGCGCGCGAGGCCGTCGACGCGCTCGCACCGCTGCCCGAGGGCGGCGTGAAGAAGGCGCTCACGCGCTTCGCCGAGACCGTCGTCGAACGGCAGAGCTGACCCGGCGCTCAGCCGAACAACCAATAGGGAGACACCCCACGTGACGAGGAACAAGCTTCGACTGGCGATCGTCGGAGCCGGCCCGGCCGGCATCTACGCCGCCGACATCCTGCTGAAGGCCGAGCGCAACTTCGACGTGTCGATCGACCTGTTCGACCACCTGCCGGCGCCCTACGGGCTCGTGCGCTACGGCGTGGCGCCCGACCACCCGCGCATCAAGGGCATCATCACCGCGCTTCGCGAGGTGCTCGACCGTGGCGACATCCGCATCTTCGGAAACGTGCGCTACGGCGAAGACATCACCCTCGACGACCTCAAGAAGCACTACAACGCCGTCATCTTCTCGACCGGCGCGGTGCGCGACGCGTCGTTGAACATCCCGGGCATCGACCTCGAGGGCTCATACGGCGCGGCCGAGTTCGTGAGCTGGTACGACGGGCACCCCGACTTTCCGCGCACGTGGCCGCTCGAGGCCAAGCAGGTCGCGGTCATCGGCAACGGCAACGTCGCCCTCGATGTGAGCCGCATTCTCGCCAAGCACGTCGAAGACCTGATGCCCACCGAGATCCCCGCCAACGTGGCATCCGGTCTCGCCGATTCGCCGGTCACCGACGTGCACGTCTTCGGCCGCCGCGGACCGACGTCGGTGAAGTTCACCCCCCTCGAGCTGCGTGAGCTCGGCGAGCTGCGCGACGTCGACATGATCATCTACGACGAGGACTTCGACTACGATGACGCCGCCCGCGCCGCGGTCTCGGGCAACAAGCAGGTCTTCGTGATCGACAAGGTGCTGAACCAGTGGCGCCAGCGTGAGGTCGGTCAGGCGTCGCGGCGGCTGCACCTGCACTTCTTCGCGAAGCCGCTCGAGATCGTGGGCGACGGCAACGGGCGTGTCGGCGGCATCCGGTGGGAGCGCACCGCGCCCGACGGCGAGGGTGGCGTGGTCGGCACCGGCGAGATCCGCGAGCTGCCCATCCAGGCGGTGTATCGCGCCGTCGGCTACTTCGGCACGCCGCTGCCCGGCATCCCGTTCGATCGCGAATACGGGGTGATCCCGAACCACGAGGGCCAGGTGCTGATCCACGACGCCGAGACCGGCGAGTCGCGCCAGATGTACGGCGTCTACGCGACCGGGTGGATCAAGCGCGGCCCCGTCGGCCTCATCGGCCACACCAAGAGCGACGCCATGGAGACCATCAAGCACGTCATCAACGATCTCGGCAACTGGTGGCGGCCCGAGTCGCCCTCTGAGGAGTCGGTGGTCGAGATGCTCGAGTCGCGCGGAATCCGCTACACCGACCTCGACGGCTGGCACCGCCTCGACGAGCACGAGCAGGCGCTCGGGTCGGCCGAGGGTCGCGTGCGCGTGAAGGTCGTGCCCCGCGACGAGATGGTCGACATCTCGGTCGGGGACATCTCCGCGGGTTGAGGAGGCGCGCCACGTTCGTCGGTCGAGTAGGCGCGCCAGCGCCGTATCGAGACCTCGTGGGTTGAGGAGGCGCGCCAGCGCCGTCTCGAAACCCGGTGGGTCGAGTAGGTCGCGAAGCCTCGGTGGGTTGAGGAGGCGGCCAGCGCCGTCTCGAAACCCCGGGTGGACTGACTCCCCTAGGATCGCGTCGTGACTCAAGACGTGGACGGCGACTATCCAGCACCTGGCGAATCGATCGCCGTGCTCAACCGACTTCTCAGAATGTGGCACGCTCACGACGGTGGGGCGAGCATTCCGCTCCTCGATGGAACCAGCCTGCCGGCGCTCGCGATCCACGTCCAAGTGGAGCACGTCGCCGAACTGACCGAGTCGATCATCGAACTCATTCGCCACAACGTCTATCTGTCGACTGCGCCGCTCTTCAGGTTGAGCATGGAGTGCGCGGTGAACGCAGTCTGGTGGGCTTCGGACCCAGCAAGAGTACGAGCGTCGGTGCATGAAGCCGCTCGCCAAAGTGATCTTTTCGTGAGGTCTGTGCGGCGTGTGCAACCGGGCGCATTCAGTGACAGCGCGGGGATGACGGAATCGATCAAGGAGTTCGCGCGCTTCGCGAGCCTGGACGCGAGGGTCTTCGAACGTCGCTGCAGGGCGATCCAGGGTGGAGCATGGATCTACCCGCGTTACCGCCTCCTCTCAGAGAGTTCCCATGGCGGAATCGCGCTACTGAGTGAGTACTCGGTGCATGGAACGCGTACGGCGACGAATCCCGACGGTCTCGCTCTCGTCCAGCGTCCGCACTATCGCCACCTTGAACTCGCCCTTGAAACCCAGGTCATCTTGTTCGCCCTCGCGCTTGCAGCCTGGGAATCAGTACTGCCCGATCATCCGGATGAGACCGAACTCTTCGAACTTGCCAATGACCTCGGTTTCGGCGACTTGCTTCAGACGGCGATCGGGCGACCGTCACCAGGTGTCACCGGCACTCCACAAGACGCAGGCTGAACACCTGTTTGCGCATGGAGACAGGTGACCCGTATCACCCGCTACCCTCTCTTCATGCCCTTGATCGTATATACGCTGCTCGCTGCCGCCGTCGGTTTCGCCCTCGGCTGGTGGCCGCTGGCAGCGTGGGCGTCACATGCGATGAACGACGAGCGGATGTCCCAACGAGCCATCCGCATCTCATCGGCCATTATCACCGCGGCGACATTCGGGCTGATCACGTGGCGATTCGATGTTTCGTGGCTCATGCCGGTGCTGCTGGTGTTCGCGGCTGCCGCGACTGTGCTCACCGTCGTCGACCTTGCCGAGAAACGCCTGCCGAACGCGGTGATCTTCCCGACCCTGGCCGTCGTCGGGATCTTGCTCGTGCCACCCACTTGGGCTCTCGGAACCTGGATCCAGCTCGTCTGGGCCGTCGTCGGCGCTGCCGCGATGTTCGCGGGCTACTTCATCCTCGCGCTCATCTCGCCGGCGTCGATGGGCATGGGCGACGTGAAGCTCGCGCTCGTGATCGGCCTGCTGCTCGGGTGGTTCGGGCTGAGCGCCTGGCTCATCGGGCTCTTGGCGGCGTTCGTCGTGGGGGGAGTGATCGCGCTCGTCGCGCTCACGCTGCGGCGGGTGACGTTGCGGGGCTCGATCCCGTTTGGCCCCTCGATGCTCGCCGGGGCCCTCATCGCCGTGCTCCTCGTCGGCGCTGCGGGTTGAGGAGGCCCCTTGGTGGGTTGAGGAGGCCCGCCAGGGCCGTCTCAAAACCCCTGCCGGTTGAGGAGGCCCGCCAGGGCCGTCTCGAAACCCGTGCCGGTTGAGAAGGCCCGCCAGGCCGTCTCGAAACCTTCCGGACCGAGTCCCCAAAAGGGGGGACAAATCGCACCAACTTCCGCGACTTTCCGCCACTCTGTCGGCGGAGCCTACTCCGCCCCCGAAAGGGGGCATCGCTTTCCATGCGAATACACAGTTACTGTCAATCACGTTGTCGGCCCTGCCGGCCGCTTTTTTTGCATCAACCCGAACCGTAAAGGATCCTGCAATGCTGAAGGCATACACGGCCGCGAAGGCCCGTCTCAACTCCCTCCGCACCGAAGAAGAGGGCGCGACCGCGGTCGAGTACGGCCTCATCGTCGCGCTCATCGCTGCGGTCATCGTCGGCATCGTGGCGACCCTCGGCGGCCAGATCAACACCGCGTTCACGGAGGTCAGCACCGCCATCACCGGCGGCGGCGCCTGATTCGACTTCCGACGGAGTGGCGGACCGCGAATGCGGTTCGCCACTCCGTCGCATTCCTGCGCAGCATGTTCGAGAGGGAACCCCATGGCGAAGCGACGATCACGTGAGCGTGGCGCCGCAGCCGTCGAGTTTGCGCTGATACTCCCGATCCTGCTCGCCGTCGTGTTCGGAATCGTCGAGTTCGGCTGGACCTTCGGTCAGCAGGTCTCGCTCGGCAATGCGGCTCGTGAAGCTGCGCGGACGATGGCGATCCATTGGGCGGAGTCCGGTGCCGATGCGGAGGCGATCAGCGAAGGGCTCGCGGCGGCACCACTCACTCCCGACGCGACGATCACGTTCTCGTCGATGGAGTGTGCACCGACCAATCCCGACGACGTCCCGCTCTCGGTGACGGCGGTGGCATCGCTTGAAGCTCCCGGGCTCACCGGCTGGTTCAACTGGCTCATCGCGCCAGGACGGGTTCTCACGGCAGAAAGCAAGATGATATGCGGCGGTTGATGCAGCAGCTTCGCAATGACCGTGGCGCGAGCGCCGTGCTCACGGTGATCCTGCTTGTTCCGATCTTCGGCATGGCTGCGATCGGCGTCGATGTCGGCATGCTCTACTACGAGCGCGCCCAGTTGCAGAACGCCGCAGACTCCGCGGCACTCGCCGTCGCGACGAAGTGCTCGGTAAGTCGCTGCCCTTCGAGCGGGAACACAGCGATCGCCTCGAGTTTCGCCAACGGCAATGCAAAGGACGCATCCGTCGCGATCGATGCTCAGGAGATCGACCCGGCAGCGCGTACGGTGCGGATCGATGTCAGCACGCTCAACGTTGACGGCACGACGGCGCCGTATCACCCGTTCGCGGCGGTTATCGGAGTGAGTGACAACGACCCGGTGACCGCGACCGCTACGGCGCAGTGGGCTGCTGGTGACATCACCCTCCCGCTTGCAATAACGACCTGCGAGTTCGACATCACCGCGGCAGGTGACGGGCTCCTTCACTGGATCACCTACGACACAAACAAGGAATGCAAAGGCAACCCAGCGGAGCCCGCTGCAGTGGGTAGCTTTGGTTGGCTTGAGCTGATGGAGGATGCCGACGGGAATCCGGTCGGCTGCGTCGCTGATATCGCTTCCGACGGCTCCGCTGAGAGCGACCCCGGCAATCCCGGCATCCCGAACATTCCCGTCTGCCACGCCGCCTTCACCGAATCCCTGTCAGGGAGAACGATTTACATCCCGCTTGCCGACTACAAGATCGGCGACCAGCCAGGGGGCAAGGCAGTTTGGCACATCAAAGAGTTCGCCAAGGCCACCTTGCACTCCTGGGCGTTCAGCGGCGGGTCGAATCTCCCGCAGGTCTTCGACAGGACGCGGCGCGACATCGACAACCTGAATTGCACCGGCAGCTGTCGTGGCGTCCTCGTCGAGTTCCAGGAGTACGTGCCCGTCGGATCCGTGCCCGGTACCGATGTCTCGACCACCGTCAGCTTGATCAATTAGCGCCCCGACCCTCGCCCCGGCCCGAAAGACCCGCACACAATGAAGACCCGAATCATCGGCGCGATCATCGCGCTCATCCTCGCCGTCGTCGGCGCGTTCTTCCTCGTCACCTATGTGAGAGGCGCTGACGCGCGTGCACAGGAAGGCGCCGAACTTGCCGATGTCTATGTCGTTGCCGAGGAAATCCCCAGCGGCACGACGGGTGAGTCCGTCGGTGATTTCGTCGAGCTCGATACCGCACCGAAGCGGAACATTCCGGAAGGCGCGGTGACCGATCTCTCCGAGCTCGATGGTCTGGTGGCCGACGGCAAGGTGTTCGTCGGAGAGCAACTGTTGCAGGCGCAGTTCATCGACCCCGCTGTGAAGGCATCTCGCGGAGACGTCGACGTCCCGGCCGGGATGCAGGAGGTCAGCTTCGCCCTCCCCGTGCAGCGGATGGTCGGCGGTGCGATCCGCGCAGGAAGCAAGATCGGCCTCGTCGTCACGAAGTACGAGGTGGGCGTCGACATCAAGGATGCGACCCCGACGTTCGTGCCCGAGTCGCAGTTCTCGTTCAATGGAGTGCTGGTGACCAATGCGCAAATCGGCGAGAACGTGAGCGACGGCGACTCCTCAGACAAGGATGAGACGAGCGGTGACACGATCCTGCTGACCGTGGCGCTCGCCACCCACGATGCCGAACGGCTGGTCTGGGCGATGGAAGGCTACGAGCAACAGGGCGACTACATCCAGTACGTCGGTGTCTGGGCCACCCTCCAGAACGATGCAACCGATGTCTCCGGTTCCTCCCCCGTCAACGAGAGCACCTTCAGATAGTGCCCCCGTTCGTCCTGGTCAGCCGTTCCGCCGAGTATGAGACCCGCATCCGGGCT
Source organism: Agromyces neolithicus (assembly GCF_039529735.1). Taxonomy (NCBI): domain Bacteria; kingdom Bacillati; phylum Actinomycetota; class Actinomycetes; order Micrococcales; family Microbacteriaceae; genus Agromyces; species Agromyces neolithicus. The sequence goes on from NZ_BAAANJ010000005.1 coordinate 214,955, forward strand.
CTCCTCGGCGAACGGCTCGCCGTAGTTCCGGGAGAGTTCCTCACGTTCGGTCCGGAGGCCGTCATGAGCCGAGTGCCTGAGCAGCCGAGGATTGCTTTGCTCGGGCCCGTGCTCAACTTCGAGGAGACGAAGGGCCTCGTTGACGCGTTGACCGCGAAACACCCCGACCTTGGGCTGATTGTCGTGCGAGAGCAGCGCTCAGATCTTGAAGACTGGGTCGATGAACTCGCGCTGCATGCAGTCTTGAGCCCTGAGGCAACCGATGACACTACGATGGCCCTTCTCGATCGGCTCGCGGACTGGTTGATCATGAACGATCGGGCTGGAGCCCACGACTTCGATGCTCCGCTCGCTCCCGAGATTAACCAAATGCCGCTCGTCGACCTGGCGGATCCCGATGAATCGACGGGAGACGTCGAGGTCGAGGTCGACCTCGACGTCGATGTACAACCAGAGCCCGAGCCCGCTGTGCCGGGATGGGAATTCCCACCGCTCGACTCAGGACAGGCCGCCGAGGCCATTGCCGTGGTCGCGCCGAAGGGCGGCCAGGGAAAGACGACACTCGCCATCAACGTCGCCGCCGGCCTGGCAAAGGTCGCTCCCAACTCGGTCGTGCTCATTGATAGCGACTTGCAATTCGGCGACATCACCGCCGCCCTCGACCTTGCGCCAGAGGGCACGATCGTCGAAGCAACGTCGGATGCGGCGATCGACGAACTCATTCTCAAGACCACGTTGACCCACCACAAAGGGGACTTCTTCGTGGTGGCGAGCGCGCGATCCCCGGAACTCGGGGATTCAGTCTCGCCTGAATCCCTCGCTCGACTGATCGAGCAGCTGCGCGGCATCTTCCGATTCGTCGTGATCGATACGACCCCGGGTCTCGGTGAGCACAGTCTCGTCGCGCTCGAACACGTCACGGATGCGATCTTCGTCTCGAACCTCGGCGTACCCGCGCTCCGCGGGCTCCGAACCGAACTCGAAATGCTGCGTACCCTCGGGCTGCTGCCCGCCAACCGTCGCATCGTGGTGAATCAGACCGAGAAGAACGTCGGCCTCACTGTCAAGGACGCGGAGCGCATCCTCGGCACCCCCGTCGATATCGAAGTGCCGCGCTCGACCGCCGTGCTGCTCGCCAGTAACAAGGGTGTGCCGCTCATCGACGACGACCCACGCGACCCGGCTTCGCGTGCCCTCCGCGCTCTGGTAGCGCAGATCGCGCCCGAAGCCGCAGATGCCCGAGCACAGAAAAGGCGGCGATCCGCATGAGCCTGTATGAACGTCTCAACGCCCGCCGGAACGGGCCGAATGCGTCGGCGCCCGCTCCCGGCTCCCCGACCGCTCCGCCCCCGCTGGTTTCGATCGAGGAACAGCTCGGGCTCGACCGACCGTCGTCCACGCCCGAACAACCTGCATGGCAGCCGCCATCCGGAGGCGCGGCACCCGCGAGTTCCGCGTCGACGGCGCAGCCGACGAGCGACGCGTCCATCATCGACGCATCAGCGGGAACCGACTCGCCGCCGACCGTGGCCGCGCCGAGTGCTCGAACGCCCATCGTCGACCCTCTGGCTGCTGTCAAGGAGAAGGCGGCGCAGGAACTCTTCGGTCGTATCGGCTCACGACTGAACGACTCATCGCTGACTGAGGCGCAACTTCACGAACTTGCCCGCAAGGAGCTCGCCGAGATCGTCGCTGGCGAGCAGATCGCCCTCACCACGGCCGAGCGCAATCGACTTATCGACGACATCGGCGCCGACGTGCTCGGGTACGGCCCGCTCGAGCCGCTGCTCGCCGACCCCAGCGTGAGCGAGATCATGGTCAACCGATTCGATCGGCTCTATGTCGAACGCAACGGTCGACTGCACGAGACCCCGTATCGCTTCACCGGGGAGCCGCAGTTGCGGCGCGTCATCGAGCGCATCGTCGCACGGGTCGGGCGCCGCATCGACGAGTCGTCGCCGCTCGTCGACGCGCGACTCGAAGACGGTTCGCGCGTGAACGCCATCATTCCGCCGCTCGCGGTCGACGGAGCCTCGCTCACCATCCGAAAGTTCGCCGGCACTCCGTACACGGCAGAAGATCTCATCAATTTCGGCAGCATGACGCGCGAGGTTACGGCAATCCTCGACGCGGCTGTGCGTGCGAAGATGAATGTCCTGGTCTCGGGCGGTACCGGCACCGGCAAGACCACTTTGCTCAATGTGCTCTCAGCGTTCATCCCGGGCGACGAGCGCATCATCACCATCGAAGATGCGGTTGAACTGCAACTGCAGCAGGAGCACGTGGTGCGACTGGAGTCGCGCCCGGCCAACATCGAGGGACGCGGTGAGATCACGATCCGCGACCTGGTACGCAACTCACTGCGCATGCGCCCCGACCGCATCGTCGTCGGTGAGGTGCGCGGCGCCGAGTCACTCGACATGCTGCAGGCCATGAACACCGGCCACGAAGGCTCGATCTCGACGCTGCACGCCAACTCGCCGCGCGACGCAATCAGTCGCATGGAGACGCTCGTGTTGATGTCGGGAGTAGAGCTGCCGCTGCGCGCGATCCGCGAGCAGATCGCCTCCGCGATCGACGTGATCGTGCAGATCGGCCGTCACAAAGACGGCGGTCGTCGCATCACCCACATCACCGAGGTGCACGGAATGGAGGGCGAGATCATCACCCTGCAGGACGCATTCACGTTCGACTACTCGGCCGGCTACGACCACGAGGGGCGGCTGCTCGGACGCCTGCGCCCGACCGGCGTCCGCCCGCGCTTCGCCGAGCGAATCGCAGACGCTGGCATCACCCTGCCGATGTCGCTGTTCCAAGAGCAGATTTTCGACGATCCATACCTAGGCGAGATCCGATGAACCCCGTACTGCTCGTCGGCGGCATCGCTCTCGCGCTGGTGGCGCTGCTCACGTTGATCTTCTTCACGATCGCTCCGCCGGCGCCGCGCGTCGCCCGTCAAAGACGACTCGCGCCCGGGGAGGAACACGTCTCTGGGCTCACGCGCCTCACCCAGCGCACAACCGAGGCACTTGACTCCGCCGCCGCGAATCGAAGGCGCCGATTGTTCGGAGCGGAAGAGCTTGAGCTTGCCGGCATCAAGACAGAGCCGTCGGGCTTCACCATTTTCGTGTTCGCGGCTTCCGCAGTGCTCGCATTGCTCGGCGCGCTCGTCGGCCTCACGAGTGGCACCTCGATCTGGCTTGCGCTGCTCTTCGCGGTGCTCGGCCCGGTGATCGTGAAATTGGTCGTCGTCGCGCGAACGTCGGCTCGGCGCGCGAAGTTCGGTGACCAGATCGACGACCTCGTACAGATGATCGCAGGCGGACTGCGGGCCGGTCATGGCCTCAATCGCAGCTTCTCCGCGGTTGCGGCCGAGGCTGAGGCGCCAGCGTCGGAGGAACTGGCGCGTGTCGTCAACGAAACTCGACTCGGTCGGCCGATGGCCGACGCGTTGCACGCGATCGCAGAGCGAATGCGAAGTACCGACTTCGAGTGGGTGGCGCAGGCGATCGCAATCAATCAGGAGACCGGTGGCAACCTCGCAGAAGTGCTCGATCAAGTCGGCAAGACGATCCGCGAGCGCAGCCAGATCCGCCGCCACGTGCGAGCCCTGAGCGCCGAGGGCCGACTGTCGGCGATCATTCTCGTTGCGCTCCCGATCGGTGTGTTTTTGTTCCTTCTCGTGGTGAATCCGAGCTACGTCTCGTTCTTCTTCACGAACCTGATCGGCATCATTGCATTGATCGTGGCGTTCATCCTGCTTGTCGTCGGCACGATCTGGGTGTCGTTCTCGGTGAAGGTGAAGTTCTGAGATGTCGAGCGTCATAGTGATCATTGCCGTCGTCACCGCAGTGTGCTTCGGCCTCTTCGTCTTCCTGCTCTTCCCCAAAGCTGCGAAGCGAGATGAAGCCGATGAAGGTGCTGTCGTTGTTTCGCAGGTCGGACCGGTGCAACAAGGGTCGATCGGTGCTCGACTGGTCGCCGTGGCACCGACGGGGTACATCGGCTGGCTCGAGAAGCAGATCGTCTACGCCGGTCGCCCGAATGGCTGGACTCCGAATACATTGGCGGTCTGGAAGATCGTGCTGCCGATCGTCGCGTTGGTGCTGGGCCTGCTCGTGCTCACACGCACCGGCCCGCAACCGCTCCTGCTCTTCCTCGCATTCTTCACGACGGTGCTCGCCTTCTTCCTGCCCGACGTGCTCATCAACTCGCGCGCGCATGACCGCCAGGAGGCCATCAATCTTGCACTGCCCGACACGCTCGACCAGATGACGATCGCCGTCGAGGCGGGTCTCGGCTTCGACGCGGCGATGGCGAAGGCCGCTCGCGGCGGAAACGGGCCGCTGGCTGAGGAGCTCGTGCGCGTACTGCAGGACATGGCAATCGGTCGCACCCGTCGTGACGCGTTCCATGAACTCGAGCAGCGTACGAGGTCTGAAGACCTGCGTCGCTTCGCCCGAGCCGTCGTGCAGGCTGACGCCTACGGCATCGCCCTGGGCGATGTGTTGCGCATTCAGGCCAGCGAGATGCGCCTCAAGCGACGGCAGCGTGCAGAAGAGCAGGCGCAGAAGGTGACGGTGAAGATCCTCTTCCCGCTCATCTTCTGTCTGCTGCCTGTGTTGTTCATCGTGGTGATGACACCGGCCGTTGTCGGCATCATTCAGGCGTTCAGCCAGACCTGAACAGGGCAGCATGCTCGGCTTCCTGATGCTCGCAGCGCTCGGGTAGTGGATGGGCTCGAGATGGTGGCGGGCGCTGCTCGTGTCGTCCGCCGGGATCGTCGGGCTCATCCAACTCCAGTCCCAGGACAACGGGCCGATCCTTGCCCTGGGCGGGACGCCTCGATCGGGAACCTCCGCTCGATAGGCTGACCTGACAACCCGGGGAGGTGCCGCGGCGGTGAGTGAGGGGCTGCACGTCGACGACCAGTGGCGCCCCGACGTGCTCGGCGAGGGGTTCGAGCAGTTGACGCTGCCGCTCGGCGACGACGATGAGGGTGAGGTCGTCGCGACCCTGGTTCGTCACCGGCCCCGCCGCAGGCGGTGGTTCTGGCAGGCGCGGGGAGCGGCATCCGATATCGATGTGCTTTACGTGCACGGATGGAGCGACTACTTCTTCAACCGCGCGCTCGCCGAGTTCTTCACGAACGCGGGCGCCCGCTTCTTCGCCCTCGACCTGCGCAAGTACGGCCGCAGCCTGCGCCCCGGGCAGACCCCCGGCTACGTCACCGACCTCGCCACCTACGACGCCGATATCGACCCCGTTCTGGGGGAGTTCGCCTTCGGCGAATCGATTTGTTTGCGACGCATCGGCGTGCCATGATGAATCACATAACTCCCCACCGTCCTCCGGGACTGGTGGGGCTTTTTCTTACCCTGAAGCGACGATGCCCGACCTCAATGCTGCCGTCATCATCGATTACCAGAACGTACATTTGACGGGTGCCGGGCTGTTCGAGCCGTATCAGCCCGCTCACGAGCATCTGGTGCATCCGCTCCACTTCGCGAACCAGACGATCACCCGGCGCAACGTGAAGCAGCGTGCCGGGATGCCTGCGGCAGTTCTTGGCAAGGTGCTTGTCTACCGAGGCTTGCCCTCTGCCGAAGTCGACCCGAAGGCGTACGCGCGGAACCTTGCCCAGAAGGCCCATTGGCAGCAGGATCCTCGCGTCACCGTTACGCTCCGGCCCCTCAAATATCGATATCAGCGCACTCACGACGGCCGGAAGGCAACCGACGCACAAGGCAACCTCTTCCTTGCCGGCAAGCCTCAGGAGAAGGGCGTCGACGTGCTGTGCGCGCCTCGCGCTGGTGCGCGAGGCGCGCGACCCCGCAGTAGATCTGGTCATCCTTGCGTCGCAGGATACCGACCTGGAGCCGGCGCTCGACGAGGCGATTGCTCTCAAGTCGGCAAAGGTCGAAACCGTTTCATGGTTCCACAATGGGCAGTATCGCCAAAGCCGCGAGATTCGGCCGGCCGCTCCCACCCGCATATGGAACACGCGGCTGAACGCCCAGGCATTCTCAGCGTGCCGCGACCCCGAGAACTACAGTTGAGGTACCGGGTAGGCGCGAGTTCAGACGCCCCAACCGGGAACCGCCGCTCGATAGGCTGACCCCGAACCCCGGGGAGGTGCCGCGGCTGTGACTGAGGGGCAGCACGTCGACAACGAGCAGTGGCGCCCCGACGTGCTCGGTGAAGGGTTCGAGCAGCTGACGCTGCCGCTCGGCGACGACGATGAGGGCGAGGTCGTCGCGACCCTGGTTCGTCACCGGCCCCGCCGCAGGCGGTGGTTCTGGCAGGCGCGGGGAGCGGCATCCGATATCGATGTGCTCTACGTGCACGGATGGAGCGACTACTTCTTCAACCGCCCGCTCGCCGAGTTCTTCACGAACGCCGGCGCCCGCTTCTTCGCCCTCGACCTGCGCAAGTACGGCCGCAGCCTGCGCCCCGGGCAGACTCCCGGCTACGTCACCGACCTCGCCACCTACGACGCCGATATCGAGGCGGCGCTCGCGCGCATGGGTCACGCAGTGACGGATGACCCGGGCTCGCGCCCCCGACCCCTCATGCTGCTGGGGCACTCGACCGGAGGGCTGACGCTCAGCCTATGGGCCGCCCGCAATCACGGACGCGTCGCGGGGCTCGTGCTGAACAGCCCGTGGCTCGAGTTCCAGGGCAGTCGGGTCGCGCGTGAGGCGCTCGCGCCGGTGATCAGCTGGGGTGCCCGCGTGAATCCGATGGGGCCGCTGCCCAACGTCGACCTCGGGTTCTATACGCGCTCGGTGTCGCGCGAACTCGACGGTGAGTGGGAGTACTCGCACGAGTGGCGGCCCGACCGGGGGTTCGCGGTGCATCCGGCGTGGCTCACGGGCATTCTCGCCGGCCACGCGACGGTCGCGGCGGGCATCGACGTCGGGGCTCCGGTGCTGACGCTGCTCTCGGCGCGGTCGACGCTGCTGCCGCGATGGGACGATGCCATGCTCTCGAGCGACATCGTGCTCGTGGTCGACGATATTGCGCAGCGGGCGCTGAAGCTCGGCCCGACGGTCACCGTGGCACGCATCGACGGGGCGCTGCACGACGTGTTCCTCTCGCGCGAGCCTGCCCGCGCCGCTGCGTACGAGGCCGTGGCGCACTGGCTGCGCGGCTACGCCCCGGCCGGCGGGCTCTGACCTGCCCGGCACGCCCGCCTGGGCGGGCGCCGTCCGCGCTCGCGTGAGAGCAACCTTGGCCGCTCAGAGCAACCGCCGGAGCTTGCTCCGAGCGGGCAAGGTTGCTCCCACGGGGCGCGACGCGCGAAGCGAAGGCGACGCGCGAAGCGACGAACGGGCGGGCACCCGGGTGCGGGGGCGGGACGGGCGCAGTGGCGGCGGGCACTCGTCCTGCACAGGGGTGAGAAACTGCCGACGTTCCACATGTCGCGCGGATGGGACATCCGATCATTCACTCGGCGTCAGGCTCGAACGCGTGACCGACCTGCCAATCCTCGAGAACGGGCTCATTCTCACCGCCGATGTGCGGGCAGCCGGGCTCGAGAACGTGCTCAGCGCGGCAGCCGGCCGGGGTGAGTTCGAGCGGATTCGGCGCGGGGTGTGGGCGCAGACAGTGCCTGGGTCATGGCGTACAGAGCCTGAACGCGGCGAGCTGAAATATCGTCGGGCGGTGCTCGCGGCTTCGCTGACTCTGAAGCGGCCGGTGTTCACGAGCTTCGCGGGGCTCGCGCTGCGGCGGCTGCCGATCTTCGGAAGGTGGCCGAGTGACATCTACGTGCTCTCGCGGGATGCGCAGGGGCGCAAGCGTGCTGGGCTGATCTCGGTCTCCGGGTCGTATGTTCCCGACGTTGAGACGGTCGACGGCATCGCGACCACGTCGATCGAGTTCACACTCATCCAGGTCTGCAGGCACGGCACGCTTGCCGCCGCCCTCACCGCAGTCGATGCAGCACTGCACCGGCCTCGGTTCGGCGACACGCAGCCGAAGACGACCATCGAACGGCTGCGTGCAGAGCACGAACGGCTCCTGCCCTATCGAGGTAGCCGTCGAACCGATGCCGTGCTCGCTCGTGCAACGGCACTCGCCGACACTCCGCTCGAGACGGTGAGCCGCCTCGTCATCGAAGAGCTCGGGTTCGAGGCGCCCGAACTGCAGCACGAGTTGTGGCTGCCCGAACTCGGCAAGCGCGCGTTCCTCGACTTCTGGTGGCCGTCGGTCGGTGCCGCAGCCGAGGCCGACGGCAAGGGCAAGTATCGCGGCGGTGTGCCCGAGGCCGGCGGTGGCGCGGCTCAACCGATGTCGCGCGCCGAGTCGGGCGGCAGTCGGGCCGTGGTCATGGCCACGGGAGGCACAACCGTCGCCGGGGCAGCCGAGATCGGCCCCAAGACGCGCGCGGCACGGGCCGCCACCGAGGCGATGAGGGCCGCGGCCGTCGCAGCCAAGGCTGCGGCAGATGCGGTGATCTCCGAGAAGGAGCGCGAGAACGCGATTCGGCGGCAGGTGCGCGCCTTCGACCGGTGGGGCTGGGGCGAAACAATGCAGAAGACGCCGGTCGAGCGCAGGCTCACCGCGATGAAGGTGCCGCGCCCGAAGCGGCGGAGGTTGCTCGTAGGCAGTCCAGACGCCCCGGCTGCGCTGCCATCCGCGCGCCGCAGGTCACACGGGAGCAAGGTTCGCCGGCCGGAGCAAGGTTCGTAAGTTGCTCTGAGCGCACAGCCTTGCTCCCACGGGGCTGAGGCGGGCGCGGGCGGACGGCTACGCGCCGCCCGCGCGCTGGCCCGCTGTCGCGCGACTCAGTCAGGTGCGGAGCTTCTCGTGCATCACCGCGAGCAACCGTTCGGCTCGCCTGATGGTGTCTCGAGCGCTGGCCTGCGTGACCCGCTGGGATCCGTAATCGAACTGGTCCTTCTCGTTGATGAGTCGATCCAGGTCGTTCGCCGGCCCGTTGTCGGGTTGGGTGGCCCTGCGCAGCACGTCGACGGCGGTCCTGTGATCTTGGCTACGTGAGTGGTACCCGAGCACATGCCCGCAGAGGGCATCAGCTGCGGCGATGCCGGCATGCACGGCATTCGCGCCCGCGGTTTTCCAGTCGGCCATCTCCTCAGACTCGACGAACATGTGCGCCGCGTTGATGAGGCTCCGGGCGTCGTCGGCGCGCACCTTGATGCCGGCCTTGTCGATCGATCGCGTACGGCCGTCGGCCGGGGTCATCGGCGGACCAGTTCGTTCAGGTCAGTGCCCACAAGGGTGCGGGCGTCGCGGACCCAGCTCTCGATGATCGGGTCCTGTGCACCGACCAACCGCTGGATATCTTCGGGCGTGGTGTCGTAGACCGACGTCGCGTTCCCGGTCGATTTCGTCACGACGTGTGTGAACTCGGCTATCAGGTCGTCGCGTTCCCGCTCGGAGAGTTGGGGTGGGAACACGAACACGAAGTCGATATCCGACTCGGGGCCCGCTTCGTCTCGGGCATACGATCCGAACACCGCGATGGTCATTCCCGGTCGTGCGATCTCACGCGCAGCGTCGACCATTGTCTGTTCGATGATCTGGCGCACCCTCAGCGCCTGCTCGATGACCGGCCACAGCACGTGCCCCACGTTTGCCGAGTAGTAGGTGGCGTGAGGTTCCGCCCGAACATTCACGAGCCCCGTGGCGCCGAGGCGGAGGAGCGCCTTTCGTATGCCAGCGGCTGTGCCTGTGGATGCGAGGTTCGCCACCTGCCGGCCGGTGAACTCGGTGGCACTGCGCGCGAGCACTCGCAGGCTCGCCGCCTCAACGGGCGACATCAGCGACGCCAGGGGTTCGCGAAGATCCATTGGAAACTCCAGTACATGGTCGTAAACCAGTGTACACGGTCGTAAACCAAAGTCACCGCGAAGATGCGACCATCGCACTGATCGCGCCGCGCGCCTAGCGGAAGTTCACGAACTGCAGGGCGACGTCGAGGTCTTTGCCCTTGAGCAGCGCCATGGTCGACTGCAGGTCGTCGCGGCTCTTCGACGAGACGCGCAGCTCGTCGCCCTGAATCTGCGACTTGACCGACTTCGGCGCCTCGTCGCGGATGATCTTCGAGATCTTCTTCGCGTTGTCGCTGTCGATGCCGTTCTTGAGCCCGATCTCGATGCGGAACTCCTTGCCCGACGCGTATGGCTCACCCTCGTCGAGCGAGCGCAGCGTGATGCCGCGCTTGATGAACTTCGACTCGACGACCTCGAGCACCGCCTTCACACGCTCTTCGGTCTGCGCCTTGAGCAGCACCTTCTCGCCGCTCCACTCGATCGACGCGCCCACGTTCTTGAAGTCGTAGCGCTGGGCGACCTCTTTCTGCGCCTGGTTGACCGCGTTGTCGGCCTCCATCTTGTCGACCTTGCTCACGATGTCGAACGTTGCATCTGCCATGCGCGCCAGTTTACCGAGCGGATGTCGCGCGGTGGGCGCGGGGCACACCCCGGCTTGCCCACCCGCCCGGCGCGCACCGTGACGACCTTTCGGCGGTCCACGTGCATTCGCCAGGGGCCGTGGACCGGCGAAAGGTCGTCACGTGGGCAACGCGTGCCCGCGACATCCGCTCGCTCTCAACGCGCCTGGCGGCGCAACCAGGCCGTCGCCGCCGCGGGAAGCGCGCCGCCGATGAGCGGGGCACTCGTGACGAGTACCTCGCCGTCGGGCAGCTCGACCGGAGCATCGCCGAAGTTGGTGACCGAATGCCAGCCGCCCGGACGCTCGAACCACAGCACCTTGTCGCTGCCGCTCGGGTGCGCGTGCCAGGTGAGCTCCTCGGCGTCCTGCAGGTCGCGGCGCAGCCAGAGCGCGCGTCGGTAGAGGTTGAGCGTCGAGGAGGCGTCGGCGTCCTCGGTTTCGACCGAGAACGAACCCCACCCGGCGGGCTGCGGCAGGTGCGCGCCGGCGGCGCCGAAGCCGAACGACGAGCCCGTCGCCGTCCAGGGCAGGGGCACGCGGCATCCGTCGCGGCCGACGTCGACGCCGGGACTGCGGAAGAACGTCGGGTCCTGGCGATCGGCATCGGGGATGTCGGCGACCTCGGGCAGGCCGAGCTCCTCGCCCTGATAGAGGTACGCGCTCCCGGGCAGCGCGAGCATGAGCAGGGTGGCGGCGCGGGCCCGTCGCAGGCCGCGCTCCGCGTCGAGCTGCGACGCGGGCCCCCCGTGCAGCAGCCACCTCTTGCTGATGGCGTTCTCCCGGTTGGGGTCGTCGGGCAGGCCGTACCTGGTGGGGTGCCGCACCACATCGTGGTTCGAGAACACCCACGTGTTCGACGAACCGGTGGTCGACACGGACTGGATGTTGTGGTCGATGATCGCCCGGAACTCGCCAGCGTCGAAGTTCGCAAGAAGCAGGTCGAAGTTGAAGGCCTGGCCGAGGCTGGTCGGCGCGGCGTAGCGATGCCGACGGCTGGGCTCCACCCACGCCTCGGCCACCGCGATGCGGGGCGGGTCGTACTCGTCGAACACTGCCCGCCACTCGGCGTAGATCTCGTCGAGCTCTTCGCGGTCCCACAGCGGGTGGGAGCCGTCGGTCACGAGCTTCATCTCCTCGAGCTCGGCGTGCGAGCGCAGCGGATAGGTCAGGTCCTTCGCGAGCGCGTGCGCCACGTCGACGCGGAACCCGTCGACGCCCCGGTCGGCCCAGAAGCGCAGCGTGGTGAGGAAGTCGTCGCGCACCTCGCGGTTCGCCCAGTTGAAGTCGGGCTGTTCGGGTGCGAACAGGTGCAGGTAGAACTGACCGTCGTCGACCGGCTCCCAGGCCGAGCCGCCGAACATCGCCTGCCAGTCACTCGGCGGCTCCGTGCCGTCGGGCACCTCGCCGTCGCGGAAGATGTAGCGATCACGGGCCGCAGAACCACGCGGCGACGCGAGCGCCTCCTGAAACCACACATGCCGGTTCGACGAGTGATTGGGCACGATGTCGACGATGAGGCGGATGCCGCTGGCGTGCAGCGCCGCGATCATCACGTCGAAATCGGCGAGCGTGCCGAGCTTCGGGTCGACGTCGCGGTAGTCGTCGACGTCGTAGCCTCCGTCGGCGAGGGCCGACGGATAGAAGGGCGAGAGCCAGACGGCGTCGACCCCGAGCTCGGCGAGGTAAGGGATGCGGCTCGTGATGCCGACGAGATCGCCGATGCCGTCGCCGTTCGCGTCGGCGAAGCTGCGCGGGTAGATCTGGTAGACGGTCGCCTGGCGCCACCAGTGCGGGTCGTTCGCGAGCACGACGGATGTCTCATCGGTCAGTGTGTTCGTCATCGGTGTGTTCCTTCCTGAGGGGTTACCGCGCGCCGGCTTCGGCGGTTACTTGATTGAGCCCCGCGTCACGCCCGAGATGACCCAGCGCTGCGAGAAGATGTACACGATCAGCAGCGGCGCCATCGCCATGAGGTACGACGCGAACGCCACGGTGTAGTCGGTGTTGAACTGGCCCTGGAACACGTACTGCGCGAGCGGCAGGGTGCGTGCGGCGGGGTCGGTCAACACCACGAGCGGCATGATGAAGTCGTTCCAGGCCCACACGCAGGTGAGGATGCCGACCGTCGCGTTCATGGGCATCAGCAATGGGAAGATCACCGACCGGAACACGCGCCACGTCGAAGCACCGTCGACGCGTGCCGCCTCCTCGAGCTCGATCGGAATCGAGCGGATGTATGCGGTGTAGATGAAGACGTTCAGCGACAGCCCGTAGATCGTGTAGAGCACGATCATGCCCGCCTGGTTGTCGAGTCCGAGGATCGCGGTCTGCTTCACGAGCGGCAGCATGATGATCGGGAACGGGATGAACAGCGCGGCCAGCAGGTAGAAGAACACGCCCTTGAAGAACGGGCGATGGATGTTGCGGGCCAGGGCGTAGGCGACGATCGAGCTGGTCAGGAGCGTGAACACCACCGAGCCCACCGTGATGAGGGCGGTGTTCATGAGCGCCTGCGGAAAGTTCGTGCGCTCCCACGCCTCTGGGAAGTTCTCCCAGCGCACCGGGTTCGGCCACTCGAAGCCCGTGCCGCTGGCGAGCTGCTCGGGCGTCTTCAGTGAGACGACGACCGCGAGGTACAGCGGGATCAGGATGGTCAGCGAGCAGACGGCGATGAGCGCGGTCGCCCACCAGTTGGTGCGACGGGTGTCGTCGTCCTCCGAGCCCCGGCGACGACGTCGGGGCGGGGCAGTGGGCAGCACCTCTTCGGTCTGCGCGGCGGTGGTGAGTGCGGTGGTCATCAGAAATCGGCCTCTCTGCGCTGAAGGACCCGGAATTGGAAGAGCGACACGACCGTGATCACGATGAAGAAGATCACCGCGTTGGCCGTCTGGTAGGCGAACTCGCCGCCCGAGAACCCGCCGCGGAAGATCAGCAGGGTGACCGACTCGGTCGAGGTGCCCGGTCCGCCGTTCGTGAGGGCTACGATCTGGTCGAAGACCTGCAGGTAGCCCTTGAGGCTCAGCACCACGTTGATGGTGAAGAACGCGCCGATCAGCGGGAAGGTGATCGAGGTGAACTGCCGCCACGGCTTCGCACCGTCGAGCGACGCCGCCTCGTAGAGCTCGGCCGGGATCGTCTGCAGGCCCGACAGGTAGATGATGATCGCGAACGCGCAGGCCTGCCAGACCGCGAGCGCCACGATCGCCGTCCACGCCCAGTCGGGGCTCGTGAGGATGTTGTCGGCGAAGAGCGGGATGCCCGAGAGGATCTTCGGCAGCGAGTTCGAGAAGAAGAACTGGAACACGTAGCCGATGACCAGGATCGCGAGCACGTAGGGCACGAAGTAGACACCGCGCCAGAAGTTGCGCGCCTTGATCTTGGCGTTCAGGCCGAGCGCGATCGCGAGCGAGATCACGTTCGTGAGGATCGTCGCGACGATCGCGAAGAGGAACGAGAACCCGTACGCTGCGAGCACTCGGTCGTCGCGGAAGAGGTTCATGTAGTTCGCGAGCCCGACGAAATTCCACTCGCCATAGCCGGCGTAGTTCGTGAAGCTGAAGAAGATGCCCACGAGCACGGGAACGGTGTGGAACAGCGCGAAGGCGATGACGGCGGGCCACACCATCCAGTAGAAGGCGGGCAGGGCCCGTCGGCTCTCGAGCTTGATGCGCTTGGCGCGAGCCGGCTTCTCGCCGGGGGTGGCCGAGCTGCGCACCGCTTGGGTCAGCGTGGTCATGTCATTCTCCCGTCACTGGGATCGTGCGAGCGGCGACCTTGCTCCACTCGCGGTCGAGGGTGGCGAGCGCGGCCTCCGCGTCGCCGGTGAAGAGGAACTCCTGGTCGATGGCCGGGAGGGGGATGCTCGGCGGGATCTGGTGGTCGATGAACCCCGTGATCCTTCCGTCGTCGAAATACGGCTTCACCGACTGGATGGCCGGATCGTCGCTCAGCTCGGCGCCCTCGACTGAGGGCACCATGTTCTGCGAGGCCGCGAACGCCTCGATCACGTCCTGCTCGAACAGGTAGTCGATGAAGCGCAGGGCCTGCTCGCGGTGCGGGGTGTTCTCGCCCATGGTCACGACCACGTCGACACCCGACACGAGCAGTCGGTCGTCGGGGTCGTCGGTCGCCGGGTACGGGAAGATGGCCGCGTCGATGTCGGGGTTGATCGCCTTCACCGGGTTGATCGCCCAGATGCCCTGCATGAGCATGGCGACCTCGCCGTTGGCGAACGCGGCGTTGCCGTCGTCGTAGGTCTTGCCGCGGTAACCCTCTTGCGTGTAACTGAAGAGTTCGTACTGCTGCGCCATCGCCTCGGCGAAGTCCTTCTGGAACGACACGGCCGAGTCGGCGCCCACGTTCTCGCCCTCCTCGCGCAGCTGGTCGAAGAAGTCACCCTGCGCGGGATATGCCCCGAGCGCGTTGAACGAGGGAAGTCCGGTCCAGGAATCAGCGAGAGTGCCGTAGAAGGGCACGACGCCGGCGTCCTCCAGCGCGTCGCACACGGCGATGAACTCGTCCCAGGTCTCGGGCACCTCGAGGCCCTGCTCCTCGAAGATCTGCTGGTTGTAGATGACCCCGTTCGCGTTGTTCACGTAGCCGAGGCCGTTGACCTCGCCCTCGGCGTTGCCGAGATCCGCGAGGATCTGTTGCACCGCCGGGTTGATCGTCTCGAGCACCGGCTCGTCGGAGAAGTCGTAGAACACTCCCGCCTGTGCCAGCCGGCCGAAGTTGCCGTTCGCGTTCAAGGTGATGACGTCTGGCGCCCTGTCCTTCACGAGCAGCGTGCGGATGATCGTGTCGGCGTCGGCGACCTGGTTCTGCACGACCTTGATGTCGGGATTCTCGGCCTCGAAGTCGTCGATGATCTGCGTGAAGTCCTCGAGCGCCTCGCCCTTGAACTGGAAGAAGTCGAGGGTCACGACATCATCGCCGCCGCCGGCGGAACAGCCGGCGAGCAACAAGGCGCTCACGGCGACGGATGCCGCGGCGGCCGCCGTGCGCCGCTTCGCGAACCGCCGCCGGTGCGGGGTCGGGCGGATGGTCTCGTCCGTCATGATGCGCCTCCTTGCGCTGGGGTGCAGTAGTGCAGTGGTCAGTCCGCGGAGCTGTCGGAGCTTGCGGGATCGGTGGCGACGAGCTCGAGTAGCACGAGCTGTGCGGGGAACAGCACGGGGGCCTGCAGGCCGGCCGTGCCGAGCTGGCGGCCGGTCAGCGTGATCGGCTGCTCGGCCCAGGGGAGCGGGGACTGGCCGGGTCCGTCGGCCACGCTCCCCGCGACGATCCGCACGGTGTAGCTGCGGTCGGCGTCGAGACCCGGCAGCGTGAAGCGGCCGGGCGGGTAGGTCACGCTGGTCGAGACCTGCGTGAACGTGAAGAGAGCGGATGCCCCGTCAGCGGCGACGACGCCACGAACGTCAGTCGTGACATCCGGGGTGTCGCCGTGCACCAGCACACCGGAATGGATGAGTGCGCGATGGCCCCTGTAGAGCTCGACCCAGCGCGCGACTGCGGCGAGCCCATCGGCGTCGAGTGCGGTGAGATCCCACTCGATGCCGAGATGGCCGAGCATCGCGACGCCCGCGCTGAGGTCGAGCGAGACCTGCCGCCCTGTGGAGTGCACGGTGGGGCTGGTGAGGTGGGCGCCCATGAGCTCGGGCGGCACGACGAGGCTCGTGTAGCGCTGGATCTGCAGCCGCTCGATGGGGTCGAGGGTGTCGCTCGTCCAGATGCGGTCGGTGTGCTCGAGGATGCCGAGGTCGACGCGGGCGCCGCCCGACGCGCACGACTCGATCTCGAGCCCCGGATGCCGCTGCTTCAGTGCAGAGAGCAGACGATAGAGCGCCTCGACGTTGTCGTGCACCCGGGCGCGGCCCGAGTCGGCGGCGCCCGCCTCGAGCAGGTCGCGGTTGTGGTCCCACTTGAGGTAGGCGATGTCGTGCTCGGCGAGCAGGGCGTCGAGTCGTTCGAGCAGGTAGCGCCAGGCGCCATCGTTGGCGAGGTCGAGCACGTACTGCTGGCGCGCGGGCACCGGCAGCTCGTCGCGCCCGCGCAGGATCCAGTCGGGGTGGTCGCGGGCGAGGTCGCTGTCGAGGTTCACCATCTCGGGCTCGACCCAGAGGCCGAACTCCATGCCCAGTCCGCGCACCTTGTCGATGAGCGGGCCGAGGCCATTCGGCCACACACGCTCGTCGACGAACCAGTCGCCGAGGCCGGTCGTGTCGTCGCGGCGGCCCTGGAACCAGCCGTCGTCGAGTACGAATCGCTCGACCCCGACGGCCGCGGCACGCTCGGCGAGGGCGGCGAGGGTCTCGAAGTCGTGGTCGAAGTAGACCGCTTCCCACGTGTTGAGTGTCACGGGGCGAGGGCGGGCCGGATGCTGCGGGCGGGCACGCAGCTCGTCGTGGAAGCGTTTTGCCAGCCGGCTCAGCCCGTCGCCCCACGAGCCGATCGCCCACGGTGTCGTGTAGGACTCGCCCTCGCCGAGCACGATCTCCCCGGGGACCAGCAGTTCGCCGGCGGTGAGGAATGACTCGGCGGTGGGCGTGCGCTCGGCGGCGAGCCGATGGTTGCCGCTCCAAGCGACGTGCACCGCATACGTGAGGCCGCGCTCGAAGCCGAAGCCCGTGCGGCCGGCGGCGAGCACGAGGCTGGCATCGGCGCCGGGGCGGCCACGACGACTCTCGCGCACGTGCGTGCCGATGGTGAACGCGTGCCGCTGGGGCGAACGCTCGCGCAGGTGCCGTCCAGTCGTGTCGAGCAGCTCGCCGAGGTCGCCGGGAACGGGGAACACGGGGGCGAGCGCCACCAGCGAGTACGGGTCGTCGGCCGTGTTCTCGAGGGTGATGCGCTGGCGCAGAAGGCCCGATGCGGTGACCTGCAGTGTGATCGTTGCCGCGAGGCCGGCTGCGGCATCCGATGCGGTGACGACGGCGGCAGTGGATGCTTCGTCGACGTCGATCGCGTCGGTCATGAGCTTGGTCGAGAAGTGGCGGCCGTTGCGGTGGCCGGCGAGGCCGGGGGTGCCGAGCCAGCCCGAGGACTCCTGCGGGATGAGCGTGAGCCGCGCCGGCTGGTCGAGCCCGCCCGAGACGCGCTGCGGCAGCGCCGCCGTGCCGAGCGCCGAGAGCTCCGCCTCGTCGAGGTCGCCCTGGTCTTCGCCCCAGAACACGATGACGGGCAGGGGAGCGTGGCGGGCGTCGAGAACGACGCTCGTGCCTCCATTGCGGAGGTGACGGAGCTCGGTGCGGCGTTGCATGAATTATTTCTACGACAGAAATAATTCGGTTGTCAACCCCGTGAATCCGGATGTCCCGTGTGTGTGTGGTGGCCTGCTCTCGTTTCTTTCGTGTCAGAATGAAACAAACGCGGGAGGTTCAGCGATGGCGGAGAGCCAAGCGGAGGTCAGTGGCTCGGCGCGCGAACTCGCGCGAGAGGTGCTCATCCATGGACCCATCTCGCGGGCCGAACTCGGTCGCCGGCTCGGGCTCTCGCCGGCGAGCCTCACCAGGCTCAGCAAGCCCTTCCTCGATCGCGGCTGGTTCATCGAGGCGTCCGAGACGCTGCAAGGCGCAACCGGTCGCCCCGCCAAGCCGCTCGACGTGCAGGTCGACTCGCGTCGCTTCGTCGGCGTGAAGGTCACGGGCGAGTCTGCGTTCGGCGTGATCACCGATCTGCGTGCGGGCGCACTCGGCCAGGGGGAGCGCAGCCTCGACGGGCACGAGGTCGACGCCGTGGTCGACTCGGTGGTCGACCTCGTGGCACGGCTCCGCGACGGCGATGGCGATGCCGTGGAGGTGTCCGGACTGGGCGTCAGCATCGGCGGCAACGTCGCCGACCAGCGTGTCGTCACGCGTGCGCCGTTCCTCGGCTGGCGCGATGTCGCGCTCGCCGATCGGCTCGAGCGCGAACTCGGCATCCCGGTCACCGTCGAGAACGACGTCACCGCCCTCACCACTGCCGAGCAGTGGTTCGGCGCCGTGCGCGGCCGACCCGCGTTCGCCGTCGTCACGATCGGCGCCGGCGTCGGCTACGGCCTCGTCATGCACGACCGGGTCGTCACGACCGCCGATTCGGGCCTCGGCCTGGGTGGGCACCTGCCGCTCGATCCGAACGGCCCGCTCTGCATCGACGGGCACCGAGGATGCTCCACCGCGATGCTGTCCATCCCGAGCATCAGCCTGCAGCTCGGCATCGCGCTCGGCCGCGAGGTCGACTACGACGAGGTACTGCGACTGGCCGAGGAGGGAAATCCGCTCGCCGTCTCGGTCACCGCAGCCGCAGGGCGCGCGCTCGGCCGCATGATGGCGACGATCGCCAACATCGCCATGGTCGACACGATCGTGCTTTCGGGCGAAGGCGTCGGGCTGTGGAACCTCATCGGCGACCTCGCACGCGCTGCGCTCGCCGAAGACCGTGACCCCGATGCGACGCCGGTCGAGATCCACGTCGACGACGCGGGGTTCGTGTCGTGGGCGCGCGGTGCCGCGGCGGTGGCGATCCAGGCCGCACTCGGGCGGTTGCGGCTGCCCGCCTGACGCCCCGTGACGACCTTTCGCCGGTTCACGTGCATACCCGAGGTGCCGTGGACCGGCAAAGGGTCGTCACGGTGCAGCGGGGCGACCGCGCTGGGAGCGCGCGGGGAGCGCGTGACCCGCTAGGCCAGCGGGATCGCCGACGACGAGCGCACGCGCAGCTCGTACGGCAGGGGCACCGCGGCGGGCGCGGGGGCGTCGGGCGTGCTCGGCTCGAGCCGCTCCATGAGCACGTCGACCGCCATCTCGCCCTGCAGGCGTGGGAACTGCGCAACCGTCGTGAGTCCGAAGAAGTCGCTGAGGTCGTGGTCGTCGATGCCGACGATCGACACGTCGCGCGGCACGACGAGCCCGAGGTCGCGTGCGGCGAGGATCGACCCGATCGCCATCTCATCGGATGCCGCGAACACGGCCGTGGGGCGATCGTGCGGTGCGCCCAGCAACTGCTTCGCCGCGTGGTACCCGCCGCGGATCGTGAAGTCGGCGGGCGCGAACAGCCGGGGATCGACCTCGATGCCCGCGTCGCGCAGCGCATCTTCGTAGCCGGTGCGCCGGTTGGTGGGCAGGTGGAAGTCGAGGTCGAACTCGAGGTCGCCGCCGATGTGCGCGATGCGGGTGTGGCCGAGGCCGATGAGGTGCTCGGTCGCGAGCCGCGCGACGGCGGCGTCGTCGATGGTGAGGGTGGGCACGCCGGGGATCGGGCCGCCGACGCCCACGAGCGGCTTGCCGAGATCGTGCAGCCGTGCGACCTCGTGCTCGGTGAGCTCGAGCGACACGGCGATCACGGCGTCGACGCGCTGTCGCAGCAGGAAGTGCTCGAACACGCTCGACCGTTCGTCGCCGTCGCCCGACAGGTTGTAGAGGGTCAGGTCGTAGCCGCGCCGAAGCAGCGCGCGCTGCGCGCCCTCGAGCACCGACGAGAAGAACCACCGGTTGAGAAAGGGGATGACGACGCCGATGTTGCGCGTTCGCCCCGATGCCAGCGAGGAGGCGTTCGACGACACCACGTAGCCGAGCCGGGCCGCCGCCTCTTCGACCTTCGCCTTCGACGCGGGCGACACATGGCCGCGGCCGCTGAGCGCGCGCGACACCGTCGCGGTCGACACCCCCGCGAGCTTCGCCACCTCTTCGATGCCGGCCATGACCCCTCATTCCCGGCACCGCCGAGTGATTCCCGGCATCGCCGAGTCAGGGGCATCCTATCGATTCTGCTCGCTAACCCGCCCAGCGAGCGGATGTCCCATTCCCCGCTTTTCGGGGTGGCGCGTTGCCGTGGCCCCTGAGGTGGGGTAGACATGGCGAGATTTGATTTTCCATGGGGGCGTCGGCCGACGTGCGGCTATCAGAAGGGAGCAACACGCGTGAAGTGGGTCAAACGCATCGTCATCGCGCTGGTCGTGGTGTTCGCGTTCTTCTACATGGTCACCCGTCCCGAAGATGCTGCCAACGCCGTGCAAGGCGCCGTCGGTGCCGTGTGGGGCGGAGTGCAGTCGGTCGGCCAGTTCTTCACCTCGCTGGCGACGTAGCCGGGCTCGGCAGGCTCGCACCATGAAACGTGGCGGCTTCTTCGACCCGCGCGTCGAGCAGTACCTGATCGCCGACGAGGGCGAGGTCGTCGTCGACGAGGTCGCCAAGCACTGGGCCGCGATCGTGGGGCCGGTGCTCGAGCTCATCGCCGCCGTGCCCGTGCTGCTGCTCGTCGGGCTCATGCCGTCGCAGCTCTACTGGCTGCCGATCGCCGGTGCCATCTTTCTCGTGATCAACGGCGGGTGGCGCATACTGCAGGCCCAGATGGACCGGTTCGTCATCACGAACATGCGCGTGTTCCGAGTGCACGGCATCCTCGCGCGGCACATCGCCACGATGCCCATCACCCGAATCCTCGACATCTCGGTGAAGCGGTCGGTTCCGGGCCGCGTCTTCGGTTACGGACACTTCATCTTCGAGTCGGCCGCCCAAGACCAGGGACTGCGCGAGATCAAGTTCGTCGGCCACCCCAACGAGCGCGGCCTCACCATTCAGCGGGTCATCCAGCGCTCGGGCCTTCGCGGTGGCATGCGCGGTGACGCACGCGACTATGCGCACCAGGGGCCTGGCGGCGGCCAGCGCCACTCGGGCGAGGTGCGCGCCGACCGCGGCGCCGATCGCAGCGGCCGCGGCGGTGACACGGCCCCCATCACGACGATCCAGGCCGAAGACACGCACATCGACACCGCTGCCTGGGGCGTGAGCCCCGACAACCCCGCCTGGGATCCGAAGTCGGGCGACACCCAGCCGCTCGGCTGAGGCTGCGTCGCGCCGCCCCGCCCCCGGCGCTCCCGCCCCCGGCGGTCCGCCCCCGGCGCTCCCGCTCGGCGCCCGCCCCCGGCGCTCCTGCCCGGGGCGCCCGCTCGGCGCTCGGCGCCCGCCCCCGGCGCTCCCGCCCGGGGCGCCCGCTCGGAGCCCGCACTGGCCGGCCAGCGACCGGGCGGTTCCGCGGCCCGGCGCGATCCTGTGCGCCGAGTCTCGCGCTGGAGCAAGGTTGTCGCGTCGGAGCAACCTTCGTCGCTTGCTCCGGCCGAACAACGTTGCTCCCACGCGAAATGAGGCCGGGGAAAAGCACGCGCGGGCGCGGTGAACAGGGCGTGCACGGGGGCGGGACATCCGCTTGTCGCGTCGATTTCTCGACACGCCACCCGGCGGGTATCCTTGACAGGCCCCCGGTTGTGTGCAGAACTCGGTCGGGTGCGATGGCGAGTTACCCAAGCGGCCAAAGGGATCTGACTGTAAATCAGCTGTCTACGACTTCGGGGGTTCGAATCCCTCACTCGCCACACGAGAATGCCCCGGTCAGCCGGGGCATTCGTGCGTTAATGGGCGCCGCTTCCGGTGCGGCGGCCGCTGCCGCGGCTGGCGCGGCGGCCGCAGCCGCGGCTGGGGTCTAGGGAGTCACGCGAGCTACGCCGCCGGGCAGTGCAGCTGGGTGCGCTCACCGCTGCGATCGATGCGGTGCTCGGCCATGAGGTTGCCGCAGATCGGGCAGCGCGGATCGGCGGGCGGCACGTACGGCGCCTCGGGTCGACCGATGCCGACCTGGGCCGGCCCGGTGAAGAAGTAGACGAGGTTGTTGAAGCGGTTGTAGAACCCGGTCTTGCCGCGGAACGGGTTGAGGCTCGACGGCTCGCCCGGCGTATCGGTCGCGCCGGGGGCATCGGTCGCGCCGGGGGCATCGGTCGCGCCGGGGGCATCGGTCGCGCCGGGGGCATCGGTCGCGCCCGCGACATCGGTCGCGCCCGCGACATCGGTCGCGCCCGGCGCATCGGTCGCGCCCGCGACATCGGTCGCGCCCGCGACAGCTTCTGTCTTTCGTGCCATAATCGTTAGTATACTAACGATCGTGACGAACCGCATCTCGGGCCAGCAGGTCGACGACCGCCAGATCGACGCAGGCGCAGCCGCAGCAGCCAAGACAGACGCAGACGCTGCCAAAGCAACCGCAGACGCCGCACCCGACCTCACGGCCGACCCCCTGGCGCTCGAGCGGCAACTCTGCTTCGCGCTCGCGGTCGCGTCGCGGCTCGTGATCAGCGCCTACAAGCCGATTCTCGAGCCGATGGGGCTCACGCATCCGCAGTACCTGGTGATGCTCGCGCTGTGGGAACAGCAGCCGCGTGCGCTGAGCGAGGTCGCGCGGCTCGTGCGGCTCGAACCGGCGACCCTCTCGCCGCTCGTGAAGCGCCTCGAGGCGGCCGGATACGTGACGCGCGAGCGATCGCCCCACGACGAACGCCAGCTGGCCCTCACGCTCACTCCGGCGGGCCGGCGTCTGCGAGCGCAGGCCGAGCACGTCCCCGAGCGGGTCGTCGCGGCGCTCGGTGTCGACATCGACGAGCTCGTGCACCTGCACGGCGAGCTCTCGACCCTGATCGGGCGCATCAGCCCTGCCGAGGGTGCGGCGCCCAGCGCGGCCTGAGTTCACGCTCCGTGCGTGGGCGCCGGCCGGTGCGATGTGCGGGCAGGGCGTAGCGTGAGGGGATGACCCAGCACGAGGCATCCGTCGACCCTGCAGCCCTGCTCGACCTCGCGACAAGCATCGCCGTCGAGGCGGGGGAGTTCGCACTCGCGGCGCGACGCGCCGGCGGCAGCGGCGTCGAGGTCGCGGCGACCAAGTCGACGCCCACCGACATCGTCACCGCGACCGACCGCGACACCGAGGCGCTCATCCGCGAGCGCATTCTCGCGGCGCGGCCCGACGACGGCATCGTCGGCGAAGAGCACGACTCGCGCGCGGGCACGAGCGGCATCAGCTGGGTGGTCGACCCGATCGACGGCACCGTGAACTTTCTCTACGGCGTGCCGGCGTGGACGGTGAGCGTCGCCGTCGTCGCGGGCGCGCCCGACCCCGGCAGCTGGCAGGGACTCGCGGGCGTGGTCGTGAACCCCACGACGGGCGAGGTGTTCACCGCGAGCGCGGGCGGCGGGGCGTGGCTCGGCGACCAGCGGCTGCAGGTCAACACGGGCGTGCCGCTCGGGCGGGCGCTCGTCGGCACGGGGTTCGGGTACTCGGCCGACGTGCGGCGTGAACAGGCGCAGGTGCTGCTGGGCATGCTGCCGCAGGTGCGCGACATCCGCCGCATCGGGTCGGCTGCGCTCGACCTGGGACTGCTCGCCGCCGGGCGCCTCGACGCGTTCTACGAGCGCGGCCTCAACCCGTGGGACCATGCGGCCGGCGGCATCATCGCGCGCGAGGCCGGGGCGAAGGTCGGCGGGCGCGGCGGCGGGCGCGAGAGCTCCGAGCTGTTCATCGCGGCCGCGCCCGGCCTGTATGACGAGCTCGCCGCCGCGCTGGAGGCTGCCGGAGCCTGAGTTCGACGGCGTGTCGACGGGGTCCGCGCGGCCCGCCGCTCGAACCGGCGCTCGGCGTGTCGTTGATGAAATCGCCGGTCAGCAATGGCAACTGCAATGGAACCTCGTTTTCGCATGGAAATCCCGTGCGAGACCGGTTACGCTTTACCAATCCGTTATCTCGGCGTAGGCCGTGATGAGCACCTCCCGAAGTACCCATCCCGTCCCCTGCCGAAAGCCCCCAATACGTGCTCGAGTCCCCCCTCGTGCCCGACGGTCACTCGCCCGGCACTCAGGCTGATCTGCGGCCTGAGCGACCCCTGACCCGTCGTGAGCTGCGTGCCCGTGAGGCCGCCGACGCGTCACACGCGTCCGCGACGCCCGGCGCGCTTGCGGGGCAGCCGGCGGCGGTCGAGCATGCGGCGACGCCGATTCCGGATGCCCCTGCCCCCGCCTTCACCGCACCCCCTCGCGATTCGCAGCCGAGCTTCGACGATCTCTTCGGCATCGCACCGGCGGCTCCCCAGCCCGAGATGCGCCGCCCGCGGCGCGCGGCCGAATCGCCGGCAGACGCGCAGCCCGCCGGAATTCAACCGGCCCAATGGCGGCCCACCGAGCAGCCGGCCCAATGGCGGCCCACCGAGCAGCCGCAGCCAGAGCGGCCGACACCGGTCTTCACGCCTCAGGCTCCCGTAGCCCCCAGAACACCCACGGCACTTCCCGCAACACCAGCAGCACCCGCCGCTCTTCCCGCAACACCTGCAGTACCCGCCGCTCTTCCCGCAACACCCGCAGCACCCACGGCACTTCCCGCAACACCAGCAGCACCCGCGGCACTTCCCGCAACACCTGCAGCACCTGCCGCTCTTCCCGCAACACCTGCAGTACCTGCCGCACTTCCCGCAACACCAGCCGCTCCCAAGGCCGAGTCGACCGCCACACGGCGTGACCGCGACTCGGCCTTCACCGTGTCACGTGTCGACGATCCGGCCGTCCCCACCGACGGCGCGAGGGCCGGGTTCGACGCGCTGTTCGCCGACCTCACCGTCGACGACGACGACGACGACATCGACACCGGGCGCGGTCGTGGTGGTCGTACGGCGCGCGCCGAGCGGGCACCGAAGAAGACGAAGAAGACGGCCAAGGCGAAAGCGAAGCCGAAGGCATCGGCGAGGTCGCGGCTCGGATCTGCGACGGCTGCTGCCGCGGGCGCGGCCCGGGCCGCCTCAGCCGGTGCGACCCCCGCCAACGCCGCAGCCGCGGCCCCCGCCGCTGTGACCCCCGCCGTCGCCGCGAGCGCGGCCGCCGCCACTGTGACCCCCGCCGTCGCCGCAGCCGCGGCCACCGCCACCGCGAGCATCGCCCCCGCCGTTCCCACGGCGCCGGCTTCGGCCGCCTCCACCGACTTCGCGGCAGCGATCGCCGCGGCGGCCATCGAGCCCACACCGTCGAGCCACACCGAGATCGTCGACGATCTCGACCTGTTCGCTTCATCGTTCAGCAGCGATCCCGCGGCTCCGTTGTCTCACGCCACAGATGCGAGTTCGTCGAGCCGTTCCTCGCGGCGTCAGCAGGCCACGCCCGCGACGAGCCCCCGTCGCGCGGCATCGGGCACCTCCCGCCGAGCGGCCGAGTCGGTGCCGGCGGGCCGCGGTGCGGCATCCGCTCGCTCGTCGATCGCTCGCCCGTCGATCGCGCGAGCATCGACCCGACCGTCATCGACGCGTCCCTCGCTGCCTCGCCCGGCGCAGCGGCCTCGCCGGTCGCGCACCCTCGCGAGCATGATCGCGATGAGCTTCGCGGCGCTGCTCGCGGTCGCGACATCGGTGCCGTCGCTCTCGCTGCTGACGCCAGCCGACGTGCAGGCCATGGCGCTCGAACAGGCGAACGTGTACGGCGAAGACGGGCAGCGCGTCGTGATCTCGGGCGGAGTGCTTGCGCAGAGCGTGCAGTCCGAGGGGTATGAGTCGCAGACCGTGCAGGAGTACGCCGAGGCGGCGGGAATCCGCGCCGAGGGCGACTTCGTCAACAACCCGGCCGGAACCATCCAGTGGCCCTTCGCCGTCGGCGTGCACATCGGCGACCGCTTCGGCTACCGCGACTGCGCCGGGTGTTCAAGCGACCACGGCGGCCAGGACTTCAACCCCGGTCTGGGCGCAGAGATCCAGGCGATCGCCGACGGAACCGTCGTCAACTCGACCGATGAGGGCGGCTCGCTCGGCGTCGTCGTCATGATCGATCACGTCATCGACGGCGAACTCGTCACGAGCGTGTACGCGCATATGGAGTACGGCTCGCGGCGCTTCGTCGAGGGTGACACGGTAGAGGTCGGCGACGTGCTCGGCACCACGGGCTCGACCGGCATGTCGACGGGGCCGCACCTGCACTTCGAGATCCGTCTCGGCGGGGTCGACGGCACCAAGGTCGACCCGCTCGAGTGGCTGTACGCCAACACGAACTGAGCCGCGGGGCGCACCCCGCTCGTCTGGCGCTCAGTCGCCGGTGCCGTCGGTGGCGCCGGTGCCGGCGGTGCCGCCCTCGGGGCGAAGCAGCTCGAGCACATCGGGGTTCGGTGTGGCGGGACATCCCGACCATTCGAGGTGGAACCGCTGCGCGAACCGCAGCCCACCCGACGCGTCGCGCGCGGCGAGCGTGACCGACTCGGGTTGATCGGTGGCGAGCTCGGCCGCCCAGACATCCTCGCCCGAGGACTTCGTCAACTCGCGCGCGCCGTCGACGCAGCCCGACCAGCACTGAACCGTGACTACGTCTGGCGTCACCGAACGCACCATGACCGTGGCGGATGCCTCGTCGCTGCAGTCAGATGCCGTGCAGCCGCTCATGGCGAAGACGGCAACCACCGCGGCACCCGCAACCAGTGCGGATGCCCGCGCCGAACGCTCTCGATGCATGCGACCACGGTAGTGCAGGCGCTGCGGCGTCTTCAGGCGAAGGCGCGCAAATATCCGTCGGCCGTCTTGCCGTCGTGCAGCGCGCTTTGCGCAATGCAGGACGAGGGCGCGGGTGCCCGTGGCTGGGGTGCTCTCGCGGCTGTGGTCCTGCGTTGCGGGAGGGTCGCCTGCGGAGGGCCGGGCTCGCGCCGGGGGCGTGTGCAGCGCGCTTTGCGCAATGCAGGACGAGAGCGCGGGTGCCCGTGGCTGGGGTGCTGTCGCGGCTGTGGTCCTGCGTTGCGGGAGGGGTCGCCTGCGGAGGGCCGGGCTGGCGCCGGGGGCGTGTGCAGCGCGCGCTTTGCGCAATGCAGGACGAGAGCGCGGGTGCCCGTGGCTGGGGTGCTGTCGCGGCTGTGGTCCTGCGTTGCGGGAGGGGTCGCCTGCGGAGGGCCGGTTGCCTCGTCGCCGATGGCCGGCCCCCACCCGAGTTATCCACATGTGCGTCACGCGCCCGCAGGGTGCACCGGATCGCGGCCAGAATCGAGACGTGAGCTGGACCCCGTCGCACGTCGCCCGCCATATCCGCGAAAACGGGGGCGCCCGGTCGGTGCGTCAGCTCAGAGCTGCAGACATCGATCGGGCTGCGGTGGTGGCGGCCTTCTCTGATCACGCCATCATGCGGGTGCGGCGGGGCTGGTACGCAGTGCGCGACGCTCCCGACGATGTCGTGCGGGCCGTACGAGTCGGCGGGGCCCTCACCGGGGCATCCGTCGCTCGCCTTCACGGCCTCTGGTTGCACACCGACCGACTGCTGCACGTCCGCGTGCCGCGCACGGCCTCGCGCTTGCGACCGCCGACCGCGGCGCTCGCCGCCGCTGCCGCCGCTGCCGCCACGTCGCCGCGGCTCGACCCGTCCGGGCACGGAGTGTGCGTGCACTACCGCTCCGCCCCGCCGCTCGACAGCGCCCGCGACTCGCTGCCGATCGCGCTTGCCGAGATGCTCAGCTGTGCCACGGCCGAGCACGCGATCACGACGATCGACTCGGCGCTCGCGTCGGGCCAACTCACTGACGGCGGGCTCGAGCAGGTGCGCGAGTTCGCGTTGCCGTCGCGGCGGACGTTGGTCGATCGGGCGTCGGCGCAATCCGAGTCGGGCATCGAGTCACGCGTGCGGCTGTTCCTGCGGACGCACCGCATCACGCACCGCGCGCAGGTCGAGATCGAAGGCGTCGGACGGGTCGATCTGGTCGTCGGCAATCGGCTCGTGATCGAGATCGACGGGTCGAAATTCCACACCGGCACCGAGTTCGAGCGCGACCGGCGCCGCGATTTCGAGCTCGCGATGCGTGGATTCCTCGTGCTGCGGCTCAGCTATCGCATGATCATGGACGAATGGGATGCCTCGGCGGCGGGCATTCTCGCGCTCGTAGCGCGCGGCGAGCATCGGTGGGGGTATCGCGCCCGGTCGACGTCGGCCACCTCGGTGCCGATGCCGAAGTACGTGCACGAAGACCCGCTCGACGTTCCACTCGACGTGCTGCTCCGTCGCAATGCAGGATGAGTGGTCGGGGAGCGCGCTTGGGCGGGGTAGTGCGGCTCTGGTCCTGTGTTGCGTCGTAGGTGTGTGGAGGGGCGAGGAAGTCGAGGCCGCGCGCCGCCCCGCGCCGCTCGGGGGTTGTCGACACAACGCAGGATGTGGGGTCGGCTGCCGCCGGTGGGCGGGGTAGTGCGGCTCTGGTCCTGCGTTGTGTGAACGGCGAGCGCGTGAAGGGCGCGCCGCGCGCAGAGATGAGCCTCGCGCCGCGCGCAGAGATGAGCCTCGCGCCGCGCGCTGAGATGAGCCTCGCGCCGCTCAGAGATGAGCGTGGGTGGAGCGCGTGCTAGGCGCGCAGCCAGGCGGTGGTGTCGGGTGCGAGGGTGCGGTCGGCGAGCGGCTCGCTCGTGAGTAGCACGTCGCCAGCGGGCAGCTCGACCGGCGAGGAGCCCGTGTTCGCCACCACGACGACGTCGCCGTTGCGGAACGCCACGACCTCGGCCGGGAATCCCGCCACCCACTCGAGCGACCCCGAGGCGAGCCCGCGCTCACGACGCAGCGCCAACGCGTCGCGGTAGAACGAGAGCGTCGAGCCGGCGACGCCGCGCTGCTGGTCGCGCGCGAGCTGGGCCCACTGTGCGGGCTGCGGCAACCACGAGGCATCCGATGGACCGAAGCCGTACGACGGAGCAGAACCCTCCCAGGGCAGCGGCACGCGACATCCGTCTCGCCCGTAACGCTCGCCGGCGGTGCGGAACCAGGTCGGATCCTGCCGCGCGTCGTCGGGCAGGTCGATGACCTCGGGAAGCCCGAGCTCTTCACCCTGGTAGAGGTAGGCCGATCCGGGCAGCGCGAGCATGAGCGCCGTGGCCCCGCGGGCGCGGCGCAGGCCGGGCGCGTACTGCGGCAGCCCGGCCGAGCGGGGGCCGAGGCCGTGGCCCTGGGGGTTGGGCTCGGTCACCGAGAGCCGAGTGGCGTGGCGCACGACGTCGTGGTTCGAGAGCACCCAGGTCGAGGGCGCACCGACGGCGCTGAACGCCTCGAGCGACGCGTCGATGACGGTGCGCAGGGCCTCGGCCTGCCACGGGGTCTCGAGGTAGGCGAAGTTGAAGGCCTGGTGCATCTCGTCGGGGCGCACCCACTTGGCGACGCGGGGCAGCGGGTCGACCCACGCCTCGGCGGCGAGAATGCGCTCGCCGGGGTACTCGTCGAGCAGCGCGCGCCAGTCGCGGTAGATCTCGTGCACTCCGTCTTGCGCCCAATAGGGTGCGCTGTCGCCGTTCTCGTCGCTGATCTGCGGCTCGAGGGCGACGCCGGTCGCGTCGGCGCCCACAGTCTCATGGCCGACCGCCATGCCGGCGGCCGCCACGCCGACTGCCACGTCGACCGCAACTCCGACCGCCACGCCGCCGGCCCCGCCCATGCTGCCGCCCTCGGCGGGCGGCGTGTAGTCGGGCAGTCCGTCGGCCTTGATCATGCCGTGCGCGACGTCGACGCGGAACCCGTCGACCCCGCGGTCGAGCCAGAAGCGCAGGATGCGACGGAACTCGTCACGCACCTCGTCGTTGGTCCAGTCGAAGTCGGGCTGCGTGCTGTCGAAGAGGTGCAGGTACCACTGCCCGGGCGTGCCGTCGGCCTCGGTGACGCGGGTCCACGCGGGGCCGCCGAAGACCGACTCCCAGTTGTTGGGGGGCAGCTCGCCATCGGTGCCGCCGCCGTCGCGGAACAGGTAGCGCGCGCGCTCGGCGCTGCCCGGCGCGGCCGCGAGGGCTGCCTGGAACCACACGTGCTGGTCGCTCGAGTGGTTCGGCACGAGGTCGACGATGACGCGGATGTCGCGGGCGTGGGCCTCGGCGACCATGGCGTCGAAATCGGCCAGGGTGCCGAAGCGCGGGTCGACGTCGCAGTAGTCGGCGACGTCGTAGCCACCGTCGCGCTGGGGCGAGGTGTAGAACGGCGAGAGCCAGATGGCGTCTATGCCGAGGTCGTGCAGGTCGCCCAGCCGCGACGTGATGCCGGCGAGGTCGCCCATGCCGTCGCCGTTCGCGTCGGCGAACGAGCGGGGGTAGATCTGGTAGATCGCGGCAGTGCGCCACCATTCGGAAGTCATGCGGAAACTGTACGACATCTGAACAGATGATGGAAACGCTTGCACTTGCCACGCGCGACCTGATGGTCACGAACCGGTATCGATCGGGGCATCCCGGTTTGGTAATGCGGCGTCGTCAAGGTATACCTGTAATCGCTTGCATATCGCGAGTACTCCACACGAAAGAGCGGCCTTTCGGTCACGGTGCAGTGGTTCCGCCCGGCGGAACGGGGATGACAGCTCCTCCACCAGGCGAAGGTGCCGGACTCACGCACACGAAGGGCACACACCAATGAGGGTGAACAAGAAGAGCCTGCTCGCGATCGGGGCAGCGGCGGTCGTCGCGACGCTCGGCCTCGCGGGCTGCTCCACGGGATCCGGCGAGAACGACCCGGCCGAGGCCGCGGGCGGCACGCTCACGGTCTGGGTCGACGCCGAGCGCGTCGACGCACTGCAGGCCGCTGCCGACGCCTACTCCGAAGAGAAGGGTGTCGAGGTCGAACTCGTCGGCAAGGACAACGCCGACATCAAGGACGACTTCATCCAGCAGGTGCCGACCGGCAAGGGCCCCGACATCACCATGGGCGCGCACGACTGGCTCGGCGAACTCTCGACGAACGGTGTCGTCGCACCGATCGAGCTCGGTGACTCGGCTGCCGACTACCTGCCCGTCGCGGTCGACGCGTCGACCTACGAGGGCACCACCTACATGCTTCCGTACGCGGTCGAGAACATCGCCGTGCTGCGCAACGCCGACCTCGTTCCCGAGGCCGCCACGAGCTTCGACGACATGATCGCCAAGGGCCAGGCCGCCGGCCTCGCCCACCCGTTCGTGGTCGAGCAGGGCGCCGAGGGCAACCCCTACCACCTCTACCCCTTCCAGACCGCGTTCGGTGCGCCCGTCTTCGGCACGAACGACGAGGGCTACGACCCCACCGACCTGCAGATCGGCAACGCGGGCGGCGAGGAGTTCGCCACGTGGCTCGGCGCGCAGGGCAAGAACGGCACCGGCAACTTCAACACCGACATCGACGGTGACATCGCCAAGCAGGCGTTCCTCGACGGCACCGCCGCCTTCTGGCTGACCGGCCCGTGGAACGTCGGCGCTGCGATCGACGGCGGCATCAACGTCGCCATCGACACCGTTCCGAGCCCGACGGCCGACGCCGCCCAGCCCTTCGCGGGCGTCAAGGGCTTCTTCGTCTCGTCGGAGTCGAAGAACAAGGTCGCCGCGAACGACTTTCTCGTGAACTACATCGGCACCGAAGACGTGCAGATGGAGCTCTTCGAGGCCGGCAACATCCTGCCCGCGCTCTCGGCCGCGGCCGAGGCCGCCTCGAGCGACCCGATCATCGAGGGCTTCGCGGCCGTCGGTGCCGAGGCCGTGCCGATGCCGGCGATCCCGGCCATGGGCTCGGTGTGGCAGTACTGGGGCATCGCCCAGGCCGAGATCATCAACGGCGCCGACCCCGTCGCCACGTGGCAGAAGCTGACCGCCGACGTGTCGGCAGCCATCGGCTGACCACGCCCGACTGCTCCGGGTCGGATGCCAGGCGGCATCCGACCCGGGGCACTCCGCATCTGAGGGGAAGAGCGAGCACGCATGAGCACCAAGATCGACGACGAGGTCGTACCCGGCAGGTCCGATACGTCGGGCACTTCGGCCACGGCACCGAAGCCCACGAAACGACAGCGACAGGCCGCAGGCATCGCCGACGCGGCATCCGGGGGCATCAAGGTGTTCCTCTTCAAGCTCGTCGCCCTCGGCCTCGTCGATGCGATCGCGCTCTACGCGCTCTTCATTCTCGTGACCGCCGACCAGTGGCTGATCGCGGCGGTCGTGGCGGTCGTCACGATCGCGGTGAACTGGATCTACTT
The DNA here is from genome assembly GCF_039529735.1 of Agromyces neolithicus. Classification (NCBI taxonomy): domain Bacteria; kingdom Bacillati; phylum Actinomycetota; class Actinomycetes; order Micrococcales; family Microbacteriaceae; genus Agromyces; species Agromyces neolithicus. The sequence continues at coordinate 247,127 of NZ_BAAANJ010000005.1, forward strand.
CTCGCGCCGCAGGCTGCCCGCGAAGTACCTCACGCCAGGGGTCATCTTCCTCGTGCTGTTCCAGGTGTTCGTGCTCGTCTACACGGGCTACATCGCCTTCACCAACTACGGCACCGGCCACAACGGCTCGCAGCAGCAGGCCGTGTCGTCGCTGATGGCGTCGTCGCTGCAGCGCGTCGAAGACTCCCCGACCTACCCTGTGACCGTCGTCGACCAGTTCGGCACGCTCGGGCTGCTGGTCACCGACCCCGACGGCGATGCCCTCATCGGCACCAATGAATCGCCGCTCGCCGAGGTCGACGCCGAATTCGACGGCGGCAAGGCCGTGGCCGTCGACGGCTGGACCACCCTCAGCTTCGCCGACGTGATCGCCCGCACCGACGAGATCACCGAGCTCGCGGTGCCGTTCTCGGACGACCCGAACGACGGCGCCATGCGCACGCCCGACGGGTCGAACGCCTACCAGTACGTCTCGACCCTCGAGTACGACGAGGCCGCCGGCACGATGACCGACCTCACCACGGGCGCCGTCTATTCCGACATCGGCACCGGCGCCTTCACCTCGCCCGACGGCGAAGAGCTGCTTCCTGGCTGGCAGATCACGGTCGGGTTCGACAACTTCGTGCGTGCCGTCACCGACCCGCGGCTGCTGCAGCCCCTCGTCTACGTCACGCTCTGGACGTTCGCGTTCGCGTTCATCTCGGTGGCGTCGACCTTCTTTCTCGGGCTCTTCCTCGCGATCGTGTTCAACGACATGCGCATGCGCGGGCGCAAGTTCTACCGGGTGCTGATGATCCTGCCGTACGCGATCCCGTCGTTCCTGTCGGCCCTGATCTGGGCGGGCATGATGAACGAGAGCTTCGGATTCATCAACCAGGTGATCTTCGGCGGGGCATCCATTCCCTGGCTGACAGATCCATGGATGGCGAAGTTCTCGGTGCTGCTCGTGAACCTGTGGCTCGGATTCCCGTACATGTTCCTCGTGTGCATGGGTGCGCTGCAGTCGATCCCCGACGACATCCAAGAGGCGGCGAAGGTCGACGGTGCGAAACCCTGGGCGATCTTCCGGCTGATCAAGCTGCCGCTGCTGCTCGTGACCGTGGCGCCGCTGCTGATCGCGTCGTTCGCCTTCAACTTCAACAACTTCAACGTCATCTACATGTTGACCGACGGCGGGCCACGAGATTCGAATGCGCCGATCCCGGTCGGATTCACCGACCTGCTCATCACCATGGTCTACAAGGTGGCCTTCACCGGGCAGTCGCGTGACTACGGGCTCGCGAGCGCCTACTCGATCATCATCTTCATCATCGTCGCCGTGATCTCGATCATCGCGTTCCGTCGCACCAAGAGCCTCGAGGAGCTGAACTGATGGCCGAGCAGGGTAAGGGCAACGGCAACGGCAGGGGCAAGGGCAACGGCAACGGCAGGGGCAAGGGCAAGGGCACGAAGGAGCGGGGCTCCTGGGTCGAGAATCTCGCCGCCGAAGGTGGTATCGCGGGTGCCGCGCTCGACGCCGAGGCCGAGCGTGCGGCGCACCCGCGCGGCGTGCCGCTGAAGCGACCGTTCAACTTCGGCCGGTGGTTCCGAGCGACCGGCTGGCGCCACATCGTGGGTCTCGTGATGGTGGTGTTCGCGCTCTTCCCGATCGTGTTCGTCATCTCGTCGTCGCTGAACCCCAACGGCACGCTCACGGGATCGAACGCGCTGTTCTCGGCGATCGGCTTCGAGAGCTACGTGCGAATCCTCACCGATCCGCAGGTTCCCTACCCGCAGTGGTTCGCGAACACGATCCTCGTCGCCTCGGTCACCGCCATCGGCACCGTGTTCCTCGGGGCGCTCGCGGCGTATTCCTTCTCGCGCATGCGCTTCACCGGCCGCCGGTTCGGGCTCATCTCGATCGTGGTCGTGCAGATGTTCCCGCAGATGCTCGCCGTGGTGGCGATCTTCCTGCTGATGAGCTCGATCTCGGACTGGTTCCCGGCGATCGGCCTCAACACCCACATCGGCCTGATCATGGTGTACCTCGGCGGCGCGCTCGGCGTGAACACGTTCCTCATGTACGGCTTCTTCAACACGATCCCCGCGTCGATCGACGAGGCCGCGAAGATCGACGGGGCCGGCCACGCCCGCATCTTCTTCACGATCATCCTGCGGCTCGTGGCCCCGATCCTCGCGGTCGTCGCGCTGCTGTCGTTCATCTTCTCGGTGAACGAGTTCGCCGTCGCTTCGGTGATGCTCATCGACACCGAGAAGCAGACGCTCGCGGTGGGCCTCACGAAGCTCGTGTCGAACCCGCGCTACGCCGACTGGAGCGCGTTCTCGGCCGGTGCCGTGATGGCTGCGCTGCCCGTCGTCGTGCTCTTCCTCTGGCTGCAGAAATACATCGTCGGCGGGCTCACCGCAGGCGCCGTCAAGTAGGTCTTCGGGTCGCGATGTCGCATGAATCGTCGGCTTCTCCCGGTGATGACGACCGTTTGCGCGACATCGCGGGCGGGATCGACATGGAAGGGTGAGGGCATGCTGACGCCGCACCACGACGGATCGCCCCTGCACGTCTCCACTCAGACGCCTGCGCTCGGCGACGTCGTGCGGGTGCGGCTGCGGGTGCCCGACTCGTTCGGGCCACTGCGGTGGGTCGGCACGCGGTCGAACCCCAACCGCGAGCCGCGGTTCGACGAAGCGGTGCTCGTCGCTGAGGCTCACGGCTGGCAGTGGTGGGAGGCCGCCGTCGAGGTCGAGAATCCCGTGCACGGCTACCGCTGGCTGCTCGTCGGCCAAGACGGCCGCCAGCACTGGCTGAACCAGGTCGGGCTGTCGAATGTCGAGGTGCGCGATCACGACGACTTCCGCCTCGTCACTCACGCGCCGGCGCCCGAGTGGGCCGCGTCGAGCGTGCTGTACCAGGTGTTCCCCGACCGGTTCGCGAAGTCGCGTTCGGCGCCCTCCGACGTGCTCAGGGAGCGGGGAGAGCTACCCGATTGGGCGATCCCCGCCGAGTGGACTGACCCCGTCGACCCCGTGCCGCCGGCCCGCTCGGCGCAGCTCTACGGGGGAGACCTCGACGGGGTGCGCGAGCACCTCGACCATCTCGAGGCCCTCGGCGTCAACCTGCTCTACCTCACCCCGTTCTTCCCTGCACGGTCGAACCACCGCTACGACGCGTCGACGTTCGACCACGTCGACCCGCTGCTCGGCGGCGACGACGCGCTGGTCAGGCTCGTCGAGGCGGCTCACGCACGGGGCATCCGTGTCATCGGAGACCTCACGTCGAATCACTCGGGCGACGCGCACGAGTGGTTCCGCGCGGCGCAGGCCGACCCCGCCGCGCCCGAGCGCGAGTTCTACTACCTGCACGACGACGGCACCTACGAGTCGTGGCTGGGCGTGCCCAGCCTGCCGAAGTTCGATTGGAAGTCGCCCGAGCTGCGCCGCCGGTTCATCGAGGGCGCCGACTCGGTGGTGGCCCGGTTCCTCGCACCGCCGTTCAACCTCGACGGGTGGCGCATCGACGTCGCGAACATGACCGGGCGCCTCGGCGACGAAGACCTCAACGAGCAGGTGCGCCGCACGATCCGCGCGACGATGCTCGACGTGAACCCCGACACGCTGCTGCTGGGCGAGTCGACGAACGACGCGGCGAGCGACTTTCAGGGCGACGCGTGGCACGGCGCAATGACGTACACGCCGCTCACGCGTCCGCTATGGAGTTGGCTGCAGCAGCCGGGCAGCCCGGCCGGTGGTGGCATCGGATTCGCGCTCTCGCAGGTGCCGACGTTCACGGGCCGCGAGTTCGTCGCGGCGCACGTGCGATTCGCGGCGGGCTTTCCGTGGCGCACGCGGGTCGCGACGATGAACGCGCTCGACACGCACGACACCCCGCGGTTTGCGACCTCTGCCGTGCCCGGCACAGTGCCCGTCGCGTTCGGGCTCGCGGTGACGCTGCCGGGCATCCCGGTCGTGTGGGCGGGCGACGAGTTCGGGCTCACCGGCGTCGACGGCGAGGCGTCGCGCACGCCGATCCCGTGGGGGAGTGAGGCGTCGGCCGAGGTTGCGCCCGTGCTTGCGACGTACCGCGCGCTCGTGGGGCTTCGCCGTTCGCACCCGGTGCTCGCGACCGGAGGAATCCGCTGGCTCGTTGTCGGCGACGACGCGGTCGCGTTCGTGCGGGAATCGGCCGACGAGACGTTGCTGGTGTTCGCGGCGCGCGCGGCGGCGACGCTGTCGTTCGAGTCGGCTGCGCTGTCGGTCGGGTCGGCTCTGCCGGCGCGATCGGATGTCGCGGCCGCGGTGTTCGGCAATGCCGGGCTCGAGGCATCCGATGGTCTTGTAACCCTTTCGGCAACCGGGCCGACCTTTGCGGTTTGGCGTCTGCCGGGGGTCGCGGCGCCCGCGTGGTGACCGGCGTGTCCGCTGGTGTGCGCTGGTTCGAACCACGCCTTGCGAGGTGATATCCTCGTACGGTTGCCGATTGCGGCGCACGCCCCGATAGCTCAGTGGTAGAGCACTTCCATGGTAAGGAAGGGGTCGTCAGTTCAATCCTGACTCGGGGCTCTGGTTCGGTCTGAGCGTATGCTCGAAGAACCTTCCCGGCGGGGTAGCTCAGGTGGTTAGAGCACACGGCTCATAATCGTGGTGTCGCGGGTTCGAGTCCCGCCCTCGCTACAAATAGCAATCATGGACAGGCATCTGGTCAACGCTGATGGCGCGACTCGAAGACCACAGCAGGCGTAGTTGCTGACGCCAGTCGCGACTCAGCGACCGAGCCGGTAGAACACGAACGGGATCGCCGACACCAGGCAGCTGACGGCGGGTACGAGCGTGAGCGACACGAAGACGGTCCACTGCATCTCGGGGGTCACGGTCACACCGGCCTCGTAACCGGCGAGCACGATGAAGATACCGAAGACGAGCACCGCCAGGGCGGCCATGATCTTGGACACGAACGTGAGGCTCGAGAACGAGATGCCGTCATTGCGTATCGCGGTGCGACGCTCGATGTCGTCCACGGCGTCAGCGATCATCGTCGCCTGCACGACGAGGAAGGCGCCGAGGGTCATCCCGGTGAGGAAGATGAACACCAGCAGCACAGCGATGTTCTCGAACCCGGCCAAGAACATCGCCACATACAGGACTGCGCCGATCACCGAACTGCCGATCGCCAGTGTCTTCGCCGACATACGCCTGAGCAGCAGTGGCGTGAGGAACGACGCGAGCACCATGCCGGTGATGATCGCCGCGCCGATGAGGATGAATGCGCCCTCGTTGTCGTAGGCGATGACGACGAACACCGCGCCGCCGGCCTGCACGATGTAGCGGCCGAAGCCGAGCACCGACCCGATGAGCACCATGAGCAGGGGCGTGTTTCGCAGCAGCGTGCCGTACAGCTGCCGGAACGTGAGGCGATCCTGCACCCCTGGGGTGTGCCGCTCGCGGGTGTTGGTGAACGCGAGCAGGAACAGCCCCATGCCCAGAACCGAGACGACGCCCACCGCCATCGACCACCCGGTGCCGGTGGTCTCGTCGCCCGAGCTGAGCAGGAGCGCGAGCCACGGCATCCCGAGCGTCGCCAGTCCGAGCGCGATCCCTCCGTACGCGCGCACGTTGGAGATCACCCGCATGCGGTAGTCGGGTTCGGAGAACGCCGAGCCGATGAGCCCCCAGAACGGGACGTCGCACACGGTGTACGCGACGCCCCACAAGACGTAGCAGACGGCGAAGAAGACGAGCTTGCCCGGCTCAGCAACATCCGGCACGGTGAACAGCAGCGTCGACAGCACCGCGACCGGCAGGGCGGAGAAGAGGATGTACGGCCGCAGCTTGCCCCACCGCGTGCGGGTCATGTCGACCAGGCTGCCCATCACCGGGTCATCGATCGCGTCGAAGATCCTCGCGGCCGTGATCACGACGGCGACTACCGCCATGCCCTGGGTGCTGATGCGGGCATACTGCAGCAGGTAGAGGAGGATGAACGTCGTGACCGTCGTGAGGACGAGGTTCTGGCCGAATCCGGCAACGATGATCGAAATCCGCTGCGTGCGGCGGCTGGGGATCCGCGCTTCGGCGGTGCCGACGCTCACGTGCGTTCCAGCAGGATCGTCTTGATCTCGAACGGGCGGAAGCTCAGCTGCGCGAGATCCGCCGAACCGAGGGGTCGCTCGATGAGGTCGGTTTCGACAGCGCGGGCATGCGGGATGCCGGTGCGCAGCGCCATCTGGGTGGGCAGCCCGAGGCTCTCGTACAACCGCACGACCACCCCCGAGCCGTCCTCGGCGGGCTTGACGGTCTCGACCACGACCCCCGGGTCCTCGACCGACACGGCACTGTCAAAGACCACGTCGTCGGCGATCAGCAGCGGATTGTTCAGGCGATAGGCCTCGCGCACGACGGCGGCCAGATCGTCTGGCGCGAACGGCATGAACGCGTACGTGAACTCGTGGGTGCCCCGGTCGGCGGTCTTGTCGGGGAACGTCGGCGACCGCAGCAGGTTGAGGCTGACGACCCCGTTCTTCGCCCGATGCCCGTACTTGGAATCATTGAGAAGCGCGAAGCCACCGGCATCCGCCACCGTCGCGATCCACTTGTGGGCGCATATCTCGAACTGCGCCTTCTCCACGGCGTCGCGCTCAGTCGTGGGGCGTGCGATATGCCCGAACTGGATCTCGCACAGCGCCTGGCCGCCGTAGTGACGCGGGCGGAACTCGGCGCGAAGCATGCGGTGTCTCTCATGCCAGTCGGCGTGCGTCTCGAACCGAATGACGGGACTGCCCGCCTCGAGCACGATGCGTTGATGCACGGTGACCTTCGCCGCGCGGTACTCGTGGTGGCGGATCACGAACGGCCCGTCGATCGACGTGCGATGGGAGGTGACCCCGAGCACCTTTGGCTTGGTGTCGACGTAGCCGGGGTCGATGTCCCACGCGTCCCACGGGAACTGGTAGGGGTCTCTGTACACCGCGAGGCGGTTGAAGCCTCCGGCCACGTGCTCGGTGCCGGCGGCGTCGACGCACGAAACGAGCTCGCCACTAGTGTCGAAGCGCACCGTGAGCAGGCCGTTCGAGATCGCATCGGCGGTGTGCGAGAGGTCGGGGAACGTGCCGACCGGCTGCAGGGGGCCGGCCGCGTATGGGCCGACGTCGGCCGACCACCACCGTCCGTCGGCGCACACGTGGTCGTGCCGGCGGAATGAGGTGAGGTTGATCGCCGACGGGCCCGCGTCGCCGCGGGGCAGTTCGTCCATCAGTCGCGCACCGATACGGTCGAGCTCCTGTTCGACCTCGGCGTACGACTCGCGCGCTTCGCGGTTGACGCGCTCGATCGACGAGCCGGGAAGGATGTCGTGGAACTGGTTCAGCAGCACGCGGCGCCACAGCGGGCCGAGCTCGGCGTTCACCTCAGCGCCCGCCAGGGCGGCGAGCGCCTCGACCTCGTGCAGCTTGCGTTCGGCGATGCGGTTTTGCCGCTTGGTGTGCCCGATCGTGGTGTACGTACCCTGATGGGTTTCCAGGTAGAGCTCGCCGGAGTGCCGTTGGGGAATGTCGCGCTGCTCGAGAGCGCGGAAGAAGGCCGATGCCGTGGACTTCTCGACCTTCGGAAGCCCACGCAGCGACCCCTCACGCCGGAGCAGCTCGAGATGCACCTCACCGGGTCCGCCTCCGCCGTCGCCTGCGCCGTACACCAGCAGTGCCGTCCCCAGATCGCGCTCGGGGTACTGGTCGATGCCCTTGAGCAAGCCGTCGGCCGCGGCGCGGCTGTTGTAGTCGCCCTCCGGCGGCATGTGGACGAGCACCGAAGACCCGTCGATGCCCTCCCAGTAGAACGTGCGGTACGGGAACACGCTGACGCTGTTCCACGACAGCTTGATGGTCTGGAACCAGTCCATGCCGCAGCCGCGAAGGATCTGAGGGAGGTTGCCGCTGTAGCCGAAGGTGTCGGGCAGCCAGCACAGCCGCAGGTCCTCGTCGTCGAGTGCGAACACGTCCTTCAGGAATCGTCTGCCGACCAGAGCCTGGCGGATCAACGATTCTCCGTTGGGCAGATTCGTGTCGGGTTCGACCCAGAACGAGCCCAGCAATTCGATGCGGCCCTTCGCCACGGCATCCTTCACCCGCTCGAACAGCTCGGGATGCCGCTCCTTCGTCCACTGCAGCTGCTGCGGCTGGCTCGTTCCGTAGATGAAGTCGTCGTGGCGGTCGATCGAGTCCAGCGCCTTGACGAACGTGCGTGCCGCCTTGCGTTTGGTCTCGCGGATGGGCCATACCCACGCCGTGTCGAGATGGCCGTGACCGATGGCGCTGTACGTGAACGCGCTCGTGGAGGGCAGCGAGAGCTCTTCCGCGAGCCGCGCGCGGGCGGCTCGGGTGTCACCGGCGGCGAAACGCGAGTACGCCCCGCCGAGCGCGGCATGCAGGTCGGCCGCGAGCCGGGACTCATCGGTCGACTCGGCCAGGACGAACAGCGTGAGGTAGTCGTAGTAGAGCCCGAACGCGTCGTCGTCGCGCTCGGCCAGGTAGGCACCGAAGTACAGGCCGCGTCCGACGCCGAGGAACAGGAAGCCGTTGAACGCGACGTCGGCGTAGAGGTCCACCCGGCCCGTCGACAAGTCGGCGTGAGAGACGGGCCGGAACTTTCCGCCGCTGTGAGGTAGATCGCCTTGGATCCACACCGTGCTGATCGAGTCGAGCATCGCTCCGTCGGAGGAGTAGACGAGTCCCTCGCCGCGGATGCCGAGCATGACGACGGGATCTGCAGTCTCCGCCGGCACGTCGCCCGCGATGTGCAGCCACGCGCATTCGAGCGGCCGGCCGAAGCGGGCGCCGGCGCGGATCGGAGCGAATGCGCCAAGGTCGAGATCGGCGAAGCGGATCGGCTCGGGCGAGTGGACGACCGCGGCGCGCAGGTCGACGATTCTGCGATAGACACTGCGGCGAATCGCGCGGAGCCGTCGGCCGTGGAGGGGGTGCTTGTCGGCCAGCCCCGGCAACGTCGCCAGCACCTCGAGCATCCGACCTCCCGCCGACGCGCGGCGTCTTTGCCGCCCCGACCAGCCTATGTACCAATGATGCACGCGGTGTGTGGAGGTTGGTCCGCCGGTCGGAACCGGCCAATGCCACCGGCCCCGCTTTGAGCTCGCCCGCGTGTGAGACGAATTCGCCTCCGGTACGCCTCACCCGCCCAAGTGTCAGACCCTCGCTTTCGTGACATTGAATCGCATTAGTGATACCCTCTAACGCATGGACGAGATCTCGAAGTCGAACACCACATCCACTCAGACAGGCCGATCCGGCAATCGCCGTCGAAAGTACCTCTTCGCCGGCGGTGCGGCCGTGACCGCACTCGTGCTCGGCATCGGAGGGGCCTTCCTCTTCACGAACCGTGACACCCCCGTCGTCGATTCCGGTGCGGCACGTGTCGACGTCGATGCATTCGAGGGCGCCGGCGAGATCCTGGTCGACGGCCAGGGTCGCGCGCTGTACATCTTCGAGCCCGATGAGGCGGCCGAGGTCACCTGCACGGGCGGTTGCGCCGACAAATGGCCGCCGCTTGCGACGGTCGGCGATGCGGAGCCCGAGGTCGGGGAAGGCGTGGAGGCCTCGATGATCTCCACGGTCACGGCCCAAGACGGTGCGCGCGTGCTCACATTCGACGGCTGGCCGTTGTACCGGTACACCTCCGATCAGGCCGGCGAGGTCAGCGGATCGGGGAAGGACCAGAACGGCGGCGTGTGGTGGGCGCTCACGCCGACCGGAGAACGCGTCGAAACCGACTGAAACCCCCTGAAACCAGCTGGCACGTCGCGAAGGAGAGACCGATGAACCGCACACGCAGCAACGAACCAGACTCCCTCGAGAACGACATGGACTTCGTGACCGAGCCCGAGAAGTCACCCGGCACGGTCAGCCGCCGTGGCCTGATCGGCCTGGTCACCACGACCGTCGCGTCGGCCGCTGTGGGAATCGGTGGATTCGCGATCGGCGGCCAGTTGGCGGGCGCAGCGACGGCGGATCCGTCGAACGCGGGCTCGTCCGGCGCCGCGCCCGGCGCCGACATCGACCTCACCGCCGACATCGTCGAGTTCGACGGCCTGCATCAGGCCGGCATCGCGACCCCCGCGCAGACGAACGTCTTGCTCACGAGCTACGACGTCGCCCAGAGCGCCAGTCGCGCAGACCTCGCCGCTGTCATGAAGGCCTGGACGCAGGCTGCTCGCGCCATGACGGCCGGCGACGCGGTCGAGGCCGGTCCTGACATCAGCACCGGCAGCCGGCCTGCCAACCTCACCATCACGGTCGGTGTCGGCGCTGGCCTCGTGCAGCGACTCGGAGCGCAACGCCCACGTGCACTGGTCGACCTGCCGGCGTTCACGGGCGACCAGCTCGACCCCGCCCGCAGCGGCGGTGACATCGTCGTACAGATGTGCTCGGATGACCCGCTCATCCTCGCGAACGCCGACCGCGTGATCACCCGACGGGCCGAGAACACGCTGACGGTCCGCTGGCAGGAGCAGGGCTTCGGCAGCACCGGTGCCCGCAGCGACGGACGCACCGGTCGAAACCTCATGGGCCAGCTCGATGGCACCAACAACGTCACCACCAGTCAGCTCGCGACATCCGGCCCCATCTGGGTCGATGAACGCGACCCGGGGTGGATGGCCGGGGGGACGTATCTCGTGGTCCGCCGCATCCGCATGTTGTTGGGCGATTGGGAGCGCCAGAACACTGCTCACCAAGAACGGGTCATCGGCAGGACGAAGGACACCGGCGCGCCCCTCGGAGGCACCATGGAGTCCGACTACGTCGATCTCGAGGCCCGCAACGCCGACGGAAGCCTCACCATCCCCGCCGACAGCCACGTTCGCCTCGCCAAGCCCTCGTCATCGAGCGAGAACATGATGCGACGCGGCTACTCGTATCGCGGTGCGGTCCTTTCCGACGGCACGGTCGACCAGGGGCTGCTGTTCATCTCGTTCCAGAAGGACCCGACGACCAGCTTCATTCCCGTGCAGCAACGGCTGGCGGCGCACGACGCCTTGAGCGAATTCACGGTGACGACCGGCAGCGCACTGTTCGCGATCCTTCCAGGCACACCCACCGCTTCAGACTGGCTCGGATCGGCGCTCTTCGCCTGACGTCACGCGACTCGCGCTCCGCCCTTCCAGACGTTTGCCACTCGGTCGGTGATGCCGCCGAGCTGGCCCGTGTCGGTCAGGTCGAGGTCCAGCAGCACCAGATCGGCGAGGTATCCGGGGGCAAGAGATCCGATCCGGTCGCCCTCTTGAAGCAAGACCGCAGCTTCGGATGTCCCGGCCGCGAGCACTCTCTCGAGCGACATGCCTCCCTCGGCCATGACGGCGAGTTCGTCGAGGCTGGTGCCCTGCGGGCCGACGCCGGCGTCCGAGCCCATCGCGATCCGGACTCCCACCTCGGCGGCGCGGGCGAACGACGCCAGATGCAGGTCGGCCATGCGCTTCGCCTTGTCGAGCATCGCGGGAGCGACCTGCACGCCCTGCTCGGCGCCGAGCAAGACCTGACGCGGGGCGGTGAGCGTCGGCACGAGGAAGGCGCCGGTGTCGAGCATCAACTGCAGGCCCTCATCGTCGATGAGCATGCCGTGCTCGATCGAGCGAACCCCCGCGGCGAGGGCGTTCCGGATTCCCGTCGCACCGATCGCATGGGACATGACGTAGCTGCCGTGGGCCTCGGCCTCGTCGACGATCGTGCGGATCTCGGTGACGCTGTACTGGGAGTGCTCGGGGTGGTCGTTCGGCGAGAGTACACCCCCTGTCGAGCAGATCTTGATCTGGTCCGCGCCGGCGCGGAACAGCCTCCGCGTGGTCTTCAGCACTTCATCGACGCCGTCGGCCACGCCGTTCGGGCGGCCAGGGGTCTCCATGAACTGTTCTGCTTCGATGCCGGACTGCAGCCAGAGGTCGCCGTGTCCTCCCGTCGTCGAGACGATCGAGATCGAGATCTTCATTCGAGGTCCAGCGATGATGCCGCGGTCGATCGCCGCGCGCATCCCGGCATCGGCGAACCCGGCGTCGCGCGTGGTCGTGACCCCCGATCGGAGCACCGCGGCCGCGTACCCGACCGATTCGTAGTACGGCAATGAGAACGGCTTGTCGAAGATGTCGAAGAGGCTCGTGCTCGACACCATCAGGTGAACGTGAGCGTCGATGAAGCCGGGCGTCACCGTTCTGCCCGCGCACTCGACGGTGACGACCTCGTTCCGGGGATCGTGCACTTCGATCGCCGCGGGCGACGGTGTGACGGACTCGATCGTTCCTGCCCGCAGTACGAGGTCATGCTGACCATCGAGGAATCGGCGCCCATCGAACACCCGGGCCCTGCGCAGCACGGTGGTGACAGTGTCTTGGGAAACAGCGAATTCGCTCATGTGGTCGTGATCCAGATCGTCTTCAATTCGGTGTATTGATCGAAGGCTTCGAGCCCGTTGTCGTGCCCGCCGAAGCCGGATCGTTTCCAGCCGCCGAACGGCGTGGTCACGTCGCCTTCGCTGTAGCCGTTGACGGCGACGGTGCCTGCTCGGATGGCGCGGGCCATGCGGATGGCCTGATCGAGGTCTCGTGAGTGCACTGTGGCGGCGAGACCGTAGGGCGTGTCATTCGCGATGCGGATCGCCTCCTCTTCAGAGTCGTATCCGATGATGACGACGACGGGGCCGAACAACTCGTCGCGGGCGACCGCCATCTCGCTGGTCACCTCATCGATGATGGTCGGTTCGAGGAACGCACCGTCACCCGCCCGTAACCGCCGGCCGCCGGTCACGACCCTCGCTCCGGCCTCGGTGGCGCTGGCGATCGCGCTGACGACTTTCGAGAGTGCCGCCTCGTGGATCATGGGGCCGAGTGTCGTCGCGCGATCGAGTGGGTCGCCGACCACGAGCGCCTTCGCCGCGCGTGTGACGGCGTCGATCAACGGCGCCTTGATGCGATTGTCGACGAGGATGCGAGAGCCGGCCGTGCAGTTCTGGCCCGCGTTCCAGAACGCGGCGGCTGCGAGATCTTCTGCTATCGCATCGAGTTCGTCGCGGACGCTGTGGGTGACGATCTGCGGGCTCTTCCCGCCCAGTTCGAGCACGACCTTCTTGAGATTGCTGTCCGCGGAATAGCGGAGGAACTCGCGACCAATCGCCGTCGAGCCGGTGAATGAGATGACGTCGACATCGGAGTGGAGTCCGAGCGCCCGCCCGGCAACGCCGCCGAGGCCGGGGACCACGTTAAGCACTCCGGCCGGGATCCCGGCCTCGAGCGACAGCTCGGCCAGTCGCAAAGCACTCAGGCTGGCCAGCTCGGCCGGCTTCACGACGACCGAGTTGCCCGCTGCCAAGGCCGGGGCGACCTTCATCGCGAGCGTCGCGAGCGGGAAGTTCCAGGGGACGACGGTGCCGACCACGCCGGCGGGTTCGCGCACGATGAGCGCCAGATGGTCATGGCCGGATGGCGCGACGCGTCCGTACACCTTGTCGACCGCCTGGGCGAACCAGCGGAACGTCGCCACGACGTCGGGAAGATCGCCGTCCTCGCAGTCCACGATGGGCTTGCCCGCCTCGATAGCGTCGAGGTACGCCAGATCCTCGGCGTTCGACTCGATCAGGTCGGCCAACGCGAGCAGTCGTTCCTTGCGGTCCTGGGGGGTCGAACGACTCCAGATGCCCGAGTCGAAGGCGCGGCGGGCGGCCGACACGGCACGATCGATGTCGCGTTCCGATCCAGAGGCGACCGCAGCGATGACTTCACCCGTCGAGGGCGCGACCGTCTCGAATGTCGCACCGCCTTCGGCGTCGACGAACACGCCGTCGATGAAGAGCTGCGTCGGTGACGACCACGACCCGGCCGCGGTCATCGTCGAGCCTCCGCTGCGTCTTCGCCCCGGAGCCGGCGCGTCTCGGCGAGCAGATGGCGGGTCATCCATTCGACCAGGGCGTCGTTCTGCGCCCGACGAACGACCGGGCTCTCGTTCACCGCACCCGCGTGCGATGCGCCGGGAAGGATCAGGAGTTCCGCCGTGCAGCCGGTGCTGCGCAGTCGCGAGTAGAACTGGAACGACTGCTCGGGAGGGCAACGGTGGTCTTCGTCGGAGACGATGAGCAAGGTCGGCGTGGTCACCTGTTCGGCGTTCGTGACCGGCGAGCTCGCGACGTACTGATCGAATGCCGTCGAGATCGGTCCGCCCGTGAGCTGGGGGGCGAAGGTGAGCCCGATGTCACTCGTCCCGTAGATGCTGACGAGGTTGGTCACCGGGTTCTCGGCCACAGCGGCGCGGAAGCGGTCGGTCTGGCCGATCAGCCACGTCGTCATGTAACCCCCGTACGACAGCCCCGAGACCCCGAGCCGGTCAGGGTCCGCCAGTCCACGGTCCACGGCCTCGTCGACGGCCGCCAGGAGGTCGGCTGCGTCAATACCGCCCCAGTCCCCACGGATGGAGGCGAGGAACTCGTCTCCATACCCGCGTGAACCGCGCGGGTTCGCCATGAGCACCCCGAATCCCGCCTCGCAGAGCAACTGTGCGTCGAGGAAGAGTGCCTCGCCGAACGCCGATTCGGGGCCGCCATGAATGAGCAGCACGGTCGGCAGCGGACTGGCAGCGTCAATGGGAGACACGAACACCGCCTGCACCTCGGGCCCACCCGGCGACCTCGCCGTCAGGCGCTCGACCCGCAGAGACGTCAGTCGCGCGGCGTTGTCGTCGGCCGTATAGGTGATGCGGGTGTCGGCGCCGCTCACCATGTCGCGCACCCAGAAGTCGGGCGCCTTCAGCAGATCGCCGCGGGCGTAGAGCAGGCGATCACCGCGCACCGCGATCGGATACACCGAACCGGGGCCGCCGACCTCGAGGCTAGTAGAGGTTCCACCGCCGAGTGCGATGCGATGGATCTCGAGCCGATCCCCGACCTGCACGCGCACCAGCGCATCACCACGGTGCACGAGGATCAGCGACTTCTGATCGGTGAACGGGATCGGGAGGTCGGCGATGACATCGCCGTTGATATCGAGGTCGCCCGAGCGGATCGTGACCGCACCGTCGTCGCCGATCGTGAAGAGCCGGCCCCTGAGGTCGTCGCCCAACAGGCTCGGGCCGGCCGTGGTCGCCACGATCCGCCCGCGCCCGCCTGCACCCTCACCGGCGACCGCGATCGAGAAGACCTCATCGAGCCGCGCGATCTCGCGCCCGCTGCCGCTCAGATCGACGGTGCGCACCCGCCCGTGGTGCTGCCAGTCGTCGGCGCCGGATTCGGCGATATATGACAGGCTCGCAGAGTCGGGGTGCCACTCGGGCGTGCCGAGCAGGCTGTCGTCATGAGTGAGCCGGGTGATCTCGTGCGTCGCCACGTCGAGCACGTGGATGTCGTTGATCGCGTCCTCGACCAACCCGACCCCGTCGAGCCAGCCGAGTGCTCGGGTCACCCGGTAGGGCACCGATCGGTCGACCGACTCGGGACCGACCGTGAACGCGATCTTGCGACCGTCGGGGCTCCAGCGTGGCCGGCCGGCCACGCCTTGGGGCATCGAGGTCAGCATGGCGAGGTTGCGGGTCTCGAGGTCGATGACCGCCACATGCGCGGTCTCGGCGTCGCCGTGCAGGAACGCGACCGATCGCCCGTCGGGCGAGAATTCGGGATCGGTCGAGCGGCCGGTCGACACGAGCACCTCGGAACCGGTGGGATCGACCTGCGTGAGGAGCAGGTCGATCACTTCCTCGTCACCCTCGAGGCGGCTGCGGCACCAGACCACCTGCCCGCCGTCGGGCGAGAGATCTGCGCTGTGCACGAAGCGCAGCGACGCGATGGCGGCGGACGCGGCCCCGGGCGACGTTGCTGATATCACTTCGAATCCAATCTATTCGTAAGTACGTTACGAAGTTCTGAGCTGACGCTACACTCAACGCATGGCCGAGTCCAGCACAACCAGTACGCCGCCTCTGGCGGAACAGCCCCCGACGTCGAGCGGGGGCACGAAGCCCCGGCGTCGACACCGCCCTCGCGAAGAGACGCGCGCCCTGCTGCTCGATGCGGCGACCCGCGTCGCGGTGCGACGGGTCTCCGAGGCGGCCGACGAAACCCACAACGCCCTCGCGGACGTGCGCATCAGGGACGTGCTCGTCGAGGTGAACGATGGGGAGTCCGCGTCGACCGGGAGGCCGATGACGACGGGCGCCTTCTACCAGATCTGGTCGGATCAGGCCGAGTTCCAGCGGGAACTGCTCGCGCACGTCATGGAGCGCATCGCGACGCCCGGTTCGGCTGAGATCGAGGCGCTCGCCTTCCAGCTGGTTTCCGACGGGGCGCCGGCTGATGAGATCCTGCGTCGCATCAGCGACCTCGACTTCCGGCTGAGCCGCGAGACGTCCGAGATGTTCCTCGCCCTCGGGCTCGGGGCGCTGGCGCCGGCACAGATGGTGAAGGACGCGCAACGCGAAGCCAACCGTCGCTATGTCGCGTCGCTGTCCGAACTCCTGCACAACGTGCTGCGCTACGCCGGCCGGCGCCTGCGTGAGGGTCGCACGGTCGAAGACCTGATCTGGGCGACAGAGGCGCTCGAGGTCGGCTACCTGCTGCGATCGCGGACCGACCCCGAGGTGCCCGAGCGCACTGACCTCCGGGCCTGGAGTTCGCGCGCCACCGCGTACGTCGGAATCGTCCATGCCTTCACCGAGGAGATCCCCGACCGCGTCCGGCGATGAAGCTCGAAGCCCGGCGCTACCGCGGGCCAGTGCAACACCATCGCTACCTACAATGCCAGAAAAGGCGTATAGTTCGATTTCAGTAAGAAAATTACGAAGCCGAGAACCCACCCGATTCTCGTCACACCCGTCCGATGCGATCACAAAGGCTCATCAATGAAGTTGAGAATCCCCGTCGCTGCCGCTTCCATGCTCATGTCCGCCGCGCTGCTGACCGCCTGTGTCGGTCAATCGACCGCGTCGCAAGACGAGGGCACGATCACGATCGCCCTGAACGGTCCGATCGACACATGGAACCCGCAGGAGGCCCTGACGACCCAGAGTTTCGCCGTGTACCCGCAGGTCTTCGCCTCGCTGCTCTCGACCTCGCCCGATGGGTCCGCGATCGAACCGGGCCTCGCCGAGTCGTACGAGTTCGACGACACGGCGAAGACCATCACCTTCCATCTCGACCCCGCTGCGACGTTCAGCAACGGCGACCCGGTCACCTCGGCCGACGTCGCATACTCCGAGGGGCTGTGGGCCGCCGGAGAGTTGTACGGCTCGTACTTCTCGTCGATCGCCTCGGTCGACGCCCCCGACGAGCAGACCGTCGTGTTCACCCTGACCGCCCCCGACCATGCACTGCTCGGCATCCTGGCGACCGCGAACGCCGCGGTCGTGCCCGAAGACCTCGGCGGAGTGGATGCGGCGACGTTCTGGAAGAAGCCGGTGTCAGCGGGCGCCTACCGGATCGCGAGTGAGGATGTGGGTCAGTCGATCACCCTCGAGCGCAATGAGCACTTCGCGGGAGACGGCAGTGACCTGCCGCAGATCGTGGAGTACGTCATGGTCGCCGACGCCGCACAGCAGCTGCTGCAATTCCAGAGCGGCAAGGTCGACGTCGTGAACGACGTGCAACTCGACTCGGCCGGCCAGTACGACCCGAGCCGGCTGCAGTCGACGACCTCGGCGGGCGTCGTCGTGCTGATGCTGAACACACAGGTCGCGCCGCTCGACGACCCGCAACTGCGTCGTGCGATCAACCTCGCGATCGACCACGAGGCCCTGCTCGCCGGTGGTTTCGCAGACCTCGCCGTCGCCGCCACGAGCGTGCTGCCCCAGGTGGTGCCCGGCGTCGCCGCCTGCGAGGAATGCGACTGGCCGACGACGGATGTCGCAGCCGCGACGGAACTCGTCGAAGCCTCGGGCTATGACGGCCAGACCATCACCATGACGGTGCCGAGCGAGGTCGGGCCCGAGAAGCTCGCCGCCCAGGCGCTGGTGCCGATGCTCGCCGAGGCGGGTATCGACGTCGAGCTCGCCGCCGTGCCGGAGTCGGCATTCATCGAGAAATTGGAGAACGGCGACTACTCGGTGGCCCCGATCGTCTACAACGCGCTGGCACCCAGTGCGGTGGATCCCCTCGGGTTCCTCGCCGCGACCGGCATCCTGTTCACGGGAAGCGACCCCACCGCCGCGAACGACGCCATCGCCGCGCTCACCGCTGCAACCGACGAGCAGGCGACGCAGGCCGCGACGGCCGGCTTCGAGGCATGGGCCTTCGAGCACACGCCGCTCGTGCCCCTGGGCGTGCCCGACGTCATCTACGCCGTGTCCGAGCGGGTGGAGGGCTTCGTGCCGAACCCGTACAAGGCGTGGTACGTCGAGGACGTCACCCTCACGCGCTGACGCGATGCATGTCACTGTGGACATGAAGAGGAACCAATGATCTACATCCGATCCATCGCGAATCGCGTCGGACAGCTCATCGTCGTGCTGCTCGCGGTGACCCTTGCCGTGTTCGTCCTCACTCAGGTCGCCCCGGGCGATGCCGCGCGACTGCGGCTGGGCCCGCGCGCGTCCGAGGAATCCGTCGAAGCACTCCGGCAGGAACTCGGTCTCGATCGAAGCCTGCCCGAGCAGTACCTCGAATATCTCGGGCGCCTCCTTCGCGGAGATCTCGGCACTTCGGTGAACGGCCGACCGGTGACCGAGATCATCGCCCAGGGCATCGGCCCCACGTTCTGGCTGCTCGCGGGCACCCTCGTGGTCTCGGTCGTGAGCGCGATCGGCATCGCCTGGGTCGCCGCGATGAAGCGCGACGGCGGCTTCGACCACGGCCTGCGGCTGGTGTTGCTGCTGAGCCTGTTCCTGCCCACCTTCTGGGTCGGGTTCCTGTTGTTGCGATTCATCGCGATACCCACGGGCTGGTTTCCCGTCGGTGGGCTCGGCGATTCGCCGGGGGAGTTGTTCGCCTCGCTCGTGCTGCCCTCGATCGCGGGAGCCATCGCGCTCACGCCCATCCTCGCGCGGAGCCTGCGCTCGAGCCTGATCGACGTGCTCGACTCCGAGTACGTCGCCGTCGCCCGCTCGCTCGGCATCCGTGGCCGCACGCTGTTCGTCGACCACGTCATCCGCAACGCCGCCGGTCCGGTCGTGACGCTGCTCGCACTGAACACGGCGTACCTGTTCTTCGGGGTCGTCATCCTCGAGTGGACCTTCGACATCGGTGGGCTCGGCAGTGCGCTGATCACCGCGAGTACCACGCAGGACGTCTACGTCGTGCAGGGCATCACCCTGCTCTTCGCGGTGGGTGTCGTCGTCGCGAACCTGGCGGGCGAACTGCTTTCCGACGCCCTCGACCCACGAGGAGCGCAATCATGATCGACGTCAGCACCGCCTCGCCGGCGCCGGCGACCGCCGCCGCGACTGACGGCGTACCCCGCAGCGGGCTCAAGCGCGGCACCGGCAAGCTCATCGTCGGTTCGACGATCGTGACCGTCTTCGTGCTCGCCGCGCTCTTCGCGCCGTGGATCACGCTGGGCGACCCGCAGGCCCAAGACCTCGCAAATCGGCTCGCCGCGCCGTCGGCGCAGCACTGGCTCGGCACCGACAGCCTCGGGCGCGATGTGTGGACCCGCCTCGTCTTCGCGGCACAGGTCGACCTGCGTGTCGGCATTCTCGGCGCGGTCATCCCGGCCATCCTCGGAACCCTCATCGGAATCGCCGCCGGCTTCGGCAATCGCGTGGTGGACTCGTCGATCATGCGGTTCTCCGACGTGATCGTCGCCTTCCCCCTGTTCATCTTCTTCCTCGCGCTCGTTGGGCTCGTCGGCCCGGGGGAGGGCTTCTGGTTCCTGGGCCCGGGCGAGTTGCCGATCATCATCGGTTTCGCCCTGATCTCCTGGGTCGTCTACGCGCGTCTCATGCGAACCGAGGTCCGGCGAGTGCGATCGTTGGACTACGTGCGAGCCGCCGAGACGGGTGGGCTGCCCCGCAGGAGGGTGATCGTCGGGCACGTGCTGCCGAACGCGATGAACCAGACCTTCGTCTACGTGTTCGTCGACATCGGGTTGGCGATCGTCGCCGTCTCGACGCTCGCCTTCCTCGGAGTGGGCATCCCGTTGGACACTCCAGAGTGGGGCGCGATGATCAGCTCCGCACGAGGGTACATCAACACCAACTGGTGGTTGATCGTGGCGCCAGGCGCCGCAATCGCCACCCTTGCGGTCGGCCTCGCACTCATCGGCGACGGCCTCGACGATCGGCTCAAACAGTCATGACCACTCAACCACTGCTCGAGGTCTCGCACCTGACCGTCGCCACCGCCGACGGCGCCGTTCCGCTCGTCGACGACGTCTCGTTCAGCGTCGCGCCCGGCGAGTGCCTCGGCCTGGTCGGCGAGTCCGGGTCGGGCAAGAGCCTGACGCTTCGGTCCATCCTCGACCTCTTCCCGACGGCCGTGCAACGCACGGGTGGTCGCATCCGCATGGCCGATGACTCGGGTGTCCTGACCGATCGCGATCCGCGCGGATTGCGAGGCAACGGCGTCTCGATGGTCTTCCAGGAGCCGATGAGTTCGCTGAACCCGAGCATGCGAATCGGCGACCTCGTCGCTGCGGGTGCACGGGCGCGCGGGCTCTCAAAGCGAGACGCAGCGCGGCTGGCGCTCGGCCTGCTGACCGAGGTCGGCATCCCCGAGCCCGAGCAGCGCCTCAGAGCGTGGCCGCACCAGCTCTCAGGCGGGCAGCGGCAGCGGGTCATGATCGCGATGGCGCTCTCGGTCGAGCCGCGACTGCTGCTGTGCGATGAACCGACGACCGCGCTCGACGCCACGATCCAAGACCAGATCCTCGGGCTGCTCGAGCGCCTACGACGAGAACGCGGACTCGCGGTCGTCTTCGTCAGCCACGACCTGGGGGTGATCGCGAGGATCGCCGATCGAACGGCCGTCATGTACGCGGGGACGATCGTCGAGGAGGCCGCGACCGATACGGTGATCGCGCATCCGCGGCATCCGTACACGCGCGCCCTGGTGGAATCGATGCCGGCGACCGACCGACGACTCGACCGGTTGCCGACCATCCCCGGCGCCCCGCCGGCCGCAGGCATGTGGCCAGAGGGTTGCCGCTTCGCTCCGCGCTGCAGGTTCGCCGTCGAGGCGTGCACCGTCTCACGACCGCCCCTCGTCGGCGTGGCCGACGACCATGCGAGCGCCTGCCTGAGAGATCGAGAGCTAGTGGAGATCGCGTCATGACCACCGAGATCGCGCTCGATGACATCGTCGTCGAGTATCCCGTGCCCGGTGCGAAGGGTGGCCGGCGCGAGTTGCGTCGCGCACTCGACGGGATCACCCTTCACATCGAACAGGGGGAGTCGTTCGGTCTTGTCGGCGAGTCGGGTTGCGGCAAGTCGACGACCGCCAACGTGATCATCGGTCTCGCGACGCCGTCGAGCGGCAGCGTCGCCATCGATGGCGAGATCGTGTCGACCCCGCGGCGACCGGCGCTGCAGCAGCACGTGCAGATGGTCTTCCAGGACCCGGCCTCGTCGCTGAACCCCAGGCTTCGCGTGCGCTCCGTGCTCCGCGAGCTGATCGAGCACCACCACGTCGCATCGGGAACTGAGCTCAAGGGCAGGCTCAACGAGCTCATGGACATGGTCGGACTACCTCGTCGGGTGCTCGACGCGCTTCCCCGCGACCTGTCGGGCGGCCAGCGTCAACGCGTCGCGATCGCACGCGCGCTCGCCGTGGAGCCGCGGGTGCTCATCGCCGACGAAGCGGTGTCGGCCCTCGATGTCTCGGCGCAGGCCAAGGTCATCAACCTGCTCGCCGATCTGAAGGATGACCTCGGTCTCACCCTGATCTTCATCTCGCACGATCTCTCGGTCGTCAGGGCCCTCTGCGATCGGGCGGCGGTGATGCACGCAGGGCGTGTGATCGAGGTGGCGCAGACCGAGGTGCTCTTCTCGTCTCCGCAGCAGGAGTACACGCGACGGCTGCTGCGGGCGATTCCCGCGTTCGGCTCCAGTCACGGTGTGCCTGCCGCCCCGACACCGCACGGTCAGCAGCTGCCGCGGGTCTCGGCCGACCGGGAACGGATCTCCCTGTGACGCACACCTTGCCGATCGCATCGACCTGGTATCGCAGCGAGCGCATCACCGACACCATCACCCGCATCGACGAGCCGCACGTCCACGAGTTCCTGCGTGCCAACGTCTGGCACGTCCGAGGACGAGACCGCGACCTGGTCGTCGACGCCGGACTCGGCGTCGCCTCGATGCGCGAGCACCTACCCGAGCTCTTCGCCAACGACCCGGTACTCGTGGTCACCCACGCCCACCTCGATCACGCGGGCGGCGCGCACGAGTTCGATGATTTTCGGATGCACCGGGCCGAGCTCTCGGGCGCACCGATCGCGGCGTCACTGCGCGGGCCAGAGCTCGCCGAACTGCTCGGTCTCGACGAGCCCGATATGCCCGCCCTGCTGCTCGATGCCGTGCCCTCGCCCGAGTTCGACCTCGACGACTATTCGCTGCCTGCCGTTCCGATCACCCACCCCCTCAGCGACGACGAACGCATCGACCTCGGCGACTCGACGTTCCGCGTGTTGCACCTACCCGGACACACACCCGGCAGCGTCGGCCTGTTCGATATTGAGACCGGCACCCTCTTCAGCGGTGACGTGCTCTACGACGACGTGCTCCTCGACGAGCTGCACGGATCGAGCATCGCCGACTACGTGCGCAGCATGATGCGGCTTCGCGGCCTACCTGTTCGGGTCGTGTATCCCGGCCACGGTGAGGTCTTCGACGGCCGAAGGATGATCGAGCTGATCGACGCGTACGTGGACGGACGCGCCCCGAGGGCCTGACGGCTGAGGCCGGCGGCGGCGCAGCGCGGGAGTCACGATGCGAGTGACGATGAAGTATTCGGCCGCGACGGCGTTGACGAAGATGGAAGCCCAGACGCTGGCGCTGTAGATCTCGGTGAACTCGACCCCGAGGGTGGGGCGGAGCATGAGGCCGATGACGAGGAAGATCCGGAGTGTCACGGCCGAGAAGGTCAGGGCGTAGTTGCGGATCATCCAGACGCGGTGCAGTCGCACCTCGCCACGCCGGATGTGGCGGAACCCCTGCGCGAGCGAGTAGAGCCACGCGAGGTTGAGCAGGTAGAACGCGATCTGCGCCGAGAAGCCGTCGACCGAGATCGTCGCTGCGACGAGCCCCGCCATGGCGCCGAGGGCGATACAGATCATGTAGATGCGACCGGTGACGCGGTGTGCGCGTGGAAAGCGCGTGCGAAGCGGGGTGATGAATTGGAACGGCCCGAGAATCAGGGCCAGGCCCGCCGGAGCGGCATGTGCGGTGAGCACGAGGTAGTGCAGCATGGGATCGGGACCGAGCGGTACTGCGCTGTCGTCGGGGTTGCCCGTGAGGTAGCGCGGTACGGCGTAGGCGGCGATGCCGATCGCGAGCACGATGAGGACGATCGAGGGGATGCGCGCCTTCCAGGTGCGAGCGCGGCCCGGTGGGTGGGTGGGAGCGGTCATGACGGTCGTCTTCCTTCCAGGACGGTCGGCGTGGCATTTGAGTTATATAATCTAACTAGAGTGAATACTAGTTATGATGAGCTCGATGTCAAACGTTCGATGGAATCGGTAGTCTGAACTCCCGGAACGCCGACGAAGGGGAGTGCCGATGCCCGACGACGCGCCACGCCGTAACCCGATGCGCGAGCGCTTCCGCGACCAGGTGCGCGACGAGGTGAAAGACGCCGCACTGGCGCAACTCGCCGACGGCGGGCCGCAGGCCATCTCGCTCAATGCGATCGCCAAGTCGCTCGCTGTCACCGGGCCTGCCCTCTATCGCTACTTTGCAGGCCGCGACGAACTGTTGAGCACGCTCATCGTCGACGCGTACGTCGATCTGCGTGATGCGCTCGCCCATGATGCCGACGCCGCCCCCACCGCCGACCGGGTCGAGCGCGTCAGCCGACTCGCGTACGCGTACCGAAACTGGGCACTGGCTCAGCCGCACCGTTACGAACTGCTGTTCAAGCCGCCGCTGCCCGGATACGACGCCCACGCCGCGCCGCTCGCCGAGGCGGCCCGATCGCTCATGGGCATCCTGCTCGGCGCCCTCGCCGAGCGTGCCGCGCCGGCTGACGAGGCGAAGTACACGAACGACGAGGTGCTCGAGGCGCGCAGCGGCGGCACCCAGGATTTCCAGAACGGCGTGCGCACCTGGTCGCGGTTGCACGGCTTCGTGAGCCTCGAGCTCGGCGGAGCCTTCGCGGCGATGGGGCTCGATGCCGACGCGCTCTTCGACGCCGAGGTGCACGCCCTCGCACCCGCCGTCAGCTGACGTCGCAGAACACGGTGTCGCGGCCTTCGTTGTTCGCTGCCGTTGATCGAAGGCGTTGACGACGTTGTCCGGTGGGAGTATCGTGCATTTGTCATTGAGTTCATAGATTTCTTATGAATATTCCGACGCATGAATTGAACGAGGGGTCAACGATGACCGCAGCACAAGCGTCCGGCAAGTCGAACGTGATCGAGGCTTTCGGCGTCGACACCATCCCCGATTCGGAACGCATCGGGCGCCCCCGAGATGTCGTCGGGGTCCTGGTCGGCTCCAACATGTCATTCGGCACGATTCTGTTCGGCTGGCTACCGGTAGCGTTCGGGCTCGACTTCTGGGCTAGTGTCACCGCGATGGCCGTGGGCACGTTCATCGGAATCCTGCTGGTGGCACCCCTGTCCGTGATCTCGATGCACACTCGCACCAATCTGTCGACGAGCAGTGGCGCCACCTTCGGCGTTCGCGGGCGCCTCATCGGCTCCGGCATCGGGTTGCTGCTCGCACTCGGTTATACCGCCCTCATCGTCTGGACGGGCGGTGGCCTCGTCGTCGGACTCCTCGACCGGTTCATGGGAGTTCCCGACACGGGCTGGACGTACGCCATCGTGTACGCCGCGATGGCGGCGATGACGATCGTCATCGCGATCGTGGGCTATCGCTTCGTCGTCAAGCTCAACCGGTGGGTCGTGATCGGCACGCTGGCGCTGATGGCGCTCGGCGTCATCGCGTACGCGGGTACCTTCACCACGGAGGCGATCGTCTCCGAGTACGCGGCCGGTGGATTCTGGCAGACCTGGGCGCTCGCCGTCGTCGCGGTCGGCGTCAGTGGTCCCGTCGCCTATATGACCGTGCTCGGTGATTTCACGCGCTACATTTCGCCTCGTCTGGTCTCCCCGAACAAAGTGCTCCGCGCGACCGGGCTCGGCTTGTTCTTCGGGCTGTTCATACCGCAACTCTTCGGGACGTTCACCGCATTGGCCGCTCGGGCATCCGAGGACTATGTGACCTCCCTGGTGAACACTGCACCGATCTGGTTCCTGATTCCGCTTGCGTTCAGCGGACTGTTCGGCACGCTGGGCAACTCGAGCATGCTCGTCTACGACATGGGTCTCGATCTCGACGCCATCGTGCCGCGTCTTCGTCGTACGACGGCGACAGCAGCCGTGGCCGCTGTTGCGGTCGTGCTCGTGTTCATGGGGCACTTCGTCTGGAATGCCGAGGACGCGATCACCGCGTTCGTGCTCATGCTCACCGTTCTCGGTACCCCATGGGCGGTGATCACGTTGATCGGTCATGCGGATCGCAAAGGACGTTACGACGTCGACGCCCTGCAGGTGTACAACCGCCGTGCGCGTGGTGGAATCTATTGGTACCGCGGCGGATGGAGCATGCAGGCGGCCTTCGCATGGATCATCGGAGCGGGTGTCGGCCTGCTCGGGGTCGACACCGTCCTGTACCGGGGGCCGCTGCTCGACCTCACCGGCGGAGTCGACGGCAGCTTCCTGATCGCCGGCGCGCTCAGCGGTGCGGCTTATCTCGCGATGACACGGCGCTCATCGCCGGGGGGCGGCCTGAACGCCGGGTCATCCAGCTCGGCCGATGACGCACCCGTTCGCGTGGAACCGTTTCACCCTCACCGGCAGCAATAGGTTGACCGCCGCTCCGCGTCCGTCGGCCCTACTCTGCCCGATGCGGAGCAGCCGCGCCGCAACGCTGGGCCGGAAGCGGTCCCGAATCAAGCCGGCCACGTCACCGATGCCCGTCCAGCAAGAACCGTGCGATGCGCTCTGCGACGACGACGACCGGCAGCGCCGGCGTCGCGCGGGGGATGTCGGGGAAGATGGATGCATCGGCGATCGTGAGACCCTCGACGCCGATGACGCTTCCGTCATGCCGAACCACACTCATCGGGTCAGTCTCGGCGCCCATGCGGCACGATCCGGCCGGATGCCAGTAGTGCGTGTGGTGCCGCCGAATCCATTCATCGACCTCGGAATCCCTGTACTGCGCCAGATCATGCAAGGCGTGGCCGAGAAACCTGCTCATTGTGCCCTCGACGATGTTCGTCGTGATCCAGTTGAGCCCGAACCGCAAGGAGCCGAGATCGGCAGCCCCGGGGTCGCTCAAGAAGCCGGGATCGACGACGGCGGCTGCATCCGGGTCGGCGCTTCGCAAGCGAACCGTGCCACGAGAACGAGGACGCAGTTGACTCACCGGGAACACCGCACGCCAGCCGTGTTCGAGGTCGGCGTCTGGCTCGATCCACGGATACACGTGCAAGTCGAACGGGCCGTCGGCGTGCGGCGAGCGCAGTTTGACGACGGTCTGCTCTTCGGGCAGCCACTGCGTCGCAGCGAAATCGGCGAGAGCACTCGCGAGTTCGGCGGATCCAGCGTACTCCAGGTGCACCGCGGGGTGCTCCTGCAGGTTCTCGCCGACACCGGGCAGGTGCACCGCGTTCGGTATTCCGAGGTCCGATAGGTGCCCGGCGGGGCCGATGCCCGATCGAAGGAGGATCTCTGGCGACCCGTACGCTCCCGCGCACAGAACGACGCGGTCGGCACGGGCCACGTGCAACTGGCCGTCGCGGCGATAGCGCGCGCCCACCGCTGCCACCGTGCCTCCTTGGATCAACACGGTCTCGACGTGCGCGCGGTCGATGACGGTGAGTTCGGGTGAGGAGCGCCAGGCGTCGAGAAACGCGAAGGCGGTGTTCATGCGCATCCCGTCGACGACGTTGACCGGCGCGCAGCCGACTCCCTGTGCGCCGTCGAGCTGGTGCAGGTCGTGCTGATAATTCAGGCCCGCGTCGACGCTACTGTCGATAAACGCTCGATGGAACGGCTGGATCTCCTCTTCGCTGTAGAAGCGAAGACGCAGAGCGTCCATCGCATGCTCGAAGTCCTCCGACAGGCTCGCCGCATCCCAGCCCACGGAGCCCTGTGCGGCCCATTCGTCGTAGTCACCGGCCCACCCGGCCGTTTGGGTGCAGCCGTTGTGTGCGGAGCATCCGCCGAGCACACGTGCTCGTTCATATCTCAGCGGCTGTCCGCCGGCGCCGACACCGCAATACCCCCAGTCGTGGCTGTCGAGAGGAAGCGCGGCGGCGTCGAGCAGTTCTCGCGGCCAGCTGCCGTCGATCAGTGACCCGTAGTCGGGGCCGGCCTCGATCAGCGTGACGCGATGTCCAGCTGCGAGGAGGCGGGCAGCGACGACGCATCCGGATGTCCCCCCGCCGAGCACGAGGAAGTCTGTGGTTTCAGAGTCGGGACGGCCCGTCATGGCGCTCCTCTTGACCATCGGCACACATCAAGATCGGTGCCTGGTGGGCGTAGCTCGTAAATGATTTATGATCTATGTGATCGTTGCACGGTATATCCGCCCGTGCAGCATGTCAACGAGCCACGGCCTTCTCAAAGTCCGGCGAGGCGCCGGGCGGTTTCGGGGTCGCGCATGGCTGACCGGGT